>NZ_JBSXNM010000039.1:0-247973 GCF_056857655.1 Paracoccus sp. L-17
ATACCAGCGCCAGGTGACGCCGGAGAGGTCCATCGGCTTGCCGTCGGCCCAGATGCGGCCGATGCCGGTGATCGGCCCTTCGCAGAGCGCCACCGCGAATGAGGCGTAGTAGAGATATTCAGTGGTCTTGACCTTGCCGCCCCCGCCGCCCTTGCCGCCGCCTTGAGTAGTGGTCTTCGTTTCCTCGCGGAAATCGGTCGCCCAGATGATGTTGCCGCCCATGCGCATCCGGCCATAGAGCCGCGGGATGACTGCGCCCTCGGTGGCCGAGGTGATGCGCAGCGTGTCGAGCCGCGCGCCCTCGATGCGCTGGGTGGGCGCCAGCGATGAGATGATCCAGCTGTCGACGACCGAGCCGATGGTGGAGCCGATGAACCCGCCGATGGTCGCGGCGCTCACGCCGAGGATCGCGCCGCCGATGCTGCCGCCAATGGCGGCGCCAGCGGCACCGAGGACAAGCGTTGCCATGTCGGGGTCTCAGCGTTGCGGGAACAGGAAGGCGAAGGCGATGCGCCGCCGCCAGGCGTTGTTGAGCGGTTCCTCGATCACGCCGAGCCGCTCATAGGCGTGGAGGAAAGTGTCGGGGCCGGTGAGGATCCCGACATGCTTGGCGATGGCGCGGGACTTCATGCGGAAGAGGACCAGCGCGCCGGGACCGGCCGCCCCCGGTTCCACTTCGATCATCATTCGGCGCGCACCCTCGGCCAGCACCTCGCGCGGGCCGGTCTCGCCCCAGTCGCGGCTGTAAGGCGGGATCGGGAACGGCTCCGGGCCGACGACCTCGCGCCAGACGCCCCGGGCCAGCCCGAGGCAGTCGCAGCCGACACCGCGCAGGCTCGCCTGGTCATGGTACGGCGTGCCGAGCCAGGACCGAGCGATGGCGATGACGTGCACCGGGTCGGCTGATGCGAGGCACTGCGTCACAGCACGCCGCCCTCGTGCCCGCCGTCCTTTGTGGCGTAGCGCAGCACGGCATCCTGACCGGGGATGTGCGGGAAGCCGCGGAAGTTGACGGTGTTCGCGAACTTGGCCCCGCAGGTCTCCATGCGCTTGTCGCAGCCCGCGCGGATGGTGAAGGCGTCACCCTCGGCGATCGCGCGCACCGACGCTTCGAGCAGGGTCAGCACGGCGATGCCATCCGCGACGTCATGGCCCAGCACCTCGGTGCGCCGGCCCGCGTTCGCACCGCTCGTCCATTCGACGGTGCCAAACGTGAACCAGCCGGCTTCGAACCCGCTGAGCCCCGAGGCAGTGAACGCGCGATCCCGCAGGAGATCGATGACGGCACCGTCGCCCTTGAAGGCCGAGCCCTCCAGATCGACGCCGCAGCGCGCATCGCCGAGAGCGGCATCGCAGGTCGCCTGGAACGTCCGCCCGACCGTCTGGCCCAGCACATGGGCCAGCGAGCGCACCTCGGCGACGAAGGCCAGCCGCCCGCGCCGGATCTGGCCGATGGCGCCCCGGCGCATGAGTACGCGCTGGCTCGTGTCCGCCCAGTTCACCCGCCAGACCTCGACCTCCGCACTGTCCCAGCGCCCATCAAGGATGTCGGTCTCGGTGATGCGGTCGGAGGTCAGCACGCCTTCCGCATCCTGCGCATCGACGGACAGGTCCGAGCCCGACCGCACCTCGGAGGCCGTCAGCCCGCTCTCGGGCTCGAAGTCGGTGCCGTCGAAGCTCAGCGTCCGGTCATGGTCGGTGAAGCCGAAGGTGACGCCATCGGCGCGGGCGATCCGCCAGCACCAGGCGAGCGTCGTCGTGCCCACGTCGAGATGGGCTTGCAGGGCTGGAGCGAGGGTCTTCATCGGCGCAGTTCCAGCAGCGGAATGGAGGTGATCGAACCGAGCCGCTCGAGGTCGAGCGTTACGTCGAGCGCGTCGGTGTCGAAGCGGACCGGCACGTCGAACTCGAACCCCGCGGTGATCGCAACGCCAGCGCCCGGTGCGGCGCCGAAGGTGACGACGCCGGTGGTGGTGTCGACCGACCAGCCGGAGGGCTGCTCGACCCCGCCGAGCGCGATGCGCACGGTGCCCGCCACCGGCTTGGCGATGGCGCGCGTCCAGGATTGCGCGCCCGAGGCGTAGCGCTTGGCCAGCTGGAATGCGGTCGTTGTGCCGTCTCCGGTGCCGATGGCCTGATCGGTCGGCGATGGCGTTCCTGAAGGCAGACAGGATTTGTGGTCGCCCCAGTCCTTGAAGCGGAAACCATGCAGCCGCCCGTTCCGCGCCTCGAAGAAAGCCACGACGGCCGCCAGATCGTCCGCGCGGCGGATGCCGTAGGCGACATCGTAGCGGCGGCGCGAGTTGGCCCAGCTGGCGTTCCTCTCCTCGTCGCCCGAGGCGAGCTCGATGATCTGGGTGCGCCGCTCTGGCCCGCCGCGCGCGCCGCGGCTGATATTGTCGGGAAACCGGACCTCGTGGAACGCCATCACATGCCCCTCCGCCCGAGCGAGACCGCACGGGCGATGTCGGCGGCGACCTGTGTGCGGGACTGCCGGAAGCTTTCGGCGTCGCGCGCCATGATGGTGACGTTGACCCCGCCGCCCGCGCCGTAGGCCTGCGCCTCACGCCGCGACAGCACCCGCTCGCCGCGCTGCAGGATCGCGGGCACCTCGTCGTGGCGTAGCCCCGCCATGCCGCCACCGTGCATCCGGGGCGCGGCGGCGAAGGCCATTGCCGGGACCATCCGCGAGGGCCCAGCCGAGCCGACCATCCCGCCCGCATGCAGGACGTTCGCGAAGATGCCGCCCGCGCCGGAGAACACGCCGGATAGGGCATTGGCGATCGGCCCGAGGATAAACCGGCGCGCCGCGAGCTGGGCGAGATCGGCGAGCAGCGAGGTGACGAGGTCGCGAAAGTTCAGCTTGCCGGTCCGCACGAACTGGCCGACTGCGTTCTCGGCCGACTGGAAAGCGCCGACCAGACTCTGGCCGATATCGCCGCCGATCTCGCGCGCCTTGCTGGCGTAGTCCGACAGCGCCGTTGTGACCGCCCGCCAACCGGTGACGGCGGCCTCGGTGTCGGGCTCCGCCGCAGCGGCGGCAGCCCCGGCCGCCGCGCCTGCACCTGTCGCGGCGCGACCTGCATCGCCGAGCGCCGTCTCCAGCCGCTCGGCAGCACCCGTGGCCTCGGACAGCGCATCGGCACTGGCCTCGTCGGTGCCGCGCACCGCATCGCGCAGGGCCTGCCAGCTTTCCAGTGGGGCGCGGGCGCCGTCGGCCAGATCGCGCGCGGCGCCGCGATAGAGGTTCGCGGACTCGAGCGCGCGGTTCGCCGCCTCGGTCAGTCCAAGATCGGGCGCGGTGAGCGGGTTGTCCTCGAAGGCCCGGTCGAAGGCCGCCTGTGCCGCCGTCGTGGCAGCACTGGCCGCGCCCTCGAAGCGGTTCTCGATCTCGCCGAGGTCGAGGTCCGGCACCAGCGAGATGCGCCGTTCCGACCCGAGGGCTTCGAGGCCGGCATTGATCCCGCCAATGAAGCCGTTGATGCGCGAGACCACGCCGTTCAGCATCGCCTCGACGCCATCGACCAGACTGTTCGCCGCCTGGAACGCCAGATCGCCGATGGCGGCGGGCAGCAGGCCCCAGATCGCCTTGATCGCCTCGTAGGCGCCCTCGAAGGTGTTCGCTGCGGTGTTGCCGAAGCCGACGACGCTCTCGATGGCGCTCTGCATGCCCGAGGCGGCGTCCGCCTTCAGGTCGAAGAACATCGCCGTTGCCGCGGCCCCGGCCGCTGCGGCGCCCATGCGGATCCGCTCCCAGACCTCGATGGCCACGTCCTTCAGGAGCGACATGGCCTCACCGAATCCGCCGGCACCGGAGACGAGGCGGGTGAACTGGTAGACGAGCTCGCCGGCGCCGACGATGAGCGCGCCGATGCCGGTGCGGATCAGGGCGCCGCGCAGGACGACCAGCGCCGTGGCGAGACCGCGGACGGAGAGCGCCGCGGCGGCCATGCCAGCCACCCAGCGGCCCGCGAGAAACGCCGAGAAGGTGGCGGCATAGGTTGTGAGGCGGCCGATGTTGTCGAAAAGCCCGCGGATCGCGATGCCGAGCGGCCCGGTGCGGCTGGCGACCGACGCCATTGCATCGGCAACGGCCTCCAGCGCAGGCGCGGCGGCGACGGCCAGCTGGTTCGACAGCCCGCGCCAGATCAGCCCGAGCCGAGAGATCGCATCGTTCGTGCGCTCGATCTGGTCGGCGTCCTGCTCGGAGACGACGACCCCGAAGGCGAGGACGTCCTCGGTCGCCTGGCGCAGCGTCGCGGTGTCGATCCGGCTCATGGCGATGGAGCCTTCCTCGCCGAAGAGCTGCCCCGCGACCGCCGCGCGCTCGGCGGCGGGCACGAAATCCTCGATGGCGGCGTTGATCGCGCCGACGCGTTCGTCGAGCGGCAGGGTCAACAGGTCGGACGCCGAGAGCCCCAACCGATCGAGCGCCTGCACCGCAGGACCGCTGCCGGCGGCCGCCTGGCTGAGACGGCGCGTGAGGTCCTTGGTCGCCTGCTCGATGCCGGACATGGAGACGCCGGCCAGTTCGCCCGCGCGCTCCAGCGTCTGGATCGAGGCGACGGTGGTGCCGAGGGACTGCGCCAGCTTGGCCTGCGCATCGACGGTCTGCAGACCGGAGCGGACCATGGCGACGCCCGCCGCCGTGGCGGCAGCGACCGCAGCTGCAGCCGCCACGCGCACCCGGCGCGCGAAACCGGCGAGCCGGGCGTTGGCCGCTTCCATCTCGCGGCTGAGCCGCCCAAAGCCGCGCGCGCCTGCCTCGCCGACACCTTCCAACTCGGCGCGCACTTGCCGTCCGCCCACGGCCGCGAGGCGGACGCTGACCCTCTTCTCAGCCATGGGAGTGATCCATCTGTTCGTTGAGTTTGGCCACCACCACCGCCTCGATGACGGGCAGCAGTTCGGCCATGGCGAGCGGCGGCACACCGAGGGCATCACCGAGTGCCAGCGCTGCCGACATGTCCCAGCCGATCACCGCGCCAGGCAGGACACGCAGCTGGCCGCCGAGGCGGCCGACGAGGTCCCAGACCTGCCAACCCTCCGGAGTTTCCGGACGGTTCAGCCGCGCCGGGCAGTCCGGGCAGGCTTGCGCGCAGGCTTCGCAGTAGCGCTCGCCCCCGCCGAAGGACCATTCGGCGAGAGCGCGGAGACGTTTTTTTCCTGTTCCAGCAGCAGGCCCTTCGAGACGTAGGTCAGCTGGAAGGCCTCGAAGATCGGCCAGACATCGAGCAGCGCGTCGATGGCCTCGGGGCTGGGATCGATGGAGTTGCCGCCCGCGTCGCCGATGCCGTCCCAGGCAAGGACCGCGCGGCGGGCCAGCGCCTTGGCGAAGGCAACGGCGCGCTCCTCGTCGGCAGCCTCCTCCGGTACCGCCTCGACGCCGGGATCACTGCGGGTCGCCACCATCAGCGCCGTGGTCAGCGGGCGCAGCTGCACCCGCACGCCGGGCGCGAGATCATGCCAGCGCGGCGCGTTCGTCAGATCAAGCGTCAGCATCAATACGTCTCCACGTCGTTCACTAGGGTGGCGGTGCACATCCGGCCGACGACGCTGTCGCGCGCCGCCTGCCAGTCGAAGGTCGCCTGCACGCCCTGCGGCCCGGAAATCTCGATCCGGGGGCGCGGCAGGTAGACGGCGTGCACGGTGAAGGTGAAGCTCTCGCCGGACGGCAGGACGTAGGCGAATTCCATCTCGCAGGCCTCGCCGTTGATGGCCTGCGTCACCAACGTCTGGTCGGCGAAGCGTACCTCGATCCGGCCGGTCAGCGCGGCGATGGAGGGGTCAGCCCCGTCGATGCGCCCGTCCGAGCGGATGGTCTCGATCCGGTCGAGGTTGTTGGCATAGGTGATCTCGGCCGAGACCACATTGCCGAGCGCGGTGCCGTTCCGCGTGATCGCCCCGTTGAAATGGCCGAAGCGCTTCAGCTCCAGTGCGGCCGGTGTCCCCGCGCTCGTCGTGGTCCCGACCGTCTCGCCCTGTGCCACCAGCCGCGCCGTGGCGGTCAGCAGGCCGGAGCGCTGCATCTGCCAGGCGATCTGGTCGAGCACGCAGCCCGAGTACATCGCGTAGCGCGGGACCTCCGGCATGCCGGTCTCGATCGACATGCTGGGCAGCGACCAGGACCCCGACTGGAACTCGTGGGTGTAGGGCGCTTCCGCACCGATGGTTGTCGGCGCCCCGAACGCCGCCTTCAGCCAGAAGCCGAAGGCCTCGGCATCCAGCGGCACTACGACATCGCCGTCCGCCGTGACCGCGTCCTTGATCGGCGCCAGCGGATCGCGGCCGTAGCCGAGAAGCTCCGAGTTCAGCAGCGGCTGCTCCGCACCGAGCGAGGTGCTGGCGAACGGCATGCGGGTGAAGCCGCTCACGGGCGGCGTTCCATAGGTCGTCTCGAACGCAAGCGCCATCAGCGCCCGCGCCCCCTGGGCTCGTGCCATGTTCGTCTCCTCGGGTTGTCGGGGTCAGGCCAGCTGGTCGGCTATGGAATAGTGTAGCACCACCGTGATCACCGCCGCCTTCAGGCCAGCCCCGCCCTCGACCGGCAGATCGACGGGCCGCGGCGCTTCCGCCTCCACCCAGTCGCAAAGGCCGCCCAACGTGCGGTCGGCGGCGAGCGCCGCGCCGATGCTGGCGGTCAGCGTGTCGAAGGCGGCGTCACGGGCGGCGCCCTGAACGACCGCCTCGATCTCGGCGCGGTGCTGATAGTGGTAGCGCAGCGGCGACAGCGTGACTTCCGGTTCTCCGGGCTCGCCGTCGCGCAGGATCAGCAGGCCTTCGGTCGGAACGCGTTCGGGCAGCACCTCGCCGCGCAGGGCGGTGGCAGGCAGCGCCGAGAGCCGCGCGTGCAGCGCGGAGAGGATGGTTTCGCGAGGCGTGGGCATGCGGAAAACCCTTGGAGATGCGTTGCGAGCTCTTCGCGCTCCGCCTATTCAGCAGCTTCAAACGAGAGCGTTGGAGATGGTTTCTTGTCCGAAAAACAGGATCATGCGGCCCAAGACGCGCGAGAGATTTGGAACATTCTTCAGACGGCGAAATGCATGGCCCGCTATGACAAGATCAGCCACGAAATCTTGGCTGAACTCCTGGTCGCGATTGCAACCGGCGGCGAGGTGATTGGCGGCAACAACCGCGGATCCGATGTTCGCTCCCCGCAATTTGGCCTCATTGAAGTTAAATCGCGGATCCTCGGCACCGATGGCCCTTACCCCCGCGTTTCGTTGAAGCAGCACAATCTCGACAAGGCGGATTGGTTCGCGGCGGTTCGGTGGCACCGCAACTATGCCCTCTACGATGCGGTCATGCTCCCCAAGCTCGTCGCTCGGGAACTCTACGAGAAGAAGAGGCAGGCGACCGGGCTGGCGCATATTGGCTGGGCTGATTGGTCGTCAGCTGTGGGCGCTAAAAACATTCGGGCGGAATGCGAGGATGTGATGCATGGGTTGCGTTAGATCCGCTGATCCACCCAATTCGCCACGATCAGCCCCGGCACACCGTCCAACGCCCTGTCTGCATCCCGCGCGAGGTCCAGCCGCTTCGGCAGCTTGACCTGTGGCACCAGCAGAAAGATCGGGGCGGTGACCTTGCCGCGCCCGGTCTTCGAGCGCGACACCACTGCCTGGCCCTTGGTGTTCAGCCGTCCCTCAGCCACCAGCAGGCTTGGGCCCGTGCGGCGATAGACGAAGCGCAGGCGCAGCCCGCGTCGCCGCTCCCACTCGCCGGGCGTGATGCGGCCGCCGCGCAGGGATTTGCCCGCCGCGGGCAACGGTATCGCGAGCCAGAACCCGTTTTTCGAGCGGATCAGCGGGCCGGTGTCATGCGCGCCGACGATGACCGGAGCCTTGGACCAGACCAGTGCCGCGGCTTCCAGGCTTTCGCCCGACCTCGGGAAGTTCTGGCTCCGGATCGAGTTGGCAAGCCGTGTGCCGAGTCCCGCGCCGGTGATCTGCAGCCGCCACGCCGTCTTCAGCCCGGTCCCGGCCTCGCGCATGGCGGCCGTCACAGCGCGCTCGCCCGCCGCAACTTCGGCCGCCATCATCGCGACGATGTCGGGATCGATGTCGAGCTTGAGTTTCACGCGGGCCTCAGATCCACGGTCCAGACCAGCCGCTCGCGGTCGCGGACGGGCTCGCCCTGGATGAGGAAGGCGTCGCCATCGATCTCGATACGGTCGCCGGGGCGCGGGGTCGCAACCTCGGCCACGCGCAGGTCGATCCTGGTGGTCTCGGACCAGAGCCGCGCGTCGCCGAAGTCCGTGATCGCGTCAGCGCGCCGGGCGACAACGCGCACCAGCACGGGCGCGCCGCCGTCGGCGATGTAGACCGCGTCCCGGCCGATGTTCGGATCGGCGAAGAGCGCGCCCACGGCAGCGGCGAAGGCGCTCATCAGAAGGCCGCGTTCAGGCGGACCCGTCCGATGGTGTCGCCCGCGCCGCTCGCCACCGCCTCGACGGCCACGCCGATGAGCGTGTTGTCAGTCGCGACGGTCGTGGTGCGCTTGTTGGTGTCGTCCCAATAGACCCTGGCGCCGACGGTCCAGGCCTGCGAGCCGACCTTGGTGATGTCGAAGACGCCGACGAGCGCGGTCTCGACGGGCTCGCCGAGGGCGGCCGCTCCGGCGGCGATGCCGAAGATGGAGCCGACGAGCAGACCATCGCCGGAGGCGACAGCATAGGGCGCGGTCAGGGTGATGGTGTTGCCGGGCTGGACGTAGTTTTTCATGGACGTGATCCTCGTGGAAAGACGAAGGGCGGCCCATCAGGACCGCCCGCGTGTCAGGGTTCAGGATGGGTGCGCTTTACGCGCCCGGGTTCTTGTAGAGGCCGCGCCAGTCGATGGCCTTGGCGCCGAAGTCGAGGCGGCACTTGATCTCGACGCCGTCGACGTCGAAGCCGTTGCGCGTCTCGATGTAGGCGCCCTGCTGGCCCTCGAGATAGGCGTACTCGATGGTGTCGATCTGGTTCGGGCTGGCCGCCAGATACCAGGCGGTCTCGCTGGCGGCGTCGAGCCGGGGCTCGCTGATCGGCGCCAGCGTCCGGATCGACTGCGGCACCACGCTGGAGGTCGCGGCGGGCACGAGGTTCTGGGCGACCAGCTGCTCGGCCTTCAGTTCGAGCGAGGCGGGAACGATCAGGAAGGCGGGCCGGACGTTCAGCACGGTCTTCTTGTCGAGCCCCGTCTGCTTGGCCATGGCGGCACGGGCCGCGCCGACGCTGCTCACGTCGAGCGCCGCGCCGGTTCCCGCGAGGTTCTTGTGGGTGGTGTGGAACAGCGCGTTGCCGTCGGCCATCGCCGGGTTGGCGGTGATGATCCCCCAGACCACGTCCGACTCCAGCTGAGCGATGGAATTGCCGTACATGGCCGGGATCCGGGTGAAGGCGTCGAGATCGTCGTTGATCAGCGTCTGGCGGGTGATCGCGACCACCCGGCCATAGGTCTTGACCTTGTAGCTCTCCTTCGACTCCCCGAGCGTGCCGCGCTTGAACTCGCCGCTCTCGCCAACTTCCAGCAGTTGCGGCGCTTCGCCGAGTTGGACTCGGTGCATGGACTTGAAGTCGGTGGCGAGCACCTGGCGGCAGAACAGCATGAAGGTGCGGGGATAGGCCTCGTAGGCCTGCCGGAGCGTCTTGTTGGTGACGGCCGACAGGATCTCGGGGAAGTCCGAGGTGGAATGCAGCGCGCGCGTCGCCACCTCGTCGCGCGAGAGCCCCCGCGTGTTCACCCCGGCGTTGCCGAGGCTTTCGCGGGCGAGTTCCAGCAGCGTCATGCCGCGATACTGCCGCGCGGCATCCTCCAACTGGAACAGCGTCGGGCTGTAGCGGTGCAGCAGCGCGTTGGCCACCGCGTCGCGGCGGGTGATGCGCTCGTCGCGGCCGCCGAGGGGGACAGAGACATTGCCGAAGGTCCGGGTCTCGTCCGACTTCGCGGCGACCTGGTCGAGGATCAGGCGGCGGGACTCGTCCACGCTGACGCCGCGCTTGACCAGGTCCTCGGCGAAGCTGCGCTCGAGGTTCAGGCGGCCGGCCAGATCGTAGATGGTGGAGACGCGGTCACGCTCGGCCTCGCGGGCGCGGGTGGCGACCGCTTCGGTGTCGGGCGCGGCGGAGGCCTCCGTATTCTGAAGCTTCGGCTGCGTGCGGGTTTCCGCTGCTGCGACCTTCGGGTCCGGCGCAGCCGGTTTCGGCTCGGTCATGGCGGTGTCCTCGGTTTCGACCGGCTCGGTCGGCTGGGGGGTGGCGGGAATTGCGGCGTCGCTCGCCGGGGTCTCGGTCTTGTCCGTCATCGGGGATGCTCCTTGCGGTGTGGGGGCGTCCCGGCGGTGAAGGACGCAGTCGTGAAGGGGATGCTGGGCGCGGAAACCGGCAGCGGGGTCGGCGCCGACCGCGACGGCGGAGACCTCGAAGGGGGTCCAGTCCACCGCGCGCCAGAGTTCGCGGGCGGCTTCCGGCTTCGAGACCTCGAAGCGGTGGACCTGGTAGCCGATGGAGACCGCGCGGATGTGCCCGGCCTGGATGTCGCGCCAGATTGGCTCGACATCGGCACGTTCGCTGATCCGCACCAGGGCGATCCCGCGGCCGTTCTCGATCCGGGCAGAGCCCGGCACGACCGAGCCGATCACCGCGTCGAGCGTGTCGAGCTCGTGCACCTTCAGGAACGGCGCGCCCGCGTTCAGCCGGTCGAGGCGGACATGGGCGGGGTCGAGGCTCAGTTCCTCGTCATAGGGTTCGCCGAAGAAGGTGGCGCGGCGCACGCGGGCCCCGGCCGACCAGACCACCTCGACGGTGCGGCTGTCGGCATCGGCCGTGTTCGGCGCAAGCTCCGCCGACCGGCGCATGGCCGGCAGTTCGATCATCGTGTCCATGAAGGTCAGTCCTGTTGGTCGGCTTGCGCCGGGTCGGTTTCATCCGCTTCGGCGGAGGGGTCGTCGGCGGCGGGATCGGCCGCCGGATCGCCGGTCTGCGCGCTGCCGGTCTTGGTGACGCGACGCGGATCGCTGTCGAGCACAAGCCCCAGCGCATCGAGCTTGGCGTTGGTCGCAGCGATCTCGGCCAGGACGGCATCGGGGTTGCGGCCTTGCCGCGCGATCACCTCGGCCAGCGTCATGGTGCCCGACCGGATCGACAGCAGGTTCGCCATGGCGTCCTTCTGCGGATCGACCGCCTCGAACTTCGGCGGCGACCATTCGACCGGCACGATGGGCGACGGGATCTGGCCCGCCGCCCAAGCGGCTTCCGTGAACCAGCGCCAGACCGGTGCGCAGAACATCGGGATGAAGAGCTGCCACTGCACGGCGTCGATCATCCGGCGGAACTCCACGAGCCCCGCCCGGATCGAGGAATAGTTGACCTGGCTGAGATCGCCGGTCAGCAGCTCGTAGGGCACCCGGAAGCCCGCCGAGATCGTGTGCAGACTGGCGCGCTTGTATTCGCCGTAGCCGCCGGTGGCGGCGGGCTGGTTGAACCGGATGTCCTTGCCGCCGCGCGCATAGGCGATCAGCCCCGGCTCGAACTGCTCGACCCGGTTGCCATCGGCATCGACCACGGAGGGCGCAATGCCCTGTTGCGCCTCGTCGTCTCCGAAGACGATGGCCGTGACGCAGGCCTCGGTCTTCTTGCGGACCAGTTCGGCAACCTCGTAGTCGTCGAGATCGCGCAAGGACCGGATCACCGGCGCGCCCCAGGGAACGCCGCGCGCCTGCGTGCGCTGCTTCTCGTAGACATGGGCGATCTCGGTCGCGGGGACCGGGCGGCTCTGCAGGCCGTTCTGCAAGGCCCCGTAGGCGTCGCCCGGGTGCTCGGCATGGAGCCAATAGGCCCGGCGCTTGCCGACCGGGTCGAACTCGATCCCCTGCACCAGCCGAGCACCACCAAGGACGCCGGATTTCGTCGCGTCGAGGAAGTCGGCCTCCAGCACCTGCAATTGCAGCGGCACAGGTAGACCGTCGCTGGCCCGCCGCTGGCGGCGGCGCACCAAGACTTCGCCCGCCTCGACCATCTCGCGGCAGATCAGCGTCTGCAGGCCGTAGAAGTCGAGCTGGCCGTCGGCATCGCACTCCGCCGTCCAGCGTTCGAAGAGCGCGTCCACCTTGCGGTCGAGCTTGTCGTCGCCACTGGCGGCGCGCGGCATGATGCCTGCGCCGATGATGTTGTTCACCAGCACCGCCACGGCCTTGGCCGCATGCGGGTTGTTGCGGACCAGATCGCGCATCCGGTCGCGCAATAGCGCCCCGGCCACGCCGATCTCGGTGTCGGCCGAGGATCCCGGCGCGCGCCAGCCCTCGGTCCGCCGTCCGCGCGCGGCCCCGTCGTAGCCCCGCGTCAGGGTCTCGAACGCCTGACGCGCCATCACGCGGCGCGCGGCCATGCGCGGGGCCACCGTCGCGATGGCGTGGTCGAACCAGGTCGCCGACATCACCGGTCCCCACGCGAGAAGCCCGCGAGCCCGGCGACCGGCAACGGCCGTGTCGTTCCCGCGATGGCGCGCTCGATGGTCCGGATGCGGGCGAGCAGATCCTCTGCAGAGCCGTAATCGACGGACTTGCCGTCATAGCTGACCCGGGTCGTGCCGCTGGCATAGGCCCGGCGCAGCGCCGAGAGCTCGGTTTCCGTCCAGTCGGTCATGTCAGAACCATCCTCCGCGTCGGCCCAGCCAGTCCGACTGCCGCTTTCCTTGGGGTGCGGATTGCGGTCGGTTGACCCGCCCTGCGCCATCCATTTCCGTTGGCGCCGCCCCGAGCTGATCCTCGAGGTCGCGCCATTTCTCGTCGGGCCAGCGGTCCGCGCCCGCGATCCAGGCGGCGGCGCGGGCATAGACCCGGCAATCCAGCGCCTCGTTGCGCTCGCGCAGCTTCTGCCATTCCAGCCGGGCGAAGCCGCGCTTCGTGCGCACCGTCACCAGCTGCTCTGCCACGAACTGCTTGAGCCATTCGTTCTCGACCCAGTGCGGCAGATGCACCGAGCCGGGCGGGAATGCCGCCCCGTCGGCCATCTCCTCGTCGGTGGGCCGCGCCAGCCGCAGGAAGCGATAGGTCTCGGCCTTGAAGGTCGACACAGCCACGGTCCAGAGCCGCGCCCCGCGCCGCAGGCGTTTGCCGCCCTCGGTCGCATCGACGAAGGTCGGCCCCGAGACCGGGCTCGAGCGGTTGAAGCCCTCGACGCCCTTGACCGGCGACACCTGCGCGAAGCCCTGCGCCCGTGACCAGGAATAGACCGCTGGGGCCTCGTAGCCGGTGTCGATGGCGAGCCGCGCGATCCGCAGATACGCGCCGCGTTCGTGCGGCCAGCTTCGGTCGAGCAACGCGGTCAGTTCCGACCAGGCGTCGTGCCGGTCGGGCCCGCCCTCGATGACGACGTGATCGACGAGCCAGCTTTCCAGCCCGCGACCCCAGGCCCAGACATCGATCTCGATCCTGTCCTTCTGCACGTCGGCCCCGGCGGTCAGGAACAGCCCGCCCGCTGGCACGGTGCCGGATATCCAGCGCTCGCGCCGGTCGTAGAGCCGCTGCCAGTCCGGCGCTTCGCCGGTCTCGACCCAGGTCTCGCCGAGGATCGTGTTGCGGAACGCCTTGATCGCCTCGTCCGACCCCTGAGCCGCGTCCCATGCCCGCACGATCCGCTCCCAGCTCAGCCAGCCGATCGGCGAATAGAGCGCCGAGAGGTGATACCCAACCGTCGTCGGATCGGCGGCCGTGGCGGTCGCCCGCCACTCGCCGCCCTCCAGCATCGCCGACTTGTGGTGTTCCGCGATGGCCGTCTCGCAGCCCTCGCAGTGATATTCCGCCGTCTCCGGACGACCCTTCTGCCAGCGCAGCCGTTCGAACTTGAGCCATTGCGCATGGCCACAGTGCGGGCACGGCACGAAGAACCGACGCTGGTCGGATGCCTCGTATTCCCGCTCGATGCGGGAGAGCCCGCGGATTGTAGGCGTCGAGACCAGGAACACCTTGCGCCGATGCGCGAAGGTCAGCGACCGGGCCTCGGCCAGTGTGACCGGATCGCCTTCCTCGTCGGCCGAGGCCGGATAGGCGTCGACCTCGTCGAGGAAGATGTACCGCGCCGGGGTCGAGCGCAGCCCGACCGCCGAGTTCGCCCCGGTCATGATCAGGATGCCGCCCGCGAATTCCTTCGACAGCATCGTGTTGCCGGCATCGCGCGAGCGCGCGGGCTTCACCCGCTCCCGCAGCTCCGGGCTCTCGTCGATCAGCGGGTCGATCCGCTGGCGCGAGTTGCGCTTGGCCAGTTCCACCGTCGGCTGGACCGCGAGCATCGGGCCCGGCGCCTGGTGGATGGCGAACCCGATCCAGTTGTTCCCGGCCTCGGTCGCCCCGACCTGCGCCGCCTTCATGAACACGATCCGCTGCGTGGGATCGCCGGGCGACAGCCGGTCCATGATCTCGCGCATGTAGGGCGTGCGCACCGTCCGATACCGCCCCGGTTCGGCCGAGGCGCGGCCCGAAAGCATCCGGTGCCGGTCCGCCCATTCCGAGACGGTCAGGTCCGCGTCGGGCCGCAGCCCGCTGCCCCAGGCGCGCAGGATCTCGCCCGCGCCGTCGAACTCCGTCAGGCCGCCAAGATCATCACCATGCTCACCGGAAGTCGGGCCGGACCTCGGCGAGTTCGTCGAGGTGGGCGCGTACATGTTTCTCCAGGACCTTCTGCATCACGGCCGGCTCCACGGTGATCTGCTGGCCCGTGGCGTCGCGGCACGAGGCGGAGAGCTCGGCCGCCATCAGCGCCGCCGCGCGCGCAGGCCAGGTCACCCATGCGTCCCGTTCCTCCCGCGCCAGCCGAAACACCAGCGCCAGCGCGCGGGCCCGCTCGATCAGTTCCCCCTTCAGCTTCTGGAGACGGATGCGCCGCTCCTGCGCCTTCAGCACCTCGTTCGCGGTCTTCGCCTGCAGGAAGGTCGTGCCGCCGCCGACCGGCGGGACCGCCAGCCCCTGTTCGCGCAGCGTGTCGCCGACAGCGGCCACCGCCGCCTCGGGGACAGGCTTCAGCTTCGGCGCATGCGGTTTCCGGGTCTTGGACGGGTCCGTCGTTTCCGCCCGCCGCGCGTCGCTGGCCGCCGCGTTGATGCTGCCATCGGGATAGAGGACCAGCCGTTCGGCCGACTTCGCCTTCTGGATCGCGCCCCGCGACAGCCCGACATGGGCGGCGTACTGGCGCTCGCTCATGCCCTGCATCGACGGCTCCGATTATCGTTCAAGATCATGTGCTTATCGAGTTGATAAGCCTCCGCGACGGAGCGAACGTCACCCCAACGAAGCGATGCAACTCACCACGGAGCCACCACGATGACCCGCCGCGTTACCGACAACACGAAAGCCCTCGACGCCTTCCTCGCCGCCAAGTTCGAGATCGACGCGATGCTGGAGCGGCTCGCCGCCCTCAGCGCGGACCATTTCGAGACCAGCCCAGACGAGATCAACTGGGGCCATGTCGGCACCCTGAACCACTACCGCGCCAAGCTTCGCGAGATCACCGACATGGCCTTCAATGAAGGCGAACACGCCGAGTGACACGACCCGCTCCCGGTCCCGCCCGCCGACTGGCGGGCTCGACCTCGTAGAAGGGCCCGCATCCCGCGCGCCCCGATACGGGAGACGACGATGAACAAGCTTTCCGACACCCAAGCCCTGATCCTGCGCACCGCCGCCCAGCGGCCCGAGCACATCGCCTTGCCGCTGCCCGAGAGCCTGCGCGGCGGCGCCGCCGCCAAGGTGGTCGGCGCGATGCTCGCCAAGGGCTTCCTGCAGGAGGTCGACGCGGACATGCGCAAGGGCGAACCCGTCTGGCGCGAGACCGGCGACGGCCACGGCGTCACGCTGGTCGCCACCGACGCGGGTCTCGCCGCCATCGGCATCGAGACCGAGGGCGCGGACGCGCCTGCGGGCGCCAACGAGGCGCCGATCGGAGAGCCCGCGACGGACACCCCCACCGAGGCGGCAGCCGCGCCCAAGGCGCGCACGCCGCGCAAGGGCACCAAGCAGGCCACGCTGATCGCCATGCTGCGCGCGCCGGACGGCGCGACCATCGAGGAGATCATGGTCGCGACGGGCTGGCAGTCGCACACGGTGCGCGGCGCGATGGCCGGGGCGCTGAAGAAGAAGCTCGGGCTCGAAGTGACCTCGGAGAAGGTCGAGGATCGGGGGCGGGTCTACCGCATCGCTTGATTGGACGCAGCTTCGTGGAAGCACGACACGTCAAGGGGTATGAATCATACCTCTTGACGAATCCTATCGTTGGCCTGCAAGATGGATGCATCAACCCTCTTGAATGGTGGCGCGCATGGTAGACTCGATCACGGTTAGACTGGATCCCAATCTGGCATCCCGTCTCGGCGAATTCTTGACTCAGAACCCTAGTCTATCGGCTGCATCCGTTGCCGCTCGTGCCTTGGACGAATTTCTGCCGAAGGCTCCCAAGGTCGTATCGACGAAACCCTCCAAGCCGGGTGGCGGACAGGACGAGTTCACCGGCCGCGAGGGGTATGAGTTTGGCATCTCAGCTGGCCGGGCACTTGCGAGCAAAATCGGCGACCTCGTCAGCCCTGTTGCAACAGAACTCAAACTACCTGACGGTCGGCGAGCTACGCTGCGCACGGCGAAGGGACGCAACACCCAATGGGGATGTCTCAACACTCTTCTCGAGCGGATCGATGTCGTTCTCTGTGCTTTCACCCCGGACGGAACGAACTTCGATGTCTGGGAAATTGACGCCAAGGTCTGGGCTCGCGAGGCCCGAAACGCATCTCCCGGGCACAAGCTGCACAACAAGCTGACGTTGCTGGGCAAGTCGGGCGTTGAGAAGTTCGGAAAGCCCTTCGGCAGCTACTCCATCTAGTCGCCCCGCATCCGGATCGCCTCGAACAGACGCCGCAGGACGTAGGACCGCGCGATGCTCACCACGGTGAACACCGCACCCATCTTCAGGTTCTGCGCCAGCGTCGTGTGCAGCCCGAAGACCGGGAAGATCAGGATTTGCGTGACGACCGCAACGCCGTAGCCGACGATCACGTTGGCGACGGATTCGACCAGCGACATGAGGCGGGACTGCTTCACGCCGCTGCCTCATCCATCGGCCAGCAGTTCAGATGCCGTAATGGGGCTTGGCGCGAGTCGGCAACGCTTCGGCATCCTGATGCGGAGTTCGGCGTCTTGATGGCTGGCGGAAGTTGAGGTGTCGTTGTCCCTGACACGGCTGGCGTGTCGACGGGGTCGGGCCATGAGGCGCGCCCCAATTCCCTGGTCAGGAAGAAGGACAACGACATGGATCTGTTTATTGCTCTTGATGTGTCTCTGGCAAGCACGGCGCTTTGCGCCCTGAATGCGCATGGCAAGGTGGTGAAGGAGGCGAAGGTCGACAGCGAACCGGAGCCGCTGATCGCCGCCATGCGCGCGCTTCCCGGCAACGTCGTAGCGGTCGGTCTTGAAGCCGGTCCCCTCTCGCAGTGGCTGCATCGGCACATGTCCGAGGCGGGTTTCCCGGTCGTTCTGCTGGAGACCCGGCAAGTGAAGGGCGCGCTGAAAGCGATGCCGATCAAGACCGATCGACGGGACGCGGAAGGCATCGCCCGGCTTCTGCAGATGGGCTGGTTCCGGCCGGTCCATTGCAAGTCGGTCTCCGCGCAGGAGATGCGGGCGGTTCTGAGCGCGCGCAAGATGCTCCAGCAGGCGCTGATCGACCTCGAGCTTTCGCTGCGCGGGGTGCTGCGCAATTTCGGCCTCAAGATGGGTGCGGTGACGAAGGTCCGCTTCGAGGCCCGCGTCCGCGAACTGGTCGACGGCAACCTGATGCTGGAACGCGCCGCCGCGCCCGTCCTGTGCGCTCGTGAGGAATTGCGCAAGGAACTCGCCGGGCTGGAAAAGCTGCTGCGCGATCTGGCCAAGTCCGATCCTGACTGCCGATTGATGATGACGATGCCGGGTGTCGGCGCGGTCGTGGCCCTGACCATGCGGTCGGCGGTGGATGATCCCGAGCGTTTCCGCTCATCGAAGGATATCGGCCCTTGGGCGGGCCTGACCCCGCGGCGCAACCAGTCAGGCGAACGCGATGTCGTCGGCCAGATCACGCGCGCCGGAGACGCTGCCTTGCGCACGGCGCTCTATCAGGCGGCGAACGCGGTGCTGTGCCGCAGCGCGCCGAGCTGGCTCAAGGCCTGGGCGCTCAGAGTCGCCGAACGCCGCGGCAGGAAGCGCGCCACCGTCGCACTGGCGCGGCGGATCGGCGTGGTGCTGCATCGTATGTGGCGGGATGGGACGGAATTCCGTTTCACCCGCGATGAGGCCATGGCCGCGATGGCGCCGCGGGCCTGCTGACGTCCATTCCGTAGCACAGGAGGAACAGGCCAGGCACGGACGCCATGGCTTGCCGAAGTCCCGACCGGGACGCGGTTCCCGACGATGCCGCCTCGCGGCTTGCATCCGGACGCTGTCCAAGAGCGCAGTTCAGATTGGCACGCGGGAATCGCACTTGAACCAGGCATGGAGAGGCGGCCCCCCGGCGTCGACCTCGGATGGAAGCAACATCCCGGATCAGGAACGACAGATCGGCATCCTGAGAGCGTCAGGCCAAAAGCCGGACCGCACAGAACTCATGGGATCGGCCCGGCGTTGGCACCGCTCCGATCCGTCATGTCTCCGCGCCGCCAACGCCTATGTCCCGCGAACAAACCTCCGTTTCGCGCCTGTCTCATGCTGCGCCATGGCGCTTGACTAGGATCGCCCCATTATGGAAGCCGCGAGAGTTCGCAGCGCATGCGCTGCAACCAGTGGGACCACTCCGTTGCCACAGAGGCGAAGCCGGTCCACCCGGTGGGCCAGCCCATCAGCGCCTCGACGAACAGCGGGTTCAAGGTCCGGCGCGCATCGGAGGTATTGATCCCAGCCATCGGCGTCACCAGGACCTGGCGGCCAAGAAGGCCGTTGACCGGCGTGTTCGCCAAAGTCGTGGCCCCATCCTTGTGATCCCGCGCGGTGGGCGTCATCCACATGGCAGCGGTGTGGGTCAGATCGGCCGCCTTGCGATTGCCAGCACTCGGTTTGCAGCCGTCGTTCGCCATCGGCGTCGGCCAGTCCCGCGCCAGCTGGTCCAGACCCTTCTCGTCCCTCCGCGCGCCACCCCTGCTGCGAAAGCTGTCGGTCTGCGGCGTCGGCCACATCGCGGCCGTCGTCGCGAGGTTCATGCCGTGCTGACCCGCTGCCTGCGACGGCGTTGGCTTCGTCTGCCGGTTCTCGTTGGCGCTGGCCCTCGGCGTCGGCCAGAGCCTCAGCAGTTCCGTCCGGTTTCCGCCACTCGACCGGGTGCCAGAGCAGGCGCGCGGCGTCGGCCAGCTCGTCCCCCTCGCGGATGGCGAGGATGAACAGCCGCTCACGCTTGTGGGGCGCACCGACTTCCGCCGCCGTGAAGAGGCCTGCCGCAAGGCGGTAGCCCATATCGACCAGTCCTGCGGCGACTTCGGGGAAGCCGAGGCGGAGATGATGGGCGACATTCTCGAGGAACACGAAGGGCGGCCGGACCTCGCCGATGATGCGGGCGACATGCGGCCAGAGGTGGCGCGGATCCTCCGCGCCCCGGCGTTTGCCCGCGACGGAGAACGGCTGGCACGGATAGCCCGCAGTGACGATATCCACCGCGCCGCGCCACGGGCGGCCGTCGAAGGTGGCAACGTCGTCCCAGACAACAGCCTGATCCAGGGACGCGTCTTCCATCCGCGCCACGAGAGTGGCTGCGGCGAAGGTCTCCCGTTCGACATGGCCCACAGCACGATATCCGGGGAGAGCGATGGCGAGCCCGAGGTCGAGCCCGCCCGCGCCGGAGCAGAGGGAGAGGCCGAAGAGGCATGCGTCTCCGGCTCCGGAAGCGTCTCCGGAGGAAGGTAAAGCCAGGTCATGCATGTCACGCGGCGGTCTGGCGCTTGCGCGCGGGTTCGGGGGCGGCGTCCGTTGCCGGGGGATCGGCGGGGGCTTTGGCATCGTCGCCCAGCCGCTCGGTCCTCACCTCAGCGAAGGTCCGACCATCGCCATCGAGGATCGCGTCGCGCCCGGTCTCGGCCTGCCAGCGCTCCACGGCCACATCGACATAGGCGGGGCTGATTTCCATCGCGAACACGCGGCGGCCATTGGCCTCGCCCGCCATGATCTGCGAGCCTGACCCCGAGAAGGGCTCATAGCAGAGGCCACCCCGTGCCACATGCTGCCGCATCGGGATGCCAAAAGCGTCGAGGGGCTTCGGGGTTGGATGGTCGGGTCGCTCATCCTTGGCAAAGCTGGGCAGCGCCCATGTCGAAGGCAGCGTTTCCTCGGCCACCTTCGGCGGGCGGTTCGGACGCCGCCAGCCCATGAAACAGGGCTCGTGCTTCCACAGGTAGTGCGACCGGGTCAGAACCCCGCGGTCCTTCACCCAGATGATCTGCTGGTGCACGAACGCCCCCGCCTTTTCCCAGCAAGCCTCCAGCATCGCCTGGCGGCGGGACGCGTGCCAGCAGTACCAGGCGGCGTCCTCGGCGATGGCCTCGGCCACGGCCGCCGCGATGAAACCGTCGTAGAGTTCCGCGCCCTGCGAACTGTCGTCCCACGTGGTGCCGTAGGACGCTGACCAGTCCTTGTTCCGGGTCGGATGGTTCGAGCCGTCGTAGTCGACAAGGTATGGCGGGTCGGTCGCAAACAGGATCGCCCGCTCGCCATTCATCAGGCGGCGCACATCCGCGGCGCTGGTGCTGTCACCGCAAAGCAGACGGTGATCGCCGAGGATCCACAGATCGCCGGTGCGCGAAGCCGGGTTGCGCGGCGGTTCGGGGATGGTCACCGGCGGCATGGAGCCCCCGGCGCCACCTTCTTCCCCGTCCCCCTCCGGCACGAAGGCCAGCAGCTTGTCGAGCTCGCCGTCGGAGAACCCGACCAGCGACAGGTCGAAATCCTCAGCCAGCAGGTCGTTCAGTTCCGCCGACAGCAGCGCCTCGTCCCAGGTGCCGAGTTCGGTCAGCTTGTTGTCCGCGATCCGGTACGCCCGTCGCTGCGCCTCGGTCAGATGCCCGAGCACGATTACCGGCGCCTCGGTCAGCCCGAGCTGCGTCGCGGCCAGCACGCGCCCGTGGCCCGCGATCAGCTCGCCGTCCTCGGCCACGAGGCACGGCACGGTCCAGCCGAACTCGGCCATGCTGGCAGCGATCTTCGCGACCTGGTCCGGCCCGTGGGCTTTCGCATTCTTCGCGTAGGGCTGGAGCCTGGCCAGCGGCCACGTCTCGACGGCGTCCGGGGCGAAGCTCAGCGTCATGGTGGGCAAGGTTCCTCGGTCGGGTGGATGCTGGCCGGATTCCGGACACCGGATGCCACGCTGGACTCCATGCGGGGTCCAGCGGCGTCCGGGGTGTCCAGCCCAAGGGCCAGTGTTTATTGGGTTTCGTGCGCGGTCAGGTGGATCTGGCTTCCGGGTGGCTTCCCAAAAATCCGGCCCTGTCGCTGGCGATGTCCCGCGCTTCGCCCGCCAGCATACGAATGTCGCCAGGAAGGAACCGGAAACTGTCGTGGGCTGGACCCCGGTCGGACCCTTGCTGGATGCCGGGGTCCAGAAGGCCGCCGTCAACGCAAAAGGGAGAGCGAGCTTTCCAGCGCACTCTCCCCATCTTGCCTTCGGAATAGCACGATCATGTTGCAGATGTCGAAAGAAAAAGTGTTGCAACACATTGGAGTCACTGCGCATTCAGGCGCGCGGCGATCTTGGTCAGCGCCAGTTGCCAGCGACGCCACGCGGTGGTGCGGTCGCAGCCGAGCTCGCCGCTGATCTGCTTCCACGGCACACGGGCCGCGCGGGACCAGACGAGCTTGCGCTCCGCCTCCTCGATCCAGAGCACCCAGTCGAAGGTCTGCTCGAGCCGGGTGATGGCGGCGGCCGAGGGCCAGACCCGCATCGGCTGCGGCTCCATCGCCGCGATCTCGCGGCTGGTCCGCACGATGTCGGGCCAGGTGTTGAAGTAGCCCTGCGCCTTCACCGGCGGCAGCTGGCGCAGGGTGCGGAACGCCTCCTCGAAATGATCGGCGACGCAGTCGGCGGTCCATTCGCGATCAGCCATGGCGCGCCTCCCTGTCGGACGGGCGCGGGCCGTAGAGCTTCTCGCCGAGCTGGCGGACCAGTTCACGCTCGGGCCAGGTGAGACGGTCGTCATCGGCGGAGACCGCGAGGACGCCCTGTTCCTGCCAGCCCTCGCGCTTGACCTGTTCGGGATCCCGGCGCCGGCCGCCGTAGCCGTGGGGGTGCCACCTCATGCGACACCTCCCTTCGTCTCGATCGCCCAGAGCAGCAGGGCGATGGCGTCGGCCTCATTGTCGTCGGCCGGGCTGAAACCGCGGGCGCGGACGGCGGCGATCATCGCGGCCTTGTCGGCGTTGCCCTTGCCAGCGGCATGGCGCTTGATCGTGCCGACCGGGACGCCCTCGTAGGGCACACCCCGCAGCTCGGCCCATGCGGTCAGCGTGGCCATGAGCCCGCCGTAGATGTGGCTCGCGTCGGTGCCGGCGTGACGGCGGACTTCCTCGAACCAGATCGCGGCGACCGGACCGGACAGCTGGTCGATCTCGGTCAGCCAGTTGGTGAAGCGCAGGTAGCGCATGCCGCCGCCGTCGAAGCGGCCCGGGCGCAGCGAGACGGTCCCACTGGTGATCAGACCATCGTGGCCGCGGATCGCCCAGCCGGTCGAGGTGCCGAGGTCGAGCGCGAGGATGCAGGGAAGCAGTCCGCCACCGTCCTCCATCCGAACCGGAGGGTTGGTGACGGGTGTGACGGATGTGACGGATGGTTCCCTATCCGCTCCACAGGCGCGCACATGCGCGCGCGTAACGGTCTTATAGGTATGATCCGTCACATCCGTCACACTCTCTGAATTCATTGGCATTTTCCTATTCTCCCGAGAAAAGGTCAGAGTTGCTGTCATCGAGGGCGATGCCCCGGAATCCCTTCGCGGCGCGGGTGTTGTGACGCTCGAATCCCCGGACGATCAGGGCTTCCGAGAAGCGCTTGACCGAGCCTGCGAACTCGCCGTTCGCATCGGCCCACGCCTTCCAGTCGGCGAACATCGCGGAGGTGCTGGCGCTGAGGTGCAACCCGACAGAGCAGCGCTCGTCGATCCAGCGACCGATGGCGTCCTCGGCCTCGAAGTAATCCTCAGTCGCAGCCATCACGGCGGGCGGAGGGCGCAGCCCTGTCCGCTGCCATTCGATGCAGCCCTCGAGCGCCCATGCGAGGATCCCGTCGCGTTCGGCGAGCAGCCTATCGGCCAGGTGCTTGTCGCGCCGTGCGGGCGGGATGGTGACCGTGAACGGCACCATGTGCAGGCGCCGCTTCATCGCCTCGTCGACGTTGCGGATTGAAGGCTTGTGGTTGCCGACGATCAGCAGCTTGAACTGCGGGATGAACTCGAAGAAATCCTGCCGCATGAAGCGGGCCGTGATCTTGTCGCCCCCGGTCAGCGCCTTGAGTTTGCTCTCGGCCCAGCGGCTGCCCTGTTCCGTTTCGATGGACGTGACGATGCGCGCCCCGCGCAGGCCCGCCATGTCGGTCGGGTGGCGATCACCCTGCGTGGCCATGAACATGTCCATTGGCGCGACGGTGGCGTAGTCGCCAAGGATGGCGGTCAGGGTGTTGGCGAAAACGGATTTCCCATTGGCGCCGGTGCCGTAGAGAAAGAAAAGGGCATGCTCGGTGGTGACGCCGGTCAGGCAGTAGCCCGCCATGCGCTGCAGGTAGGACTGCAGTTCGCCATCCCCGCCCGTGACGGTTTCGAGAAACCCGAGCCAGACCGGACAGGCGTCTGCGACCGATGCCCCGGCAATGCGGGTCATGAAGAGGCCGGGGTCGTGGAGCAGCGAGGCGCCGCTGCGCAAATCGACCACACCGCCGGGCGTGTTCAACAGCCAGGGATCGCGATCCCACGGCTCCGTCGTGGTTGCGTGGCGGCGGTCGGAACGGGCAAGCCGCTCCACGGCGGAGACGGTCGCGGCGCTGGAAAGCTTCGCCTTGAGCCGCGCAGACCCGGCACGGGCCGCCGCCTCGCGGCAGATCATCCGGGCCAGATCGAAGGCCTGCAGCGTCTCCTCTCGCCGCCAGAGCTTGCCCGACCAGGTCAGCCATTGCCCCCAGCCGGCGACGTAGCGCCATGTCTCGGCGTGTCGGGCTGCGAAGGCTGCGGCGAGCGCATCCTCGGTGAAGCGCACCGGCACCGGCCCATCATGCCCCCCGCCAGCTGGGCCGCCGCCATCGGGACCGTCATCCTCGTCATCGATCTCGCCGTTGCGTGCGGCGTCGCGTTTCCAGAGGCGTTCGGCTTCCTCGCGCAGCCGATCCTCCGGCCAGGGAGGGGCAACGCGGGCCATGTTGTAGGAGACGATTTCCTCCCACGCCTGTTCGCGCGGCACGTGGCCTTCGCGGGCACGGCGGATCCAGTAACCGATTACGCGCGACAGTGCGTCGAACCGCGTGGTGCCATCCACGCCGCCTTCGCGAACCTGGCGGCCGAACAGCTCAGTCACGCTGCCGCGCTCGGTCGCGGCCATGTTGAAGTCGAGCCCGTTCTCGCCGTCGAGCGGCGGCATCGCGATGATCGCCTCGAGCAGCTCGCCAAGGTCGTGATCGCGAGGATCGTGGTTCAGGATCTGCACCAGCCGCCGAAGACCCTGTTTGGCGTGGATCGATCCCGCCACGCGGATCGGCTGGTGCGCTGACCGGAACGAAGGGTCGCCGCCGACCTTCGCGGCGATCATGTGCCGGGCGCGGCAGACCGTGGCGATGTCTTCGCCTTCGGCGGGCTCGGTCAGACGCCAGTAGAGGTGCAGCTTGCGCTGGCCCTCGGCGGTGACACCACCGGATGCGACCTCGAGTGTCGGGCAACCGAGGTGCTGCACAAGGTGGTCGCGCTTCGCGCCGATGTCGCCATGGTCGAGATCGACCAGCACCACCTGCGTCTGGACGATGCTCTCCGCCCGCGCGTCGCCGGGAGCCGCAACCGTACCGGGCGCCACGAACAAGGCCATGCCGGCGTCGCTCGCCCATGTCGCCTGAAGCGCGAGTTTCGCGGCGAGCGTGGCGTCCGCTTCGATGAAGGGCACATGCGGCGGGCCATCGCCCGCGCCTTTCTCTGCGAGCGCACGGACCGGCACCCAGCCGTCGCAGTAGCCGAACACCACGTCGGCATAGATCGCGATCATTTCAGCGTCGGGCGCGACGTCGTCGGGCGCGATGGTGTCGGACGGGACCGTCATGCCCAGCAGCGTTCCCGCCACGCACAGAAGCGGCATTCGAAGTGGTCGGGGTCGGCCGTGTGGCGGGGAAGAAGTTCACCCGCATCACAGGCGCGCAGAATCGTCACCGCCTTGTCGCTGGCGGACTGGGCGAGTGCGGCATCGAACGGCACCAGTTCGTGCCAGATCTCGCACGTGTCCTTGTTGATCGCCGTGAAGAGCGCGGGCGCCTCGGTCAGGCCGAGATAGGCCTGGTAGAGCGCGATCTGCGCGGCGTAGACTGGCTTGGCCTTTCTGACGCCGTGCTTCGCGATTTCCCGCCAGTTCTTGGCGTTCGCCGATTTGCACTCCCAGAGCGCAGGAACCGCCATGCCGTTCGGCGCGGCGACGACCACCCCGTCGGCATGGCCTTGCACACGTCCGCCCACGACCGAGAAGCCGAACTGATCGCCATGGCGATTGCGCGTGCGAAGGTCGAACCCGGCCCTGCGCAGCCAGACGATAGCCAGGTCTTCGAGAACGTGCCCGAGCGCGAAGATCCGCAGGGACTTGCCCGAGAACCCGGCGCCCGGGTCCTTCGGCGTCTTCAGGTATTCGTACTGCAGCCTGCGCTGGCAGATGTCACCCAGCCGACTGCCTCCGAGATAGTCGCGTTGGGGACGTTCGGCCTGTTCCGCCACGAGGGCGGTGTCGATGCAGGCATTGACGGTGTCCGCGAAACTGGGCGGCTTCTCCCGATGGTTGAAGTCGAAACCGGCGTCCATCAGAACGGCACCTCCGGATCAGGCCGGGGCGCGCTGGTCTGCATCGCCTCTTGGAAACCGTCGACGGCGGCGGTCGCGAGCGCGAGCGCCTGTTCTTCGCTGAGATCGGCGAACCGCGTGGTCCATCCGATCTCGGCCATCAGTTCGGCCATGTTGCGGAGGGCGGCGCGCAGGGCTGCCTGTTCGCGTTTGTCTGGATCGATCATGCGCCGACCCCGCTAGTGGGCGCTGGCGTGAGGGAATGCGGGATGGCGCGGCGCGCCGGGTAGATGCTGTTCATGGGAGAGCTCCAGATGCTCTCCTCACCTACCGGCGGGGGTGGCGGACTGTCGGATGGCGCTCAGGGAACCTTTCGCGAACAGATACTTGTGCCAGAACCGGTCCGTCAGTAGCCTAAACTTCCACCGATTCATCCAGGAGTCGCGAATGGCGTCATTTAATCCAAAAGTATTTATCCGTCCGGACGGCTTGAAGCGGATAGCAAATGTCCACTTAATCGAACTTCTCGAGCCATGGCGCGATTACTTCGCAAAGCGCGGGTTTGTTTTTCCAACTGACCCGACGGATGAGTTTCCACACAACGATCTGGCGAAGACTCTCCTCTCGTACGATCCCGAAATGCCGATGGAGCTCATGAACGGGCTCTATTACATCGACGAGGCTGCCTCGGATGAAACGCTCGAATGGTTGCTTGAGCGTGCGATGGAGGAAGGTATCGCGATTTCGCCCGCCGCAAATCCGACAACCGCCGATGTTGCAGTCCAGATCCACCTCGCTCGCCCCGGCGTTCTCGAGGCAAGAACAGTTCGAGCGATCGCATTCAACAAATCGGCCTTCCAATACTATCCGGGCCGACACGGCGACGGGCGCGAGCTTCCTGAGGTCGCAGAGACACATCTGGCGCGCATGACTGAGATCATGAACCCTTGGTTCCACGAGCGCAGAAAAGGCCGTGGTGTGCGCGCCTTCTGTTTTCGGCGGGAGCAGAAGTTCTGGTTGGTCATCCGCCATGGAAAGGCGGCGGTTCGCGAGGGCAAGCACGAGGAAGACGGCGAATCCGGTGCCGCGTTCTACCGGCCGCAAAAGCACGACGTAATCATATACGACGCAGTGCTGGATCTCCTCGGCATCAACGCAGAGACCAAGGGCGAACGGGATCTGTATCGTAATACGTTGGGTGGGCTGGTCTTCAACCGGTCGAACTATTTCGGTGAAGGCGAAGTTTTCACCCTCGCGCCGATCAGAACAGTCGGGCCCGATATCCTGAAGTGCGGCGATGTCGACGGCGTGACGCGCGTCCGTCTGCTGGAAGTGGTGCGCGTGATCCCGGGTGATCCTCCTCAGATCGATATTCGGCGCTCGTCGCACCTCTACCAGTCTCTCGGGACACACTGGCAGCAAGCGCTCTCGCGCGGAAAGATCACCTCCGCCAAGTTCGGCTTCCTGTTCGAGGATTCGAGTCGCGAGCGTGGTGTCCACATCCGCCTCGACTCGGCCCGCTACGACCGGGATTCGGATGCCGAACGAGTTGAGGCCTGGCTCCGCGAGCGTGGGTTCTTCGACATCAGCAGGGAGATGGATGTGATCGATGAGGACGAGCCGGTTCTGGCAGGCGCTTGAGGCGCTTGGCGGCTCGGCTCCGCAACGTGATTGGGTACGAGAACTCGGTGAGGACTGGGCCATCGCTGGGGCGCTGCTGCACAGAACCGGCGATTTCGCCGAAGAGCTCGTGTGCCCGCGCTCGAGCGAAAACGGTTGCTTCCGCCACCTCGTTCTGCTGCCCGACGGCAAGTTCCGGGCAGATTGCGGCGATGTTCCGCGCCGCTGCGACACCCTCCGTCTCGAGAGGGACGACGTTCGGATCCTCGCGCTTCACCGTGGCAAGCTTGCCTCCGCCCTGATCCGCGCGTTCGGCCTGCAAGACACGACACCGGTTGTGGCTCCCACGCCTATGCTTGCCCTCGGACGTTACGACATGCGGTCGGGGGTCGGATTCGCCGTCTTCCTTGGCCTAACCGAGCAAGGAGCCCCATTTATCTTCGCCGATCTCGCACCGGTCTTTCGCACACCTGGCCCGAAAGCGGTGTTGGTCCCGCATGCCTCGGCCATCGACTGTGATCTGTCATCGAGGCTGGCCGAAGCGGAGGCGCGTGTCTTCCTTCTCGACGATGTCGTCGTTTGGGACCAGAAGACTACGCTCGCGGCTCGGTTCGATCCTAGGACAATCTTCCGAGACCTGATCGCGAAGCTTCCGGGCTCCGGCGATGACGCACCAGCACCACCGGCAATCGCGCTGCCACCTGGTACGACCTGGTCGTCGATCCGGATCGCATTCGAGAATGACGAGCTGTTCAATTTTAGCGGGCCGGGCGTTCAACGCGCCGTAGCGCCTGCTGATGTCGGCATGGCGGACAAGCGTACAGGCAAGGCACGACTCCCGTGGGAGTGGCTGCGCAGTTTCGCGCTTCACGGCGGCCGAATACCCGTGGGCAAGAGTAGCGCCCAGAAGCACAAGCAGTTCGTTAGCGAGCAACTCTCAGCCTTCACCGGGATTGTCGAGGACCCCATCGGGGACGATTCCGGCCAATACGTCGCGAGGTTTACCATCGACGGCAGCGGACTGAGGCAGGGCGTCGCAGGTCTGTCCCGGCGAAATCTCGCTGACGACGACTGACCCTTTTCGAACTTTTTTCCTGCCACGCAACCCCATGAAACCATTCGGTTTCGTGGGTTTTTTCTGCGTCGTTCGCTCTGATTTCGAGCCCGTTCCGCGAATTTTCGCCGGTCCCGGTCACTCGGGCCGCGTGCCCGTCCACCTGGACGAAGGCGAAACTTCATGGAGCGTTTCCACCCAATTTGCGACGCGCGCTCGCGCGTCTCCCGCAACATCATCATCCGGGCCGAACGGCTGGCGCGGTCGGGCTCGGTTCCCGGCATGGACGCCGAGGACATCAAACAGGACCTGCGTCTGCACCTCTATCGCCGCGACGACAGGTTCGACCCCTCCCGCGGTCAGTACGACACGTTTGCAGACCGCGTTCTGGCGAACCGCATCGCCACGCTGGCCGCGCCGACCGAACGCCTGCGGGCCGAGCGGGCGTGGGTCGACTTCGACACTCCGTCCCAGGGTCGCGGCAACGACGAGATGTTGCCGCTCGCTGAAACCCTCCCTGACAGCGAGATGCCGCACGCCGCCGTCGCGCGTGCACCGGACGAGGCGTTCGGGCTGGTCCGCGATGTCCGGCGCCTTCTCGCAGGGCTGACACCGACCTGCAGGGATGTCGCGCTGGCGCTGATCGACATGTCGCCGACGGAGGCAGCCGAGGCCCTCGGGATCCATCGCAGCACAGTCTACGCCCGGCTCGGCACGATCCGGAAGGCGGCCGAGGCGCTTGATCTCGCCGCATATCTCGGCGCCGCCCCGACGGTCTCGGAGGCCCGCCGGTAGGTGACAACAGGACCGGCGATGACCCGGTTCCACCAAGTTTCATGCCGGGCCCTCGGAGGAATGCAACACCCCCACGCGGGGAAACACTCCGACCGCAAGCTCCAGGGCGGCGTCAGGCCCGGCAGCAGTCTTCCCGACGATCCCTGGACACCAACCGACGAAACCACGGAGCATCACCATGTTCACGACTTCCCCCCTGAAACGCCTGCGCCAGTCGAGCTGGATGGAGGCGATCCCCGACACGATCAACGTTCCGGCCCTGTCTGAGAGGCCGAACCGCGCGGTGCCGATCGAGCGCGCCACTGTGGACGACATCGAGTTCGCGCTTGTCGCCCTGGCGCGGCAGCAGTCCGAGCTCTACCGGCTCACGAGTGCGCTTGGCGACGTGTTGAAGATGGCGCGCCGCCAGGGCGCCTGTGGCGCGGACATCGCCATTTCGGCCGCTGTGCGGGATCTGGAGGGCGGCAAGTGAGCGCCCCCTTCGGCGGCGGGCCGCTCCGCATAATCAAGGCCGACGAACGCCTGCGCGAGGCGCGCGGCATCAAGGGGGTGCTCACGGGCACCTCTGGCATCGGCAAGACCACGCAGCTGCTGACCCTCGATCCGCAGCGAACGCTTTTCCTGAACCTCGAGGCGGGCGAGTTGGCCGTTCAGGGCTGGCCCGGCGACGAGATCCGCATCCGCGACTGGGAGGTCGCCCGCGATCTCGCCGCCTGGATCGGCGGCGCCAACCCGGCCATGCGGGACGACCAGTCCTATGGGCCCGGGCACTTCGCGCGGGTCTGCGCGGCCTTCGGTCCCGCCGGCCAGCTCGACAAGTACGACACGGTCTTCGTCGACAGCATCTCCGTCGCCTCCCGCATCTGCCTTCAGTGGTGCAAGGGCCAATCCCAGGCCCAGTCCGACCGCACCGGCAAGCCGGATCTCCGCGCGACCTACGGGTTGCTCGGCCAGGAGATGATCGGCTGGCTCACGCATCTGCAGCACACGCCCGCCAAGAACATCTGGCTGGTCGGTCTTCTCGACCGCAAGCTCGACGACTTCGGCAAGCCCTTCTTCTCGATGCAGATCGAGGGATCGAAGACCGGCCTCGAATTGCCCGGCATCGTCGACGAAGTCGTGACCCTGACCGAACTGCGCCCCGAGAAGGGTGACCCGTTCAGGGCGTTCATCTGCACCACCATCAACGATTTCGGCCTGCCTGCGAAGGACCGCAGCGGCCGGTTGTCGATGATCGAGCCCGCCCATCTCGGGCGGCTCATGGCGAAGATCCGTGGTCCGCGCCCCGATGGCGCTGCCCGCCTGAACTTCGATCTGCCCGCGGCCGCCACCGCACCCAATCCCCCGACGACGAAAGGAGCATGACAATGGCGAGCGACATGGATTTCAACGGCGCGGACACGCAGGACGCCGCTTTCGACCTCATCCCGGCCAACACGCTGGTCAAGGTCTGCCTCACCGTCCGCCCCGGCGGCGCGGGCCCGGAAGGCTGGCTCACCCAGAGCAAGACGAGCCCGGCCCTCTACCTCAACACCGAGGCAGTCGTGATGGAGGGGCCGTTCGCGCGGCGCCGCATCTACACGCGCATCGGATTTCGCGGAAAAGCTGCGGGCGGTCCCGGCGACGACACCTATGGCAACCGCGGGCGCGCCATGATCCGCGGCATCCTCGAATCCGCCCGCGGCGTGCGTGCCGATGACCAGTCGAACGCCGCCCGCGCCGCGCGGATGATCCGCAGCCTCGGCGAGTTGAGCGGGCTGGAGTTCGTGGCGCGCATCGGCATCGAGCGCGACAAGGACAAGCCCGACGACACCGGGCGCAACGTCATCAAGGCCGCGCTCGGCGCCGACCATGCCGAATACGCTCGGGTGATGGGCAGCGTAGCCCAGCCACCGCAGCAGGGTCAGTTCACCGCCTCGGGCCCGCAGCTTGCAGACAACGGCATGGGTCAGTCGGGCGCGCCGTCCTCCGGCTCCGCGCCCTTCTGGGCACGCTGAGGGGGACGACCATGATTCCGCGCGACTATCAAAGGGCGGCGGTCGATGCCGCCCGCGACCGCACCGCCGCACATGGCAACACCATGCTGGTGCTGCCCACCGGGGCGGGAAAGACGGCCATCGCCGGTTTCTACATCGGCGAGGAACTGGAGCAACGCAAACACGACCGCGTTCTGGTGCTGCAGCACACCGACGAGTTGATCGATCAGAACCGCAGCGCCATCGGCACTGTCACCGGAATGCCGACCTCGGTGGTCAAGGCCGAGCAGGACGACTGGGACGGCCGCATCGTCTTCGGAAGCGTCCAGACCCTGGCGCGCGCCAACCGGCGCGAGCGGATGGCGCCGGTCTCGCATCTCGTCATCGACGAATGCCACCGCTCCGCGGCGCAAAGCTATCAGTCCATCATCGACGAGGCCCGGGCGCTCAATCCGGAGATCAAGCTGCTCGGGCTCTCGGCCACGCCGGGTCGCGGCGATGGCCGCAGCCTGCGCCGCACCTTCAGCAATGTCGGCTATCACCTCAAGATCGGCACGCTGATCAGTCGCGGTCTCCTGGTGCCACCGCGCACCTATACCATCGATCTCGGCGTCGAGGACGAACTGGCGGGGCTCGGCGCCACCGCCGGCGATTTCGACATGCGCGCGGCAGACAAGGTGCTGAACCGCTCGGTGCTGAACGAGGCCGTCGTCGAACACTGGCAGGCGAAGGCAGCGGACCGGCGCACCATCTTCTTCTGTGCGACGGTCGACCATGCCGATGCAGTTGCCGAGGCATTCCGCACGGCCGGCGTCACGGCCGAGACGATCTCGGGCGAGATGCCATCGCGGACGCGCGTCGACCTCATCGCCCGGTTCGACCGGGGCGAGGTGCAGGTGCTGACGAACTGCATGGTCCTGACCGAGGGTTTCGACAGCCAGCCCGTCGGCTGCATCGGCATCCTGCGCCCCATGCTGCACAAGGGTACCTTCATCCAGGCAGTCGGTCGCGGTCTGCGGCGGGTTGATCCCGCGCGTTTCCCAGGCATCGTGAAAACCGACTGCGTCGTGCTCGACTTCGCGGGCGCGGCGCTCCGGCACGGGTCGCTCGAACAGGAGATCACCCTCGACGAGGACGATCCTGAGCCAGGCCAAGCACCATGGAAACTGTGCCCGACCTGTGGAGCCGAATTGCCGCTTGGAGCATCGGTCTGTGATTTCTGCGGTCACGTCTTCACGCGGGAACGAGCAGAGGCTCGACTGCTGACCGCCTTCGACATGATGGAGATCGACCTGCTGGAGCGGTCCCCGTTCGCCTGGTGCGATCTGCATGGCGACGGCCAGGCGATGATGGCGAGCGGGTTCAATGGCTGGGCCGGGGTGTTCCATGACGGCGCGCTCTGGCACGCGCTCGGACAGCCGAAAGGCAGGGCGATCCGGCCGCTCGCCATCGGCACCCGGGTGCAGGCGCTCGCCGCCGCAGACGATTTCCTGCGCGCCACCGAGACGGGGACCGCCTCGATCAAGAGCCGTCGCTGGCTGAACGACCCGGCGACGATGAAACAGATGGACCTGCTGCAGCGCGCGGGGCACGAGGCCAACGGGCTGGATTTCAGCCTGTCGAAATACGCCGCCAACTGCCACCTGAACTTCCGCTGGAACCGTGGCGCGATCACCGCCGCCGTTCTTGGCCGTGCGGAGCGGTCGGCCGCATGAAACGCCCCAATCCGCTCCCGCCCGACCAGATGACGCCCGCAGAGCGCCGCGCCGAGCTGTGCGGCCTGCTGGCGCTCGGGCTGGTCCGGTTGCGGATGCAGGATGGGGGCGAAGTATCTGACGATAGTGGAGAACGTTGCCTACACTATCCGCCCGACCAGTGCCGTCATGCAACTCCAACGCACCGGAGAAATGCATGAACAAGCCCGATCCCATCCCCGCGCGCCTAGTCGCGCTGAAGACCACGCCAACGCCTGACCTGAAGAAGCAGTGGCGCGATCTGTTCGACAGCGAGCCGCCGCCGTTCAACCGCCGCTATCTCGAGTCCCGACTGGCATACCGCATCCAGGAACTCGCCTACGGCGGGCTGAAGCCCGAAACGATCCGGCGCCTGGAGCGGCTGGGCGAGGAACTGGATGGCGGGGACAAGAGGAAGCGCGGCATCCGCGCCGACCGTGACCGCCCCATCACGGGCACGCGGCTGCTGCGCGAATGGCAGGGTGTCGAGCAGGTTGTCACCGTCACCACCGACGGCTTCGAGTGGCAAGGTCGGCCGTACAAGTCGCTGTCCGCCATCGCCCGCGCCATCACCGGCACGCGCTGGAACGGGTGGACCTTCTTCGGGCTGAAGAACCACAGGGGGCGGACATGACGAAGCCGCCCGAGAAATCGAAGGTCGTCCGCAAGCTGCGCTGTGCGGTCTACACCCGAAAATCCTCCGAGGAAGGGCTGGAACAGGAGTTCAACAGCCTCCACGCCCAGCGTGAGGCATGCGAGTCCTACATTGCCAGCCAGCGCTCCGAGGGCTGGGTGCTCGTCCGCGATCAGTATGACGACGGCGGCATCTCGGGCGGCACGCTCGAACGCCCCGGCCTGAGACGGCTGCTTGAGGATATCGAGGACGGGCTGGTCGACGTGGTGGTGGTCTACAAGATCGACCGCCTCAGCCGCTCGCTGGCCGATTTCGCCAAGCTGGTCGAAGTGTTCGACCGGAACGGGGTGACCTTCGTCTCGGTGACGCAGTCGTTCAACACGACGACCTCCATGGGGCGGCTGACGCTAAACATCCTGCTGTCCTTCGCCCAGTTCGAGCGCGAAGTGACCGCCGAGCGCATCCGCGACAAGGTCGCCGCCAGCCGCAAGAAGGGCATGTGGATGGGCGGGGTGCCGCCCTACGGCTACCGCGTCGAGAACCGCAAGCTGGTGGTGGACGAGGAAGCCGCAGCGCATGTGCGCTGGATCTTCGCCCGCTTCCTCGAGATCGGCTCCTGCACGGAACTGGCGCGGGAGGTCGGCATGCGGGGACTTCGGACGCCCCGCGGCAACCGGATCGACAAGAAATACATCTATCGGATGCTCAGCAACCGCGCCTACATCGGCGAGGCGGTCCACAAGGGCGACAGCTATCCCGGCGAACACGACGCCATCATCGACGGCGACACGTGGGGCAAGGTCCACGCCATCCTGCAGGAAAGCCCGCGCAAGCGCGCCGCGCGCACCCGCGCCGACACGCCCGCGCTGCTGAAGGGGCTGCTGTTCGGGCCGGACGGCGCGGCCTTCTCGCCGACGCACACCCGGAAGGGCGACAGGCTCTACCGCTACTACGTCAGCCAGACAGTGCTGAAGCATGGTGCCGGGTCATGCCCCGTGGCCCGCGTGCCAGCAGGGGAGATTGAGGCCGCAGTCATCGACCAACTCCGTGCCGTGTTCCGGCAGCCAGAGATTGTTGCGGGGACTTGGAAGGCGGCGCGTGCCCGCGCCGACGACATCTCCGAGGCCGACGCCCGCGCGGCGTTGCAGCAGCTCGACCCGCTGTGGGACGAACTCTTCCCCGCCGAGCAGGCGCGCATTGTCACGCTTTTGGTCGAGCGCGTCGATATCGGCGCGAACGGGCTCAACTTCCGGCTCCGGATGGACGGCCTCGGAGGGCTCGCGCGCGAGATGCTGTCTGGCAGCATCGGAGCAGCGGCGTGACCCGCGCGACGCCGATCCCCGAGACGGTGACGCTCCACGTGCCGTTCCGCGTCGTTAAGCGCGGCGGGCGCAAGGAAATGCAACTTCCCGATGGCGTCCGGCCAGACCGCAAGGCGGACAACACGCTGGTCAAGGCGCTGGCCCGCGCCTTCCGCTGGAAGCAGATGCTCGAGTCGGGTGAGTTCGCTACCATCGCCGAACTGGCCGAGCGGGAGGGGATCGCCGCTCCATACCTGACGAGAACCATGCGCCTCACTCAACTGGCGCCTGATTTAGTGGAGAGTATCCTTGACGGCAGTCAGCCGTCCGGTCTCAAGCTGGAGGCGCTGCGCAGCACCCTGCCAATGGCGTGGTCCGAGCAGCGAACTGTCCTGAGCGCTCCCCTAGATTGAAGATGCCATCGGCGAGCAGCTGGCTTCATGCTTGCGTCGCCCTAGGGCGACAGCTTAGTCTAGCGCCGTAAACGGCGGTAATGTCAGCTCAAAATCGGGGCGCCCGGCAATCCCGTCGCCGTCCGATAGTTGAGAGCGACAATGGAAGCGGCCGAGCGCACGATAAGTCAGATTCTGACGGAACAGATTAGATACGAAATACCCGCGTATCAGCGCCCATATTCTTGGGAGAAGGGTAACGTTGAGCAATTACTCGATGATGTTTGGGAGGCGTTTGCGGCTAACGATGAGGAATATTTCATCGGCTCGCTGATCACGATCGAGCGTGAGAAGGGTCGTCTTTATGATGTCGTGGACGGTCAACAGCGTCTGACAACGCTCAACTTGATCTTTTCACGCCTGCGCGATGGCGTCGATGAACCGGCGAAATCCGAACTCGGTCGGCGCGTCTTGCCACGCAATGCCCTGACCGGTGAAGAGGAGTCGCCACGCCTGACCCTGCGCCAGCGAGATCAGAACTTCTTCCGCCGACATGTTCTGGCAGGGGAAACGGTGCCCGAGGCGGTCCGAAAAGAAGTCGCTAAGGAGCAGGACGCCCCAAAGCAGCGCATCATCGAGAACCTCGAGGCCATCGACAGCTTCATTGCTCAGCATGACCAGAAGACGCTGAAGCTGTTCGCGAACTACCTGCTCAGCAGGGTCTATGTGGTGTTTGTCACCACTGCTTCCTGGCAGTCGGCTTACCGGTTGTTCAACGTTCTGAATGCCCGAGGCATGGCGCTGTCAAATGCGGACTTGATAAAAAACATGCTGTTCGCGCGGCTCGGCGGCAATGCAACCCGAAGCAGTGACCTGTACGAGGCATGGCTCGAACTGGAGGAGCAGATCGGTATCGAGCGGCTTGACCAGTTCATGGCGCATCATCGCAGTTCGATTGTCGCGACAAAAGCACGGAAGGCACTGCACGAGGAGTTTGAACCCCTTATCGAGACTGCAGCGTCGCCGTTCACTTTCCTCGACGAAGTGAATACCTCCGCTCGCAATTATCTGCGCGTTCTCAGGAACGAGTTCGAGGCACCTGCAGCTCGTCGCGCGGTCAGATCGCTCAAGCGGGTAGCGTTCGAAGAGTGGATCCCGCCGCTGCTTGCCTTCTTGAACAGGCCGGTAGCTGACATGCCAGAGGGGGAGTTCATCGATCTACTCGAACGGATCACCTATCAGAACTGGATCCGGCGGCTCGCGTTCACTGCTCGTTTAACAGCGTACTTTCAGCTCATCACCGCGATCCGTGCCGGGAAAAACGCGGACGACATCCACGCGATCTTCCGCGCCAATGCCAACGACGATGAGTTCCGTTCTCTGCTTGACGGCGAGGTTTATGGGCGGCCCTTCGCGCAGGCCGTCCTGCTGCGGCTTGAAGAGGCCGATCAGGACGAGTCGGTCACCAAGGACTTCGGCGGAAAGATTACTATCGAGCATGTTCTGCCTCAGGCGCTCAAGGACGCCTACTGGCGTGAGCGTTTCAGTGATGACGAACACCGCCTCTGGCTGCACCGCCTTGGCAATCTTGCACTGCTTGCTGGCATCAAGAATTACAAGGCGCAGTACTTCCCATTCGACCGCAAGAAGAAGATTTACGCAGAGCGGAACAACCGGGTTTCCTTCGACACCACAAAGCCGATCCTGTCGGCTGATCATTGGACGAAGGACCTGCTGATCGCACGTCAGGCTGATCTGGTCGATAGAGCGCAGCGGATATGGTCAGTCAATGCATAGTGGTCTATCGCTTCGAGGCACTCTCGGCACTGGATGCCGACCCGATTCATCCTTCCGTTCGCAGATAGCATTTTCCAGCTGGGCGGGAGGGTGACCATGAGCATGAATGAAGCCGATACGCGGTATCACCTCATCGACCCAGTCCTCCGGGCAAAAGGCTATGTAAGCCGGGACCAGGTTACGCTCGAAACCGTTCTGACGCCGCCGCCGGTGGAGCCCACAGGGCCAAAGGGGCGCAGGCGGAAAGGTCCGGGGCGCACGGACTATCTCCTGTGCGTCCAGATCGCGGACATGCCGAAGTCGATGCCCATCGCTGTGCTCGAAGCAAAGAAGGAGGGGGACGATCCGCTCAAGGGCATGCAGCAAGCTAAGGCTTATGCCGATTGCGAGCGGTACGAGGTCAAGTACGTCTTCTCGACCAATGGCCACCGCTATGGGGAGTACGACTGCTTCTCAAGCCTGCAGGCTGGGCCCTTTCAGTTTCCCGATTTCCCCACGCACCCCGACCTGACGACACGGTATGCGAAGGACAGTGGGATAGACCTCCACGCCCCCGACGCAGCCATGCTGTTCCAGGCGGACAGCCCGGCATGGGCTCAAAGCCGCTACTATCAGGATGCAGCGATCCGCGCCGCCTTCGAGAAGATCATTCTGGACCGCCAGGCTGGCACGGCACCCCGGGTGTTGCTGACGCTCGCCACAGGCGCAGGCAAGACGATTATCGCCACGAACCTGCTCTGGCGGCTGTCGCAGGCCGGCCAGCTCCCCAAGCCAGCGCTCTTCCTGTGTGACCGGGATGAACTTCGCGAGCAGGCCTACAACAAGCTCAAGGCGGCTTTCGGTGACAACGCCCGCATCGTGAAGACGGAGCGGGGCGGCAACGCCGCGCAGAACGCACGGATCCATATCGCCACCTACCAGACGCTCGGACTGGACGACGATGACGGGTTCGCCAGCTTCCTGTCCGAGCACTACGGTCAGGACGCGTTTAGCGTCATCATCATCGACGAGTGCCACCGCTCTGCCTGGGGCCGGTGGTCCGAGGTGCTTCGCCGCAACCCGAACGCCATCCACATCGGCCTGACCGCGACGCCGCGGAAGCTCGAGGAATCGACGCAGGCCAGCGCCGAGGACCAGGAGATCACTGCCAATAACAGAAAGTACTTCGGCGAACCGGTCTACGAGTACACCCTGATCGAGGCGCAGGAGGACGGCTATCTGGCGGCCTGCGAGATCGTTAAGCGCAAGGCCAGCATCGACAACATGGTCTTCACCCGAGAAGAAATCCTCAGGGCGGGTGTCCGAGACATCAAGACGGGCTTGCCGCTGACCGAGGACGACCTGCCCAAGGCGCAGTACACCGGCAAGGACTTCGACGACGAGCTGTTCGTCGAATTGCGCACGCCGAAGATGTGCGAGGACCTGTTCCAGCTCCTTTGCGCGAATGGTGGGCCGGAGCAGAAGGTCATCATCTTCTGCACGCGCGAGATCCATGCCGACCGGGTCGCGCAGCACATGAACAACCTCTACGTCCGTTGGTGCCGCGAGAACGGTCAGACGCCGAAGGACCACTACGCCTTCAAATGCATGGGCGGAGCGAACAACGGCGCCGACATGATCGAGCCGATGCGCGGGTCCGGCGAACGCGCCTTCATCGCCTGCACGGTCGATCTGTTGGAGGCCGGCGTGGACATCGAACGGCTGAATGCCGTTGTCTTCTTCCGATACCTCCAGTCGCCGATCAAATTCTACCAGATGGTCGGCCGGGGCACGCGCATCCACGAAGAGACGGCCAAGTACAAGTTCTGGCTCTACGACTACACCGGCGTCACCGATCTCTTCGGCACCGAGTTCATCACCAAGCCCCCACGTCCGCGAGGCGATGGAGGCACAGGCAGTGGTGGCGAGGGCGGCGACGACGGGGGCAGCGACGGCCCGTCTGTCGCAGAGATTGGCGGAAAGCAGGTCGTCATCAACCCGCAGGGTCGCTTCATCCTGGTCAGCCGCGAGGGCCGCGACACCCCGATCCCGGTGGACGAGTACCGGCGCGAGGTGATGGCGCGCGTTCTTGCAGAGGCGCACACGCTGGACGAGTTCCGCGAGCTCTGGATCGAGACCAGCAAGCGACGTGACCTGATCGACCATCTGCTGGGCGACAACTTCAGCCCTGAGGTCATCCGCGAAATCGACAAGATGAGCGACTTTGATCTCTACGACTTCTTTGGCCACCACGGCTATCATGCGCGCGCTCTGAAGCGACCCGAGCGAGGGAATCAGTATATCGACTTGAATCGCGGCTGGTTTGACGGCATGGACCCGAAAGCGGCCGTCGTGCTGAAGGAACTGGGCCCCCAGTTCGCGCAAGGCGGTACCGACGCGCTGGAAACGCCTGCGCTGTGGGATGTACCGGAAATCCGGATGGCAGGAGGTCTCGCCGCGCTTCGCGGGCTTGGAAAGCCGTTTGACGTTGTGCGCGAGGCAAAGGGAAGGCTGTTCGGATCGTGAGTAAGAAGATCAAGCTTGGCGACGGCCTGACGGAGATCAAAGGCGGCATTGGTCCCGACTGGGCAAACGTTCCGGTGTATGGCGCGACAGTTGACGGTCTTGCCCCAGCGAAAGAACCGCCTGGGAAGAGCCCTCATAAATACAAGCCAGTGACGCCAGGAACCATTTTCTACAACCCGATGCGCATACTTATTGGTTCTGTAGCTTTTGTTTCCGACGATGACGCGCCTGGGATGACAAGTCCGGACTATGTTGTATTCCGCGGGAATGAAGGCTGCATTGACTCCCTATGGTTCTACTACTGGCTCCGCTCGCCTCTCGGACACGAATGCATACTTTCTCTGGCTAGAGGAGCGGTGAGAGAACGTATGCTTTTCAATCGGCTGGCAGAGGCTGAGGTCTCACTACCTGATTTCGATATTCAGCAGGATTTTGCCAATAAGCTACGCACTGCACAATTTGAGATAAACTCGATAAAGTCTGCAATTGATTTGCAGCTCAGGGACATAAGGAGCCTCCCACACAGAATTGTTGCGGCTTCCTTTGGGGCAGAATAATGAAGCAAGCTAAATCGACAAAACCCCAGCAGAGAAGCATCAACGGCGTGAGATCTCTCTCGACGTTCGTTAAGGGCATTTGTGACGTGATGCGTCGCTCCAATTGCGCCAGCGCCCTACAGTATGTGCCGGAACTGACATGGATCCTTTTCCTGCGCCTACTAGATGCCCAAGAGGCACGCGATCAGGAAGAAGCCGATGCCGTCGGCGTCGGGTTCTCGCACGCCCTGCGCGCGCCCTACCGCTGGCAGGACTGGGCGGCGCCATACTCCGAGAAGCCGGGCCATCCGAAGACTCCGGAGGGGAAGCCGTTCGGCTGGAAGCGCCAGGAACTGTTCGCCGCTGGTGACGGCAAGCTCTTCGACTTCATCAACAAGGAGCTGCTTCCGGCACTGCACGGGCTGGACATAGACGCAAGGACGGGTTTGCCGAACCCCGCAGCATCGCCGAAGCAGCGCATCATCGGCCGGATCATGACGGCGGTCGAACGCGTTCGCGTGGATTCCGAGACGAACCTGCGCGACATCCTTGATCGCGTGGACGAGATCAGCGTCGACAACATCGACGACACCCACTTCTTCACCCTGTCGCAGGTGTACGAAGACCTGCTGCTCAAGATGGGCGAAAAGAACTCGGATGGCGGCCAGTTCTTCACCCCGCGCGAGGTGATCCGGGCGATGGTGCACACCGTCGATCCGCAACTCGGCAAGACCATCTATGATCCCTGCTGCGGGACGGGCGGCTTCCTGGCAATTGCATACGAGCACATCGCGCGGAAGCTGGGCCGGTCCCCTCTGAGCACCGATCTCGAGACCTTGAAGCACGACACGTTCTTCGGCCGCGAGAAGGAGAACCTCGTCATCCCGATCGCGCTGGCCAACCTCGTCCTGCACGGGATCGACCAGCCCAATCTCTGGCATGGCAACTCCCTCACGCGCCGGGCAACCTATGGCGCGCTGTTCGACAAGGCGCCGAAGCAGTTTGACGTCATCCTGACCAACCCGCCGTTCGGCGGAAAGGAAGGTAAGGACGCGCAGAAGAACTTCGCCTTCGAGACCAGCTCGACGCAGGTGCTGTTCGTCCAGGACATCCTTGCCGAGCTGGCGCCGAAGGGCACCTGCGCCATCGTTCTCGACGAAGGCATGCTGTTCCGGACCAACGAAAGCTCCTTCGTTGAGACGAAGCGCAAGCTGGTCGACGAATGCGACCTTTGGGCAATTGTGAGCCTGCCGGGAGGGGTCTTCTCGACCGCTGGCGCGGGCGTGAAGACCAATTTGCTGTTCTTCACCAAAGGCAAGAAAACCGAGCGAATCTGGTACTACGACCTGAGCCATGTGAAGGTCGGCAAGAAGACCCCGCTCACACTGGCGCATTTCGGTTTCGACAAGGATGGGAAGCCGCTTGCCGACAGCGCGCTGCCCGCCAATCTGACCGCCGATTGGCTTGAGCAGGAAGAGAACGCCGGGAAGCCGTTCCCGTCCTACGCCCGGCTGCTGCCGCTCCGTGGCAAGACCGAGGCCGACAGCCGTTACTCCTGGACCATCGACTTTGCCGCGCGCCGCGCGAAAGCCCGCGAAGAAATGCAGCCCATCCTGGCGCAGGCAGCTGAAACCAAGGCCGAGGTGATCGACCTCAAGGAAAAGCTCAAGCGCCTGAAGAAGCTGAAGACTTCAGATGCCGAGGTGGCTGCGCTTATTGGCGAAATCAACGAGAAGGAGAAGTCGGCGCGAGAACTGGAGGCTCAGGCAGCTGCCATTGACGCTGCTGTCTTCGACCTGAAGGCGGTCAATCCAAGCACCGTTGCAAAGTTTGACGACCGGTCGCCAGCTGAGATCATTCAGAGCATCCACGATCAGGGCCGCATCGTGGCGGAAGCGCTCGCTCGGCTCGCGGCCTTGGTCGAAAACGACGACGCCAGCTTGCCAATGGTGGGTGTTGCGCGTCGGTGATGTGCACGCCACTGCTCGTGGCCGTCGCGGCGGGCGGGCCTAATTTGCCTGCACCTCACCGGCCCAGAGCTTTGTATCGGGGCTCGGGGTTCGCTTGCCAGTCGCAAGGTCGAACTGCAGCAACCCGGCCTTTCGGTTTGTCGCTGCGATCTTGTTCAGGTGCGTGGTCCGGACGGGAACCTGCTCCATAACCTCGCCGGCAAGCGTGCTGAACGCAATCCCCGGTCTGTCGGCAACAATGCGAAGCACCAGTTCGGTGGCCCAGCCCATGTGGGAGGAACAGCCGACCCCGTCACGATCGGTCTCGAAAGCGATGATCTGGTCATCCGGAAAGAGCTGCGACTGGCCGCTCTCCTCGGTCTGGATAGCGTGGCGGGTGCGAACCGCCTCCTTTTCCACCTTTTCCTGAACGCTGCGGAACACCTCTACGCCGAAACTACTGTGCGTGCCGAGGATCAAGCGCATCTTGATCCGGTCCTCACGAGGCTTCCGGATGGCCATGTCCGTCAGATACGTCGCGACCCGTGCCTCCTTCATCCTGGCTTTCAAGAGATGCAGGATTTTCGTTTCGTTGGCCCCCTCGGGCAGCGCCTCGAACGCAGCCTTCCAAGCGGGGTCCGCTAGGAAGCGACCGACCGATTGCGCCACACCATCCCAACCTGCGTGTCGGTTCACTTCTTCGGCCATGAAATTGAACAGGAACTCGCCGTTGAGATTCCGGAGAAAATCGAAGATCTTGCCGGACTCGACATTCCAGCCGGTTGGGTCGATGAAAGTGAAAGTGAAGCCATCGCGGCAGGCGGAGCGGATGCCATCGAGATTGTCCTCGAAAGCACCAGAGAACACCCGGATATCGAATTCGGGCTTCTGGGCTGCAAACTGTTGGAGCTTGGCGACCGAAGCCGGGTTTCGCTCGCAGAACCGGAAACGAACCTTCAGCCCCGGGCGCCCCATATCTAGTAGCGACCGGCGGACGGCATCCAGCGTTTCTATCGCCTGAGAAAATGAAGCGTCTGAGTATTTGTCCGTGTCCGAGACCCGCCAGGGACCCGCAAATGCATCCACGAAATTGAAGACCGGCGATCTGCCCTGGAACAGCTTGTACGCCGCTGACTCAAGGTACTTGTTGAGAAACAGGTGCTTGATGAACGACTGTTCGCGCCCCTGATAGTTTTCGATCCGAGGTGGCATCAAGCATCCTCGGGCTGCAGAGCACGGATGATGGGTTCGGGAACGATCTGCCACGGAAAGCCATTCCACTCTTCACCATCAAGAAGGCGCCCGCCTGACTTCGGCCGGGCACCGCCCCATTGTTTGAAAAAGAACGCCACGTCGTCACGGTCGCAGATGTCACGAAGTTGGCGTGCCCAGCTCTCGTCCATGGGCCGAGCCCGAGGCCCGCTCTCCCCCCCGACGATGGCCCACGCGACGCCCTGCAGATCAACATCCCCGATCGGTCCGAGCAGCGGCTCGAACGAGATGAAGCGTGCATCGGAATTGATCTGCTTCAGGTGCTCGATCCGGCTCGTATGCGCGGCGTCCTCTACAGAAACGCCGAGCCAGATGTGGCGAGGGACCGACCCACCACCATACCGTCGCCGGACGTAGTTGCGCATGAGCGAGCTGCGCTTGGTCAGCACCTGGTAGACATGCCAGTCCGCCTGCTCCATGGCATCGAACACCGCGTCGACGAATTTCCGATCGATGTCCTTGTGGAAGAGGTCGCTCATCGAGTTGACGAAGATCATCCGCGGCTTCTTCCAGAGCACGGGCTGCTTCAGCCTTGATGGCCAGAGTGTCAGGTCGAAGCCCTGCTCGTAGGGGTGTCCGGCAATTCCGCGCCAGCGCTCTGCGAACCGCTCAGCATAGCAGTTGTCACAACCGGGACCGACCTTGGTGCAGCCTGTCACCGGGTTCCACGTCGCGTCCGTCCATTCGATGTCTGACTTCTGGGCCAACTGCTCGCCTCACCGCTTTTTGGCGATGCTAACACGCAGTTGAGTCAGCACAAAGCACGAACGGCCGCTGTGCCGGGATTGGTTGCCAGCTGCAGCCGAACTGCAGCGCAGCGGACAGCGTTCGATCTCTGTTCCATCCGCCATGCAGATGGATTTACCAAATCGCATGCATCAGGGATTTCAAAATATCGATTTAAAACAAATACTTGAGGCTATTCACCGGAACGGAGGCGGTTAACAGGTCGGGAGAATACCGCCCTTGAGAGAACGCGTCCGGGCCTCACGGCGCGTGGGCCGGTTAACAGCCCCACCGGCATAACCCTCGAATACAACGGAAAAATCCGGCCGCAGCCGGATCGGGAGAAAGCTTTCACAAGGGCAAGTGGCGGAGCGAGAGGGATTCGAACCCTCGAGACGGTCTCCCGCCTACACACTTTCCAGGCGTGCGCCTTCGACCACTCGGCCACCGCTCCGTGTCGGTCCGTCTAGCCCGCCCGGGCGGCGGGTGCAAGTCAGAGCTTGGAGATGCGCTTCTGGAGTTCGGCCAGTTGGCGGCGGATATCGGCCATGTCTTGCGGGTCGTCGCCCGCCGGGTCGGCACGGCCGCCGGTTTCGCTGGCTGCGGGCGCTGCGGCGCGCTGTCCGGCGTCGTCACCCTCAGGCTCAGGGCCGGATGCACCGCCGCGCCAACCAACCATCATCGCCTTCAGAAAGGCCTGCTGCTGGCGCTGCAGGGCCTCGAAACCCGGCATCCGGGCCATCGGATTCATCGAGGACATGTTTTCCAGCACCTTCGATTGCCCCTCGCGCAGCATCTCGAAACTGGCGGCCAGAAATTGCGGCACGACGGATTGAGCGCTGGTGGTATAGCTTCGCACCAGGTCGGTCAGCACGTCTATGGGCAGGACGTTCTCGCCCCGGCCCTCGTGTTCGGCGATGATCTGCAAAAGATATTGCCGTGTCAGTTCGTCACCGGATTTCAGATCGACGATCTTGACCTCGCGACCCTCGCGAATGAAGCCGGCGATATCATCCAGAGTGACGTAATCGCTGGTCTCGGTGTTGTAGAGGCGCCGGCTGGCATAACGCTTGATCAGCAGCGGCGCGGACCTGGTGACCATCCCTGAAAACCCCTTGCGGCAGATTTGGGCCATGATGGTTGCTGCATACGCAAAAGGCAAAGAAAAATTCCGCGTCGTGACGCGGCTTCGGGCGGCCGCGCGCGGTGGCGGAGGCCCGATCCGGATAGGACAAGGGGGACGGTCGCCCGTCCCCCCGTTTCAGCCGATCCTCGAACGTCGCGATCACTTCGCGGCGGCGGTGGCCTTCTTCGCGGCGGTCTGCGTGTCGCGGACGGCTTTCTCGGTGGCCTTCTGGGCGTCCGAGGCAATGTCCTTGCCGGCGGTCAGCATCAGATCGACCGTGTCCATCTGCACCTTCTTGGCAACCTCGGCATAGGCGGCCATATGTTCGGACGTCACTTCGGCATAGGCCGAGGCGAAGTCGGTCATCGCCTTGGCATAGTCCGAGGGCTCGGACTTGACGATGGCGGCTTCACCCATGCGGGCGATCGTGTCCTTGGCCCATTGGGCCGAAATCTCGGTCGAGCGTTCGGCGGCGCTCAGTGCAACCTTGGCCAGTTTCTCGCCCAGGGCGCTTTGCGATTTCATCGCGTCCTGCACCGACGAGGTGTCGACCGGGAAATTCGCCATCATGTCCTGGAAGGTCTTGGTAAAGTCGGGGGTCTTCGTAGCCATCTCATCTCTCCTTTTCGGCGCGGCCAATGCGGGTTCCGAGGGATTCGCCACGCCCGGTTATCGTGAGACCAATATGAATGCTGCGCTGCGGCATTTCAAGCCCGAATGCTGCGTTGCAGCAAATTTTTCCAGGAGCCTGAAATCCCTCGGACATCGCATGCGGATCACCCGGCGCGGTCGTGAACATAGCTGCCGGGCGCGGCGCCCAGCCCTTCGACGGGCTGCCGTGCATCGACCATCCGCCCTGCCCTTTCGGCCAGCCATTCCCCCCAGCGGGGCCACCAACTGCCCGGCGCGAAATCGGCCTGTTCACGCCATGCCTCGTGGCCAAGAGAAAAGTCGCCATTGCCCGTGTAGTGACCGTATTTCTTCTTCGACGGCGGGTTGACGATACCCGCGATATGGCCGCTTTCGGACAGGATGAAGGTCTTGTCGGTCGCGCCCATCTGCGCCACGCCGCGCCAGCAATCTTTCCAGGGCGCGATGTGATCGGTCTCGCAGGACACGGCGCAAAGCGGCACGGTGACATCCGACAATGTCAGCTTGTGGCCCATCAGATCGAAGCCATTGCCGGCGAAATCGTTTCGTTGGCACAGGCCGCGCAGATATTGCATGGCCATCTTGCCCGGCAGGTTGGTGCTGTCGCCATTCCAGAACAGCAGATCGAAGGCGGGCGGCTGTTCGCCCAGCATGTAGCTGCGGATGGCCGGGCCCCAGACCAGATCGTTGGCGCGCAGAAAGCTCATCGTGCGCGACATCAGTTGCGCCCGCAGCAGGCCATGCCGCTCGACCTCTTCGGCGATGCCGTTGACGAAATCGTCCTGAAGGAAGCTGACGAATTCCCCCTGATCCGAGAAATCGGTCAATGCGGTGAACAGCGTCGCCGAATTCACGCGATCGTCACCACGCTGCTTCAGCAATGCAAGCGTCAGCGCCAGGGTCGTGCCGGCGATGCAATAGCCGACCACGTTCAGCTTCTTCTGGTCGGTCAGATCGCGAACCTTGTCCATCGCGTCCAGATAGGCGGCGACATATTCCTCCATTCCGACCTCGGCATAGCTGGCATCGGGATTCTTCCAGCTGACGATGAACAACGTGTGACCCTGATCCAGAAGCCAGCGGATCAGGCTGTTCTGGGGTTTCAGGTCCAGGATGTAGAACTTGTTGATCCAGGGCGGAAAGATCAGCAGCGGGATCTCGTGCACCTTGTCGGTCGTCGGGGTGTACTGGATCAGTTCCAGCAGCGGCGTCCGATGCACCACGCGACCTTCGGCGGTGCCGATATTCTCGCCGACGGTGAAGGCATCGCGATCGGCCAGCGAGACGACCATCTCGCCACCGTTCATCTCGACGTCGCGCACCAGGTTCTCCAGGCCCTTCACAAGGCTTTCGCCCTCGGTCTCGACGGCCTTTTCCAGTGCGTCGGGATTGGTGGCCAGGAAATTCGTCGGCGCCATCATGTCGATGATCTGGTCGGTCAGCCAGCCGATGCGCCGCCGTGCCACCTGATCGGGCATGTCCAGCCTGTCCGCCGCCTCGCGCATGGCGCTGGCATTGATCTGATACTGACGCTTGAAGAAGTTGAAATAGGGATGACTGCGCCACAGCGGATTGGCGAAACGCTTGTCGGCGGGGCTGTCATCCTCGGGCGCGCTCAGATTGCCACTGGCCAGCGCGATATTGGCCTTGGCATAGTGTTTCAGCGTCTCGCCCCAGTAATTCACCTGCTGTTCGATCACCCGCGCGGGCTGTTCCGTCCATGACTTCATCCAGGCGTTGGCGGCGGTCAGCAGCAGATCGGGGCCCGGCGCCTCGACGCCAGGATTGGGCAGGCTGCGGCCCGAAAAGGCGTTCATCAGCCGGTTTCCCAAAGCCTCGATCCGCTCGATATTCTCGGCCAGCCGCTGCGCGTTGGGTGCATCGACGCCCATGGCCAGCGCCTCGAGCATCTTTTCGGGCGTGGCGCCAGGGGGCGGCGGCATGGCGCCGGGGGATCGGGGCGTGGCCCCTGCCTCGCTCGAACGGGTCGAGGCCGCGTCCTCCAGCCGGGCCTCGGCCGGGCTGGCTTTCGCGGTCTTGCGCGGTTGGTCTTTCGACGAAGCGGCCGGCTTTGCGGCCTTGCGGGCGGTTGCGGGCCGTGCCGCCGCCACCGATTTCGCAGTCGCGGCATCGGCGGACTTGGCCCGTTTGCGCGGTTCCGCGGCGGCAGGCTTCCTTGTCTCCTTCGCATCCGCCGAATCCTTCGACGTGCCGGTCTTTCCAGATGTTGCCCGAATGCCCTTCCGTTGCGTAACATCTTTGCCCGTCGAGCCTCTGTTGCTTGCCATGAGACGACATCCCCCCTAGAAAGAGGGTAATGATACGCGCAGCGCAGGCACAGCGTAAAGCCGCCAGATCAGAGCCTCAGCCGACCTCGGCCGGGCCCGCACTGCGCCGCAACGCAGAAAAGGGTGGCTAACATGCCGACCAAGGGACTGAAGGGCGTCGTATCCTACGACGCGATGGAGACGATCCGGAACACGAATGAATGGCTCGGCGCGACAGCCCGCGCCTTTGCGTCCTATCCGGTCTTCGCCCTGTCCCCCAACCCGATGTTCAGGCTGATCAGCGCCTGGGGCCATGTCACCGAACGCAGCTTCGCACGCATGGTCATCAAGCCTGACTGGGAAATTCCGGCAATCCTCGGCGAGGACGGCCAGGATCACGTCGTCTATCCCGAACCGGTGATGCGCCGCGCCTTCGGCGACCTGATCCACTTCCGCGTTTCCCGGCGCGAGCCGCAACTTCGCAAGGTGCTGCTGATCGCTCCGATGTCGGGCCATTACGCGACGCTGATGCGGTCCACCGTCACCTCGCTGCTACCCGATTGCGAAGTCTATGTCACGGATTGGCACAACGCGCGCGACATTCCCGTCAGTGAAGGCAAGTTCGACATCGAGGATTACACCAGCTATCTGGTCGATTTCATCCGGTTCCTGGGCCCCGATACCAATGTGGTGGCCATCTGCCAGCCGGCCCCCCTGGCGCTGGCCGCGACCGCGATCCTGGCCGAGGACGAACCCGCCTCGCAGCCGCGCACGCTGACCCTGATCGGCGGCCCGGTCGATCCCGACGCGGCCGCGACCGATGTCACCGATTTCGGCAACCGCATGACGATGGGCGAGTTGGAGCATTTGGCGATCCAGTCGGTCGGCTTCAAATATCGCGGCGCAGGTCGGATGGTCTATCCGGGCCTCGCCCAGCTTTCCTCGTTCATCGCGATGAACGCCGAAACCCACGCGAAGGCCTTCATCGACAAGATCTTTGCCGAGGCACGCGGCACCGCGACGGAAGGCGACCGGCATAACCGGTTCTACGACGAATATCTGGCCGTGATGGACATGACGGCGGAATTCTACCTGTCCACGGTCGAACGGATCTTCAAGAATCTGGAAATCGCGCAGAACCGTTTCACCGTGAACGGGCGACCGGTCGATATCGGCAGGATCACCAGCACAGCCGTGATGACGGTCGAGGGCGCCAATGACGACATCTCGGCGCCGGGCCAATGCGTTGCGGCGCTGGATCTGTGCAGCGGCGTCCCGGCCGAGCGCAAGCAGCAGCATCTTGAACCCGGCGCCGGTCATTACGGCATCTTCGCAGGCAAGTCGTGGCGGCTGAACATTCGCCCGCTGGTGCTGGATTTCATCGACGAGAACATGTCGGTGCCGGATTCGATCAAGCCCAGGCGCCGCCGCGCCCGCGGGGGTGTGGCAGCCGATTGCGGTGTCAACGACCCGGTGGGCGACAGCAGCAAGATCGGCGTCTGATCCCGGAACCCGGCCGCCGTCGCCGGGTTGTTCCCGCAAGGTCGCAGGGTGCGGCGTGAAAGGGATCGACATGACTGACCGGGAAAGCCTGACCGACAGCTTCTGGAACCGGCTGGACGACATCAATGTCGGAATGCTGGGCGTCACCGAAGACATGCGGCTTGTGCCGATGTCGCATTACGCGGACCGTGACCGTCGCGCCCTCTGGTTCATCACCGCCAAGGAAACGGATCTCGCGAAATCCGCGTCGGCCGGCGGGTTGGCTGCGATCCATATCGTGACCGATGGCGGCGCCGGCCTGTTTGCGCGCATCCACGGAACGCTGTCGCTGTCTGACGACCGGGAGAAGCTGGATGAGTTGTGGAATGCCGTTGCCTCAAGCTGGTTCGAGGACGGTCGCCAGGATCCAGATGTGCAGTTGATGCGGATGGATCTGTCCGAGGCCGAAATATGGGCTACAGGTGGCAAGCCTAGCTTTCTCTACGAGATCGCCAAATCGAAGGTCACCGGCAAGAAGCCCGATATGGGCGAGCATGACACGATCCGCTTCTGATCCGGGTCAGACCGGAAGCCCCTCGATCGAGGCGGTTACCAGGTCCAGGCATTCCGGCGTCGAGAACCGGTGATCGGCATCCTTGACCAGGACCAGCCGGATATCCGGCCCGCTGGCATGATCCAGCAACCGCAGCGCCCAATCGACCGGTACATCCGCATCGGCGGTTCCCTGCAGCAGACGCACCGGAAATGGCAGCGGCAGCGGCTGATTCAGGACCAGCCGCTTTCGCCCGTCCTCGATCAGGTGCCGGGTGATCACATAGGGCTCGTCGCTGTAATCGCTGGGCGTCTCGATCCTTCCGTCGCGCATCAGGATCTCGCGTTGCGCCGGATCCAGACCCGCCCAGAATCCCTGTTCGGTGAAATCCGGCGCCGCCGCGATCGTGACCAGCCCGGCCACGCGCTGCGGCATCGACCGCGCCAGCAGCAGCGCGATCCAGCCGCCCATTGACGATCCGACCAGGACCTGCGGCCCATCCGTCAGCGCCTCGATCATGGCGCGGGCGTCTTCGGCCCAATCGCCGATGCAGCTATCTTCGAAACGGCCGCCACTTTCGCCGTGGCCGGAATAGTCGAAGCGCAGGAATGCGCGCCGGGATTGGCGCGCCCATGCCTCGAGATGCAGCGCCTTGGTGCCCTGCATGTCGGATTTGAACCCGCCCAGGAAAACCACGCCCGGTCCCTGCCCCGCGATCCGACGATAGGCGATGCGGCGGCCCTCGCTGGTGGTCAGATGATCGCTCATGCGGCACTCTCCTTCGTTCCCGTGCCAATCTTGACACTTTTCGCCGCGAGGTCCATGGACTGGCGCAGATAACCCGCAACCGGGCGTTCCGTGGGCGCCAGACCGACGAGGAGGACGGCATGTCCCAGATTTCCCTGACCTTTCCCGATGGCAATGCGCGCAACTACGCAGCCGGCATCACCGCCGCCGAGGTTGCCGAAAGCATTGCGCCCAGCCTCGCCAAGCGCGCCATATCGGCCTCGCTGGACGGGCGGCACATCGATCTGCAATGGCCAATCGAGGATTCCGGCGCGATCAGCATTCACACCATGAAGGACGAGGCGCCGGCGCTGGAGCTGATCCGCCACGATTTCGCCCATGTCATGGCGCGCGCGGTGCAAGAAATCTGGCCCGATGCGAAGGTCACGATCGGACCCGTGCGCGATTATGGCTGGTTCTACGATTTCGACCGCGCCGAACCGTTCACGCCCGAAGATCTGGGCCGCATCGAGGCGAGGATGAAAGAGATCATCAACGACCGCGATCCCGTCCGCACCGAGATCTGGGATCGCGATCGCGCCCGTGCCTATTATCGGAACCGCGGCGAACCCTTCAAGGTCGAGTTGATCGACCGGATTCCGGGCGACGAACCGCTGCGGATGTACTGGCACGGCGACTGGCAGGATCTGTGCCGCGGCCCGCATCTGCAATCGACCGGCCAGCTTCCCGCCGATGCCTTCAAGCTGACCCATATCGCCGGCGCCTACTGGCTGGGCGATGCCAGCCGCCCGATGCTGCAACGCATCTACGGCGTGGCCTTCCGCAACCGTGACGAGTTGAAGGCCCATCTGCACATGCTGGAAGAGGCCGCCAAGCGCGACCACCGCAAGCTGGGCCGCGAGATGGACCTGTTCCATATGCAGGAAGAAGCGCCGGGTCAGATTTTCTGGCACCCGAACGGCTGGAACATCTATGTCGCGCTGCAGGACTACATGCGCCGCCAGCAGCGTGCCGACGGCTATGTCGAGGTCAATACCCCGCAGGTCGTCAGCCGGAAATTGTGGGAAGAATCAGGTCATTGGGACAATTATCAGGAAAACATGTTCATCGTCGAGGTGGACGAGGATCATGCCCGGACCAAGACCATCAACGCGCTGAAGCCGATGAACTGCCCGTGCCACGTCCAGGTCTTCAACCATGGGCTGAAATCCTATCGCGACCTGCCGTTGCGCATGGCCGAATTCGGATCCTGCAACCGTTACGAGCCCTCGGGCGCGCTGCACGGGATCATGCGCGTGCGCGGCTTTACCCAGGACGATGCGCATATCTTCTGCACCGAGGATCAGATCGAGGCGGAAACGAAGAGATTCATCGAGTTTCTGGCCAGAATCTACGCCGATCTGGGCTTCGCCGACTGGACCATAAAGCTGTCCACCCGCCCCGAAAAGCGCATCGGCTCGGACGAAAGCTGGGACCGGGCCGAGGCCGCGCTTGGTAATGCCTGCATCGCGGCGGGCCATGATTACACGCTGTTTCCCGGCGAAGGCGCCTTCTACGGGCCAAAGCTGGAATTCGTGCTGACCGATGCCATCGGTCGCGACTGGCAATGCGGCACCTTGCAGGTGGATCCGAACCTGCCAGAGCGGCTGGATGCGGAATATGTCGGACAGGACGGCGCGAAACATCGCCCGATCATGCTGCACCGTGCCGTGCTGGGCAGTTTCGAGCGATTCATCGGCATTCTGATCGAAAACAGCGCCGGCAAGCTGCCGCTGTGGCTGGCGCCGCGTCAGGTTGTCGTCGCCTCGATCGTCTCGGACGCCGATGATTACGTCCACGAAGTGGTCGAAACCCTGCGCGCGGCGGGATTGCGGGCCGAGGCGGATACGCGAAACGAAAAGATCAACTACAAGATCCGCGAACATTCGGTGGCAAAAGTGCCCGCGATTCTTGCCATCGGCATGAAAGAGGTAGAGGATCGGACGGTCTCGATCCGCCGTCTGGACCAGCAGGGCAGCAAGTCCCTGTCACTGGAACAGGCCGCCGAGATGTTGAAGACCGAAGCCACACCGCCGGATCTGCGCTGAAATGCGCCAATGTCGCCGGGACTTCACGCGCGGCACACGATTCCGCGCGCGATACCCCTTGCGTTTCTTAACGATTCGGTCATCCTCAAACCTGCGTGAGCAAGGACTTTCTACCGCCTCCCTTTCGATGGGCAGCCGGAATACCGAAAGCGGGCTGCACGGCCTGGCGCAATCGGGCGTCGGGATGACTTGAAGGAGAGAACGGTTATGGCGACCGGAACGGTGAAATGGTTCAACGCCACCAAGGGCTATGGCTTCATCGCCCCCGATGATGGCGGCAAGGACATCTTCGTCCACATCTCGGCGGTGGAACGCGCCGGGCTGACGGGCCTCAAGGACAACCAGAAAATCGCATACGAACTGCAATCGGGCCGCGACGGCCGCGCATCGGCCAGCGATCTCAAACTGCTCTGATCCCAGGGGATCCTCGGCATTCACGGCCCGCTTCGCGCGGGCCGTTCTTTTGTGTCACCCGCTTGCGGACCGGCCGTCATATTCGGTTTCGGTCACCTTCTCCAGCCATGTCACCGCACTGCCATCGACGGCTTCCTGAATGGCGATATGGCTCATCGCGGTATCGGGCGCGGCGCCGTGCCAGTGTTTCTCGCCAGCCGGAATCCAGACGACATCGCCCTGACGGATCTCCTCGACCGGCCCGCCATCGCGGGCGGCCAGTCCACGCCCGAACGTGACGATCAGGGTCTGCCCGGCCGGATGCGTGTGCCAGGCGGTGCGGGCGCCGGGCTCGAAGGTGACATGGGCGCCCACCGCGCGTCCCGGAGGCTCGGCCTGAAACAGCGGATCGATCCGCACCTGACCGGTGAAGTAGTTTTCGGGGCCGGGCCCCGATGGCGCGCGGCCCGAATGCATGATCTTCATGGCGGCCTCCTCTGGCGCAGGGTGACATGGGCCTGTCGGCAATGGCAAGCTCGGTTCTTGCCCCCACGGATCAAGTCCGCCATGGGCCGAGTTGCAGGTCGGTCGCGCCAGCCCTATCATCGGAACCTCCCGCAGGGTCCGAAGCCAGCCGCCGGCTTGCGCACTGGTGGTCCAGGCGGGCCCTGCCCGAAACCTGCCGATCCGGCCAGAGGCGCCGCCCTGCGCCACGACCCGCACGAACAACCACTGCGCGCTGCGCGACCGTCACCGCAAGGACATGCCATGATCCGCCTCGATATCTTCTCTGATCCGGTTTGCCCCTGGTGCCTGATCGGCAAACTGGAACTGGACCGCGCCCTCGAAAGCCGCTCCGATCATCCGTTCCGCATCGCCTGGCACCCGTTCCGCCTGAACCCGCAGATGCCGCGAGGGGGGATGGATCGACTGGAATATCTGAAAATGAAACCGGGCGCCGCCAATGCCGCGCGCGCGCTGGCCGAACGCGCGGCCGCGATGGGACTGGATCTTCGGCCGCCAACCCGTCAGCCCGACACCAGCGATGCGCACCGCCTGATGCATTGGGCCGGCCTTGAGGGCGAACAAGGGCGCGTCATGTCCGGCCTGCTTCGCGCCCATTGGCAGGAATCGCGCGACATCTCGGATCCGGCCGAACTCGCGCGGATCGGCGGCGCGGCCGGCCTGGATCAGGCCATGATCGCCCGGCTGCTGGACAGCGACGCCGACCGCGACGAGATCGCCGCGCGCGAGGCTCATGCCCGCGAGCGTGGCATCAACGCGGTGCCGACCTTCATCGTCGCCGACCGCCACGCGATCGGCGGCGCCCAGCCCGCGCATGTCTGGCAGGGCGTCATCGATGAACTGACCGACCCCGCGTGACTTGCAGGATCTGCAAAAACGGTCTATCAGCCGGAGGCTGCCGGAAAGGTGCCCTCCAATGATCCAGGAAACGCGGTTCCAGCAGGCGCCCCTGCGACGCTTGCCGATGCCCGAATTCATCGCGATGCTGGCGTTCCTGTTCGCCACCGTCGCCTTTTCCATCGATGCCATGCTGCCGGCATTGCCGCAGATCGCGCGAGACCTGACCCCAGACAACCAGAACCGCGCCCAACTGATCCTCACCGCCTTCGTCGCCGGCATGGGCACGGGCACTCTCTTTGCCGGTCCCATCTCGGACGCGATCGGGCGCAAGCGCGCGATCACCATCGGCTTTGGCGTCTACATCCTGGCCACCCTTGCCGCGATCATGTCGAATTCGATCGAGATGCTGCTGGCCGCCCGCTTCGCGCAAGGCCTTGGTGCCGCGGCGCCGCGGATCGTCGGCCTGGCGCTGGTTCGCGACCTTTATGCCGGCCGCGAGATGGCGCGGATCACCAGCTTCGTGATGATGGTCTTCATCATGATCCCGGCGCTGGCACCGTCGATCGGGGCGGGAATGATCCGCCTGGCGGGCTGGCACGGCGTTTTCGGAGGCTTCCTGATTTTCGCGCTGATCGGTTGCACCTGGCTGAATCTCCGCCAGGCCGAAACGCTCCCGCCCGAACGACGCCGGCCGCTGCGCGCCGGCCCGTTGAAGGCGGCCGCGCGCGAGGTTCTGTCCAGCCCGCATGTCATGATGTGCACGCTGATCCTGACGCTGGGCTTCGGGCAGATGTTCGGCCTGCTGTCCTCGGCGCAGCAATTGTTCGGCGAGGCCTATGGCAAGGGCGACGCCTTCCCGGCCTGGTTTGCCGCGATGGCGCTGCTGTCGGGATCGGGCACGATCCTGAACGCCACCTTCGTGACGCGCTTCGGAATGCGGCGGATCGCGAAATGGGCCTATATCATGCAAACCTTCGTCAGCGGCGCGATGCTGGTCCTGCTGGCGGGGGATCTGTTGCCGGCCGGCCTGCAGTTTCCGGCCTTCTTCCTCTGGTGTGTCAGCGTCTTCTTCATGGCGGGGGTGACATTCGGCAACCTGAACGCGCTGGCGCTGCAATATGTCGGCCATATCGCCGGCATGGCGGCCTCGATCGTCGCCGCGATATCGACCGTAGCGGCGACACTGATCGCCGCTCCCGTCGGTCTGCTCTACGACGGCACGGCGGTTCCCGTGGTCGCGGCGACGCTGATCTGTTCAGGTCTCGCTTGGTTCCTGATGCGCTTTCTCTATGACTAGAACGGCATCGGCTGCACGAGATTGCCGCGCTACCAGCCGCGCATTGGCCAGATCATTGGCCAGATGCGCAGCGACTGCCGCGCGATCTCGGCCAAAGCCCCGCCAGCGCGCCTCGAGCCTGTCGCGCAATCGGGCCTCGGGCACATCCAGAAAGACGCTCAGATCATAGCGGATCCGGTTCCACGGCGCCCGATCCAAAAGCAGGTAATTGCCTTCGATCACCACGATCCGATCCGAGGGCGCGACCACGCCCGCCCCGGCAACCGACAATTCCCGCCCGCGGTCGAACAGCGGAAAGACCACTTCCGCCTGCGCATGCGACAGGCGCGCGGCCAGCGCCGCAAATCCCTCGGCATCGTATGTCTGGACGGCCCCCTTCACCTCCCGCAGACCCCGCGCCTCAAGAACCGCGTCATCAAGGTGGAATCCGTCCATCGGCACCAGGACCGCCTGCTCCAACCGCGCCACCAGCGCCTCGGCCAGGGTGGATTTCCCCGATCCCGGCGCGCCCGCCACCGCGACCAGAATCCGGTCACCGGGCAAGGCGCCGATGCGATCGATCAGCGCGCGGCCTTCTTCGTTGTCGAAATACCCCGGGGGGAGTCCGCAGGACGGGGGGCGGCGCCCCCCTGCCCGATCGCTCATGCCGCGGCCTCGTCGGGAATCTTCGCGCCGGTCATGTAGGCCACGGCATCCGACATGGAATGATCCTTGGGATCGATCACGCACAGCCGCTTGCCCAGCCGGTGAATGTGGATCCGGTCGGCGACTTCGAAGACATGGGGCATGTTGTGGCTGATCAGCACGATGGGAATCCCGCGCGAGCGAACGTCCAGGATCAGATCCAGCACGCGCCGGCTTTCCTTGACCCCAAGCGCGGCCGTCGGCTCATCCAGGATGATGACCCGGCTGCCGAAGGCCGCAGCGCGGGCCACCGCGACGCCCTGGCGCTGTCCGCCCGACAGCGTCTCGACCGGCTGGCCGATGTTCTGGATCGTCATCAGCCCCAGTTCCGACAGCTTGTCACGCGCGAACTTGTCCATCGCCGCCTTGTCCAGCATCCTGAACCACCGGCCCATGACACCTTCCTTGCGGATCTCGCGGCCCATGAAGATATTGTCGGCGATGGACAGGGCGGGCGACAGGGCCAGCGTCTGATAGACGGTCTCGATCCCGGCCTTGCGCGCCTGCAGGGGACTGTCGAAGCTGACCGGACGGCCGTCCAGCCGGATCTCGCCCTCATCGGGCTGGACCGCGCCCGATACCGCCTTGATCAGGCTGGACTTGCCGGCGCCGTTATCGCCGATCACGGCCAGGATCTCGCCGGGAAAGAGATCGAAATCGGCATGGTCGATCGCGGTCACGCGGCCATAGCGCTTGACGATGTTGCGGGCTGTCAGAAGTGGTTCGGTCATGACGAGATCTTCCTGATCCACTGGTCCACGGCGACGGCGACGATGATCAGCCAGCCGGTCGCGAAGAGTTGCCAAAGAACGTCCACGCCGGCAAGGCGCAGCCCCGAATTGAACACGCCGACGATCAGCGCGCCGATCAGCGGCCCCAGGATCGAGCCGCGCCCGCCGAACAACGAGATCCCGCCGATGACCACGGCGGTGATCGATTCGAGGTTCGATTCGAAGAACGAGGTCGGACTGACCGAACCGACCCGCCCGATCGAAGACCACGCGGCCAGCGCGCAGATGAACCCGGCCGTCATGTAGACCGACATCAGCACGCGTCTGGTCTGGATACCCGCAAGGGCGGCGGCCTCGGGATCGTCGCCGACGGCATAGACGCGCCTGCCCCAGGCGGTCTTGTTCAGCGCATACCACAGGACCGCGAAGACGATCAGCATCAGAACCACGCCCCAGGTCAGCACGGCGCCGCCCAGATTGAACCGCGCGCCGAACAGCTTCAGCAGCGGCGCCTCGGCGTCCAGCGTCTGGCTGCGGATCGTCTCGCGTCCGGACAGATAATAATTCAACGCCAGGAAGATATTCCAGGTGCCCAGCGTGGTGATGAAGGGAGGCAGCTTCAGGCGGGTGACCAGAAGGCCGTTCAGCCCGCCGGTCAGAAGGCCGCAGCCCAGCCCCAGCAGGATCGAGATCGGCACGGGTATGCCCAGATCCAGCGACAGCCGCCCCATGACGACCGAAATCATCACCATGACGGCGCCAACCGACAGGTCGATGCCCGCGGTCAGGATGACCAGCGATTGCGCGGCGGCCAGCGTGCCCACGACCGCCACCTGCTGCATGATCAGCGACAGGTTGAAGGCGGAAAAGAAATTGGGCGCGATCAGACCGAAGGCGATCAGGGACAGCACCAGCACGATGACCGGCACCATGGTCGGGTAGCGGTGCAGGAAATGCTGCAAACTCTCCAGCGGGCCGCGCGAATGCTGTTCGAACGAGGCCACGGATTCGGTCGCGCTCCGCTCGGCCGGGGGATCAGGGGCATCCGACATGGTTCTCTCCGGATACGGGGTGATGGGCGGCGCGGCGTGACGCGCCGCCCGGATTGCGTGACTGGAAGACGTCGCTCAGCCAGGTATCAGCCCCAGCACTGATCGGTTCCCTCGGCCACGGTGATCGACGGGACGCCCTCGACCGGCTGATCGGTGACAAGGTTCACGCCGGTATCGGTGAAATCCAGTCCCTCGCTGGCCTGGGGCCTGGTGCCATCCTTGGCGAAGGCGGCGATCGCCTCGATCCCCATCGAGGCCATCTTCAGCGGATATTGCTGCGAGGTCGCGCCGATCACGCCCTCCTTGACGTTCTGGACGCCCGGACAGCCGCCATCGATCGACACGATCAGTGCGTCTTTTTCCTTGCCGAAGGATTTCAGCGCCTCATAGGCGCCCGCGGCGGCGGGTTCGTTGATCGTATAGACCAGATTGACGCCGGGATCCTTCTGCAACAGGGCCTCCATCGCCTGACGGCCGCCCTCTTCGTTGCCCGAAGTCACCTCATGGCCGACGATGCGCGGATCATCCTCGTCCCCGATCGTGTTCTTGTCCTTCACGTCGATGCCGAAGCCCTCCATGAAACCCTGGTCGCGCAGCACATCGACCGAGGGCGCGCTTTCGGACAGATCGAGGAAGGCGATCCTTGCGTTCGCGGCCTCCTCGCCCATCTTGCCCTTGGCCCAGGCGCCGATCAGGCGGCCGGCCTCGTAATTGTCGGTGGCAAAGGTGGCGTCGGCCGCGTCGATCGGGTCCAGCGGCGTATCCAGCGCGATGACCAGGATCCCGCGATCCTGCGCCTGCTTGACCGAATCGACGATGGCCTTCGTGTCCGAGGCGGTGATCAGGATGCCCTTGACGCCCGCCGCGATGCAGCTTTCCATCGCCTGCTGCTGGGTCTCGTGATCGCCGTCGACCTTGCCGGCGAAGCTCATCAACTGCATCCCAAGTTCATCCGCCTTGGCGGTCGCGCCTTCCTTCATCTTCACGAAGAATGGGTTGATATCGGTCTTGGTGATCAGACAGGCCTTCACCGGTTCCTGTGCCTGTGCCAGACCGGCGGTCATGGCCAGCGCCGACGCCGCCAGCGACAGACGGATCAGATGTGTCATCGTCATTTCTACACTCCTCCACGACGGCGGATTCCTCTTCCGCCCTGGCCGATACAAAGCCTTACATCTTTCCGCTTGTCAATAAATCAATTTGCTTGATTAATACCCGGCAGGAGGATCTCTGAATGCCGAGCGCAGACGTGACCAGCGGCGATCGCAGCCGGAACGAGCGGCTGATCCTGTCGGTGATCCGGCGCCACGGACCGCTGTCGCGCGCGGCGCTGGCCCAGGCAATGGACTTGTCGCCGCAGGCGATCACCAACCTCAGCCGCAAGCTGATCGAACAGGGCTTTCTGGCGCAGGAAAAGGTCGTGCGCGGCAAGGTCGGTCAACCTTCGACGCCGCTGGCGCTGGCGCCGGACGGGGCCTGGTTTCTGGGGCTGAAGCTGGGTCGCAGACTGGCCGAACTGGCGCTGGTCGATTTCACCGGCCAGACGAAACTTCACCGCCAGGAGATATCATCCTATCTGCACCCCCAGCGGGTTCTGGGCTTCGCGCGGCACGGGATCGCCACCTTCATGGCCAATCTGCCGCGATCAGCGCACCGCCGGATCGCCGGCCTCGGCATCGCCACACCCTTCCGATTGTGGGATTGGGGCGCCGAGATGGCCGCCTGGAAGGATCACGATCTGCGCGCGGAACTGGCCCGGGATCTGCCTTTTCCGGTCTTTCTGGAAAACGATGCGACCACCGCATGCGGGGCCGAACTGATCTTCGGCCGCCAGAACCTTCCCGCCGATTTCCTGCACATCTACATCGCGCATTTTCCGGGTGGCGGATTGGTCCTGGACGGCAAGCTGCGCTTCGGGCCGCAACGCAACGCGGCCGCACTGGGATCGATTCTGGTGCCCGATGGCGGACAATTGTTGGAACGCGCCTCGGTCGCCTCGCTTGAGGCGCGGCTTGGCCGGGCCGTGCATCCCGACGATTCGGCCTGGGACGTTCCCGAGGCGATCGAGGCGGAATGGGCCGAACAGGCCGGACGCGCGTTGGCATTCGTGTCCCTGGCGGCGGTGTCGATCGCCGATCTGCCGCTGGTGGTCATCGACGGCGCGGTACCGCCCGCGACCCGCGCCCGGCTGGTCGCGGCGACGCGACATGCGATGACGGCCCTGCCCCGCGAAGGCATCGTGCCGCCCGAGGTGATCGCGGGCAGCCTTGGCCGCAATGCCCGCGTCCTGGGTGCCGCCGCGTTGCCATTGTCGCATTTCTTCCAGCCCGACGGCCAGCTTGGCTGAGACCGCGCCCATCCGTCGGCGGGGTGCGGTCACGATCGCGGTTGACACCGCCGGCACGGCCTCTATAAGCGCGCACTTCATTGGTGTTGGTGGCCCCCGCAAGGGGATGCCTGTCGGGCCTGAAGCCAGAGGACAACGCCCTTCACATGAAGGAAGGAGATCAGCCGTGACCAAACGCACGTCTGCCAAGTACAAGATTGACCGCCGCATGGGCGAAAATATCTGGGGCCGCGCCAAATCGCCGGTCAACCGCCGCGAATACGGTCCCGGCCAGCACGGCCAGCGCCGCAAGCAGAAGCTGTCGGATTTCGGCACCCAGCTGCGCGCCAAGCAGAAGCTCAAGGGCTATTACGGCGATCTGACCGAAAAGCAGTTCCGCCGCATCTATGCCGAGGCCGAGCGCGTCAAGGGCGATACCGGCGAGAACCTGATCGGCCTGCTGGAACGGCGTCTGGATGCCGTCGTCTATCGCGCCAAATTCGTGCCGACCATCTTCGCCGCGCGTCAATTCGTCAACCACGGTCATGTCGAGGTGAACGGCAAGCGCGTCAACATCGCCTCCTATCGTGTCAAGGAAGGCGACGTGATCTCGATTCGCGAACGTTCGCGCCAGCTGGCCATCGTTCTGGAGGCCGTCGGCCTGCCCGAGCGTGACGTGCCGGATTATCTGGAAGTGGACCACAACAAGATGACCGCGACCTTCGTGCGCATCCCGGCCCTGGGCGACGTGCCGTATGCCGTGCAGATGGAGCCGAACCTGGTCGTCGAATTCTACGCGAAGAACTGATCTTCGCCGACACCCGATCCTCAAGGGCCGCATCTTCGGATGCGGCCTTTTTCGTCGTGCCGATGCGGCAGGGTATGGTGCGGCAGCCCGCGACGATTTCGATATTGGCTTCATAGGCCTCGTGGTATCATCGCCGCACTTTGCGCCCTTTCCCTGCCACGAGACCGGAGGCCGGGATGGCCCGACGCGATATCTCGTTCTGTTCGTTCAACCTGCTGAACCTTCAGCTGCCGGGCCGCGCGGTCTATTCCGACAGGGACGGCTGGCCCCAGGATGTCTATCGGCGCAAGATCGACTTTACCGCGCGGGCCCTGGCCCGGATGGAGGCCGATCTGTTCGGCTTTCAGGAATTATGGGCGCCGGAAGCCTTGCAGGAAGCAGTGGATCAGGCCGGCCTGGGCGAAAGCCATGTCATGATCGCGCCACCCGATCATCCGGGCACGCGGATCACCTGCGCGGCGGCGGTGCGCCGTCACATGCTGGTGGGAGATCCGGACTGGATCACCGATTTTCCGCCCGAGCTCGTGTTGCGCTCGACCGGGGACGATCCGCAGCAGCCCCGGATCTCGGTGGCGCTGGAGGGGTTTTCGCGGCCCGTCCTGCATCTGCGCGTGCAGCCCGATCCCTCGACCCCGGTGATCGAGGTCTTCGTGTGCCATTTCAAATCCCGGCGCCCGGCCGAGATCTGGCGCGAAGGCGACTGGTATGACCGCGAGATTCACGGCCCCCACGCCAATGCGCTCGGCTACGCCATCTCGACCATCCGACGCACCGCCGAGGCGGCGGCGCTGCGGGTCATCATGACGCGGCTGGCAAAGGGTTCGGACAATCCCGTCGTCGTGCTGGGCGACATGAATGACGGCAAGGATTCGAACACGCTCAACCTTCTGACCGAACAGCCGCGATATCTGACCGCGCTGTCGCGCGGCGGTGGCGACAACGCGCTCTACACGGCGCAGGTCCTGCAGGAATACCGCTCGGTCCGCGATGTCTATTATACCCATATCTATCAGGAGCAGCACGACAGCCTGGACCATGTGCTGGTCAGCGAGCAGTTCTATGACAATTCGCGCAAGCGGCTGTGGCGATTCGACGACATGCTGCTGCTGAACGACCACCTTGACTGGAACGATCACAAGACCAGCGGCAGCAACGACCACGGTATCGTTCTGGCCCGTTTCAGATGGTCGCCCCCGACGCCCGCCATGCCCGTCCTGTGACGGCGCCGGCAGCGTCCACTTTCCTTGCCCCCGTTCCCCCGCTATGAGGGCGGCGAATGACGGGGGAGACGGGCATGACAGGGATCGAACCGCAGCCGGGCATCATGGAGATCGCACCCTATGTCAGCGGCGAAAGCCGACTGGCGGGCCATGACGATGTGCTGAAACTGTCCTCGAATGAAAATCCCCTGGGGTGCAGCCCGGCCGCGCGGGCCGCCTTTGCCGCGGCGGCGCCGGATCTGCACCGCTACCCCGCCACCGACCATGCCGCCCTGCGCCGGGCGATCGGCGAGGTTCACGGGCTGGATCCGGACCGCATCATCTGCGGTGTGGGATCGGACGAGGTGCTGCAATTCGTCGCCCATGCCTATGCCGGGCCGGGCGACGAGATCATCACCACCGAGCATGGCTTTTCGATGTATCCGATCCTGGCGCGGATGGTCGGCGCGATCCCCGTCACCGTGCCCGAGGCTGTGCGCCGCATCGACGTGGACGCGATCCTTGGCGCCGTGACCGAACGGACGCGCATCGTCTTCATCGCCAACCCCGCCAACCCGACCGGCACCATGCTGGGCGCGGACGATCTGTCGCGGCTGGCCGAGGGGCTGCCGCCGCGGGCGATCCTGGTCCATGACGGAGCCTATACCGAATTCGCGGATGGCTTTGACGGCGGCGCCTCGCTGGTGGACCGGCATCCGAACGCGTTCATGACGCGGACATTTTCCAAGATTCACGGGCTGGGCGGGCTACGGATCGGGTGGGGCTACGGCGTGCGCGGCGTGATCGATGTTCTGAACCGGATCCGCCAGCCCTTCAACCTGTCCAGTGCCCAGATGGCGGCGGCCGAGGCCGCGGTCCGCGACACCGCCTTTCGCGACCATTGCGCCGACCTGAATGCAAGGATGCGCCGGCGGATGCGCGAATCGCTGATCCAGATGGGGATCGGCTGCGACGAGAGTTTCGCCAATTTCGTGCTGGCCCGCTTTGCCGATCCGGACGAGGCCGAAGCCGCCGATGCCGCCCTGCGCGGTGACGGCATCCTTGTCCGTCGCGTCGGCGGATATGGCCTGCCCGCCGCGCTGCGCATCACGCTGGGCGACGAAATCGGCACGACGCGCGTGATCGACAGCCTCGGCCGTTTCATGGCCGCGCGGAGACCGGCATGAGCGTGATCTATGACCGTGTGGCCCTGATCGGTCTGGGGCTGATCGCGGGCTCGATGGCCCATGCGATGCGAAAGGCCGGATTGGCCGGCGAGATCGTCGGCCATGCCCGCAGCGATGCCACGCGCAGGACCGCGCGCGAGATCGGATTGTGCGACCGGATCGAGGACAGCGCCGACAGGGCCGTCGCGGGCGCGGATCTGGTGGTGCTGGCGGTGCCGGTCGGCGCCATGGGCGATGTCGCGGCCACGATCGCGCCGCATCTGAAACCGGGCGCGACGGTAACCGATGTCGGCTCGGTCAAGCAGGCGGTCATCGACGCTGTCGGCCCGCATATCCCGAACGGCGTGCATTTCATTCCCGGTCATCCCCTTGCGGGCACCGAACATTCCGGCCCCCGCTCAGGTTTCGCGACACTGTTCAGGAATCGCTGGTGGCTGCTGACCCCGCTGCCCGGCAGCGATCCGGCAGCGGTGGCGCGCCTGTCGGATCTGGTCCGCGCCATGGGCGCCAAGACCGACAGGATGGAGCCGGGCCATCACGATCTGGTGCTGGCCGTGACCAGCCATGCGCCGCACCTGATCGCCTATACGATGGTCGGCGTCGCCGATCATCTCAGCCGCGTCACCGATGAAGAGGTGATCCAGTATTCGGCCGCCGGGTTCCGCGACTTCACCCGCATCGCCGCCAGCGATCCGACCATGTGGCGCGACGTGTTCCTGCACAACAAGGAGGCGACGCTGGACATTCTGGGCCGCTTCACCGAAGAGCTGTTCGTGCTTCAGCGCGCGATCCGCATGGGCGACGGCCAGCAGCTGTTCGATTATTTCAGCCGCACCCGTGCCATCCGCCGCGGCATCATCGAGGCCGGCCAGGATACCGGGGCGCCCGATTTCGGCCGCGGCCACGACGACGCACCCCGGGGATCCTGAGCCGTCTTTCATCCCGCGCCCCGCTCGCCTAGATTTGGAGCATGGCAAGGGACTTTCGGAAACCGGCTTGGGTCTTCGGCTACGGATCGCTGATGTGGGATCCGGGCTTTCAGCCGCTTGAGACCGTGAAGGCGCGGCTTGACGGCTATGCGCGACGTTTCTGCCTGCGATCCGTGCGCCATCGCGGCACCGCGGAGGCGCCGGGGCTGGTGCTGGGCCTCGACCCCGACGATTCGGCCCATTGCAGGGGCCTCGCGCTTGCCATCGACCCAGTGCAGCATGACGAAGTGATGGCCTATCTTCGCGCGCGCGAGATGGGCACCGAAGCCTATCGCGAGGCGATCGTCACGCTGACGCTGGAAGATGGCCGCCGCGTCGAGGCCCTGGCCTATGTGATGCGCTGCGATCATCCCCAATATGCGGGTGACCTGGGCGCGGACGAACAGGCGCGGATCATCGCCGGAGCTCATGGCGGCCGGGGTCCGAATGCCGATTATCTGTTCAACACCGCCCTGCATCTGGCCCGGATCGGCCTGCCCGACAGCGCCATGGACCAGCTTTCCGACCGGGTGCGGCGGCTGATCGCGACGAGGCAGCCCTCACGAGAGGGCTGAGCATCGGTTTACCCTGACCGTCGGATCGCTTGGCAAGCGTCCGGTCGCGCCCTACACTCGTGCGTGTACGAGGATGCCGGGAACGGGAATGCCAAGCCTTGCGTGAACAGGACAGCGGCCCAGAACCCGCCGGGACCGGCAGCGGCCCGGCCCGGCCCGGCAGGTTGAGTCTGCCAAGCCGCCGGATTACCGCAACACGCGGCACCGGCGCCGCCAGCCCGTCCCATCCGCATTTCTCGCAACCGGTCCGGCAGATCATGCTGATGCTGACGGTGCTGGCGCTGGTCCTGGCCGGCGGCTGGATCGCCTATGGCCGGATTCTGCCCATCTTCATGGCCAATCGCTGGCTGAACGGACTGATCCTGACCGTCTTCGGACTGGGCGTGCTGGCCTGTTTCTGGCAGGTCGGCCAGCTTGTCCGATCGGTCAGCTGGATCGAACGGTTCGCCTCTCGCCGGCGCAACGCGGTGGAAAAGGGCGTCGCGGCGCGTGGCATGGGCGACAGCGACGTGCCGCCGCGCCTGCTGGCGCCCCTGGCGGCGCTGCTGGGAACCCGCGGGCCGGCAGGCGGCGTGATCTCGACCGGTTCGGCGCGGTCGATCCTCGATTCCGTCGCGACGCGGATCGAGGAATTGCGCGACATCACGCGATACCTGTCCAATCTTCTGATCTTCCTTGGCCTTCTGGGCACCTTCTATGGCCTCGCCACCACCGTTCCGGCGGTCGTGGACACGATCCGGGCACTGGCCCCACAGGAAGGCGAAAGCGGCATCGCGGTCTTCGACAAGCTGATGGGCGGACTTGAAGCGCAGCTCGGCGGCATGGCCACGGCCTTTTCGTCGTCGCTTCTGGGTCTGGCCGGATCGCTGGTCGTGGGCCTGCTGGAACTGTTCGTCACTCATGGCCAGAACCGCTATTACCGTGAGCTGGAAGAATGGATGTCGGGCTTTACTCGCGTCTCGCTGGGCTCGACAGAGGGCGAGGGGGCGAATGATGCCGCCATCGCGGGCTTTCTGGAACAGATGGCCGACCAGATGGAGCGGTTGCAGCAATACCATGCCGAACGCGATGCCGGCCGCGACGACGCCGCCGCCATGGCGGATGAACGCATCGTGGTCATGGCCGAGGCGCTGGAGGCGCTGGTCCGCCGGGCCGAGGCCGAACGGGAATCGACCGTGGCCCGCGCGGCCAGCCTCAGCGGCGCGCTGAACCGTGTGGCCGAGGGTCAGGAAAGGCTGGTCGAACTGGCGCAATCGCGCGCCGATCAACCGGCGCCGGTTCCGCCCGACCTGTCGGGAATCGAAACCGCGCTGCAACGCATGGTCGCCGATCTGAACGAGGGCCGGGACGAGATGCTGGCCGAACTGCGCTCGGACATCCTGGTGCTGACACGGGCGGTGCGCGCGGCGCGGTTCGGCGATCCGTTCCGCGACGATCTGCTGCACGATCCGCTGATCGACCGGGGCGCACGCTAGATCATGGCACTGCGCCGGGCATCCTCGGTCAATCGCTTCTCGGCCACGATCTGGCCGGGTTTCGTGGATGCGATGACGGCCCTGTTGATGGTGCTGATGTTCGTGCTGACGATTTTCATGGTGGTGCAGTCTGTGCTGCGCGAACAGATCACCACGCAGGACGACACGATCACCCGGCAGGACCGGAAACTGTCGCGTCAGGAACAGCAGATCGACCAGCTTGGCCAGCGCGTCGCCGCGCTTGGCGAGGCCCTGACCGCGTCGGAAGGGCGCGAGGCGGCGCTGCAGGACGAGACCCTGCGTCAGTCCCAACGCGCCCAAAACGCCGAAAGGTCGCTGGATCAGGCCCAGGCCGAGGCGCGCGACAGGGCGGCGCGGATCACCCGGTTGAACAACCAGCTTGATGCCAGCAGAACCCGGCTGGACGAGGCAAGATCGCGGCTGACGGATTTCGAGGCCGAGGTGGCGGCCCTGATGGCCGCGCGTCAGCAGGATCGCATCGAGGCCGAGGCGCGGCAGGCCGATCTGCAAACGCAATTGTCCGATCAGCGGGACCGCGCGTCGGCGGCAGCGCTGGCCGTCGCCCAGGCCCGCAACGAGATCGACGCCAAGACCGAACAGGCGCGTCTGGCGGCGGCGCGGCGCGATGCTCTGGAGGCCCTGGTCGCCGATCTGCGGCGTCGCAATGCCGATGCGGGTCAGGACAAGGTCGCCCTGCAGGCCGATCTGACCGCCGCGCAGTCGCGCCTGTCCGAGGCCGAGGCCGCGCGGCTGACCGAGGCCGAGGCTGCCAGGGCGCTGCGCGCGCGGCTGGAAGGCGCCGATGCCGAACTGACCGCGATGACGCTGTCGCTGGAAGAAAGCCGCAAGAAGGCCGAGGACACGCTGACGCTTCTCGCCGCCGCCGAAAACGCGCGCGACCGGCTGTCGAACGAGGTCCGCACGAACGCTGCCCAGACCGAACGGCAGGCCGCGCTGCTGGCAAAGGCGCGCGAGGAGCTGGACCAGAGCCAGCAGATCTCGCAGGACAGTCAGCGCCGGGTCGCGCTGCTGAACGAACAGGTTGCATCGCTGACCTCGCAGCTTGGATCGTTGCAGGCGCTGCTGGAAACGGCGGGCGATGATCAGAAACAGGCCGAAGTGAGGGTCGAGACGCTGGGCCGGCAGTTGAACGCCGCCCTGCTGCGCGCGGCCGAGGAAAAAGAGCGCCGGCTGGCCCTGGAACGGGAGGCACGCAGCAAGGCCGAGGCAGAAGCCAAGGATCTGGCCCGCTATCGGTCGGAATTCTTCGGGCAATTGTCGCAGATCCTGTCGGGGCGCGAGGGGGTGAAGGTGGTCGGCGACCGCTTCGTGTTCCAGTCCGAGATTCTCTTTCCTCCGGGCGAAGCCAGCTTGTCGCCCGCCGGCCGCGCCCAGATCGCCGGCGTCGTCCGGATGCTGGGAGACATCGCCGACAAGATCCCGCCCGAAATCGACTGGATGATCCGCGTGGACGGTCATACCGACAGCACGCCCCTGTCGGGCACGGGCCGCTACCGGGACAATTGGGAACTCAGCCAGGCCCGTGCACTGGCCGTGGTGCGCTTCATGATCGACGAATTGCAGTTTCCGGCAAACCGCCTGGCGGCGACGGGATTTGCGGATACCCGTCCCATTACCGACGGCGCCTCGCCCGAGGCCCGCGCCCAGAACCGCCGGATCGAGCTGAAACTGACCGAGCGCTGAGGGCGCCTTGCCTCGGCTCAATGCCCTGCCGTCTGCGAGAACAGGTTGACGACGATCACGCCCGCAACGATCAGCCCCAGCCCGATGACGGCCGGCAAGTCAAGCCGCTGATGAAAGACGAAAAGGCCGATCAGCGCCACAAGCACGATGCCAAGCGCACTCCAGATCGCATAGGCGACGCCCAGGGGCAGGACACGCAAGGCCAGTGACAGCAGGTAGAAGCTGGCCAGATAGCAGATGGCCATGCCCAGTGTCGGCCACAACCGGCTGAATTGCTGCGAGCGTTGCAGAAGCGAGGTGCCAACCACTTCCAGCGCGATCGCCATGGCCAGGGGCAGGTAGGGCGATGCCATCACCCCGCCCTGTCGGCTACTTTGGCCGAATCGTCCAGGCCGGCCAGTTGCTTCATGTAGCGTTCGATCTCGGAATTGATTTCGGCCCCGACCAGCACGATCATCGCGGCCAGCCACAGCCACATCATCAGGCCGATCACCGCGCCGAGCGAGCCGTAGGTTTCATTGTAATTGGCGAAATTGGCGGCATACCACGAGAACAGGATCGAGGTGACGACTAGGGTCACGGCGGCAAAGATCGCACCGGGCGAAATCCAGCGCCAGCGGCGGTTGGGCACCGCCGGCCCCCAGCGATAGACTGCCGCCAGCGCCACCAGCAGCACCAGGAACATGATCGGCCAGCGGATGAAGCTGATCAGCCTTTCGCTGGTATCGCTGAGCGGCAGCCACGCAAGCAGGATCGGGATGACGGCGATCACGCCCAGCATCAGCATCAGCAGCAAAAGTCCGCCCAGCGTAAACCCCATCGCGACCAGATTCAGCCGGACGAAGCTGCGGGTCTCTTTCTGAAAGAATGCCACGTTCAGCGCCGACAGCAGCGCCTTCATCCCGCCATTCGCCGAATAGAAGGCAACCAGCAGGCCGACGATCCCGGCCAGCGAAAGCGCGCCCGAGGGCGAGGTCGCGATGGCTTCGACCTGGCGCGAAATGATGTCCAGCGCGCCCTGAGGCAGGAAACGGTTCAGCACCTCCAGATGACCAGCGATCGAGGAAGGGTCGGCCACCAGTCCATAGATCGACACGAAGGCCGTGATCGCGGGAAACAGCGACAGCAGGCCGAAGAAGGTGACACCGCCCGCCACGGCCGTCACACGGTCGACGCCGATCTGCCCGAAGGTCCGCTTGACGATCGTGGCCACATCGCGAAAGCCCAGATCGCCCAGATGAGGCATCTTGCCGCCAAGGTCTCTCCGGATGGCGGGGGGATCGACCGTCCCGGAGGCGGTCGGCAAACCGTAATCGCGACGGGTCTGGTCGTCCAGCTCCCCGATCAGGGCATCCAGAACGGATCTGCGCGCCCCGCTGCCATCAGTATTCTGTGTCACCATGCGCTCAACCCTGCCCTGTCGGATCGGCGCTCACAAGCGATGCTGCCGGGAATCGTCGGGCCTGCGTGGCATGGAAGCCTCATCCTGCTGGGCGGGGGGCGGATTTCCACGCACGGCTTCGCGCACCGCGTCGGCCGCGGCGGCGAATTCCGCGACGATGCCGCTGGCTTGTGCGGCCACACCGCGAAAGGCCTGGAATGCTGTCAGCAGCGATTGGGCAACCCCTTCGAGCCCGGAAGACAATTCAGAGGCCGTCCGCGTCAGTTCCTCGGCAGCATTGCGACGCCGTGGCGGATTGCGATCGCGCGCCGCCTCGGCCCGAAGGCGCGCCGACTCTGCGCGATCCTGACGGGCCTGTTCACGGGTGCGACGGCGGATCGCCTCGCGTTCATCCTCATCCAGTGCCGAAAAACGCGGCGCCAGCCTGGCGTCGTCTCGAATCGTGGCCCTTCCCGTCCGGGGCCGATCGGATTCCGGGATGCCCACGATCTTGCGCGCCGCCATCAGCGTGCCGGCCGTGACGCCGGCCACGCCCAGCCCGACGCCGCCCCAGACGATGATCTTGGCGCTGAGCGACGGGCCGCGAGCGGCGGCGCGGCGGCTGGCTTTCAGTGCCCGCAGCGGATGGCTGCCGGGGGGGCGATGACCTTCTGGGACCGGCCGGGGGCCAAAGCGGGTCTCGCTGGTGCGGTCGGCTTCGGTCAGGTGGTTCGGGTCGTCTTCGCTGTGATGCATCGCGGCAATCCTCGTCCTGGCGGAAAAACTTGCCTGATCAACCGCCAGCCCCGCCCGAATGTTCCGCAGCCGCGCGCGCAGAAATCTTGCCCCCGGCCCGCCACCCCGCTATGCCGCAGCCAGCCACGAAGGAGCCCGCCATGATCCCGCGCTATTCCCGCCCCGACATGACCGCGATCTGGTCGCCCGAGACGAAGTTCCGGATCTGGTTCGAGATCGAGGCTCATGCCTGCGACGCGCAGGCCGATCTGGGCGTGATCCCGCGCGAGAACGCGGAGGCGGTCTGGCGGGCGAAGGACGTCCAGTTCGACGTTGCCCGGATCGATGAAATCGAGGCCGTGACCAAACATGACGTGATTGCCTTCCTGACCCATCTGGCCGAACATGTCGGCAGCGATCACGCCCGCTTCGTGCATCAGGGCATGACCTCTTCCGACGTTCTGGACACGACGCTGAACGTCCAGTTGGTGCGAGCCGCCGACATTCTGCTGGCCGATCTGGACCGCGTTCTGGCGGCATTGAAGAAACGCGCCTATGAACACAAGAACACGCTGCGGATCGGCCGCAGCCACGGCATCCATGCCGAACCGACCACGATGGGCCTGACCTTCGCTCGGTTCCATGCCGAGATGGCGCGCGGTCGCGCCCGGATGGAACGGGCCCGCGACGAGGTTGCAACCGGCGCCATCTCCGGCGCGGTCGGCACCTTCGCCAATATCGATCCGGCGGTCGAGGAACATGTCTGCGCAAGGATGGGGCTTCGTCCCGAACCGATCAGCACGCAGGTGATTCCGCGCGATCGCCATGCGATGTTCTTTGCCACGCTGGGCGTGATCGCCAGCAGCATGGAAAACATCGCCATCGAGATTCGCCACATGCAGCGGACCGAGGTTCTCGAGGCCGAGGAATATTTCAGCCCCGGCCAGAAGGGCAGTTCCGCCATGCCGCATAAGCGCAATCCGGTCCTGACCGAAAACCTGACCGGTCTTGCGCGGCTGGTACGGATGGCGGTGATCCCGGCGATGGAGAACGTCGCCCTGTGGCACGAACGCGACATCAGCCATTCCTCGGTCGAACGCGGCATCGCACCCGACGCGACGATCACGCTGGATTTCGCGCTGAACCGGCTGGCCGGGGTGATCGAGAAGCTGGTGATCTATCCCGAGACGATGCTGGCCAACATGAACAGGTTCAAGGGTCTGGTGATGTCGCAGCGCGTGCTTCTGGCGCTGACCCAGGCCGGCGTCTCGCGCGAGGATGCCTATCGCCTGGTGCAGCGAAACGCCATGAAGGTCTGGGAGGAAGGCAAGGATTTCAAACAGGAATTGCTGGCCGATCCGGATGTGACCGCGGCACTGAGCCCGGACCAGATCGAAGAGAAATTCGATCTGGGCTATCATACCAGACATGTCGATACGATCTTCCGCCGCGTATTCGATTCAAATCTTGGGTAATTATTCCCGGCGCCGGTAACGGCCTGTTAGCCAGATCCTGCCAGATTGGCCCGCATGACAGATGACGGACCGACCAGGGGGCAGCAGACGATGACCGGGGCAAGACTGAGCCAGCGGCAGAAAGCCGCGGTGATCGTGCGGCTTCTTCTGGACGATGACGAGGCGTCCGGCCTTGCGCGGCTGGACAGCGACAGTCAGACATTGGTGGCCGAAGAAATGGCGCGGATGGAACTGGTGGACCGTGACACCCGCGACGCCGTCATCACCGAATTCTGCGACCGGCTGGAATCGGTGGGCGTGACCTTTCCCGGCAATCTCGACGGCACGCTGGCGATGCTGGGCGCACGATTGTCGGAAGACAGCGTTGACCGGCTGCGGCGGCTGTCGGCGATGTCCGGCAAGGGCGATCCCTGGACCCGCCTTGCCAGCCAGCCCGTCAATCGGCTTATCGCGGTGGCCAATTCGGAATCGGTCGAAATCGTCGCGCTGATGCTGGCCAAGCTGCCGGTTTCGAAGGCGTCCGAGACATTTTCCGCCCTGTCGCGCGAACGTGCGCATGAGGTTGCGCAGGCAATCTCGATGACCGGCGGCGTCAGCGCACAGGCCCTGCATCGCGTGGGTCTGGTGCTGCTGCAGGCGGCCGAGGCCCTGCCGCGACCGGCGATCGAAACCCCGGCCAGCGAACGGATGGGGGCGATTCTGAATTTCGCCGCCGCTGATCTGCGCGAAGAGGTTCTGGACAATCTGGACCGGCAGGATGCCGACTTCGCCGGCGGCGTGCGCCGCGCGATCTTTACCTTCGATCACATCCCGCGCCGTGTCCAGGCCCGCGACTTGCCGCGCATCGTCCGCGAGGTCGAGCAGCCCGTGCTGCTGCGCGCGTTGTCAGCCGGTTCCGATGCCGACGCGGCGGCTGCCGAATTCATCCTTTCGAACCTCTCTCAACGCATGGCCGACGGATTGCGCGACGAACGCGAGGGACTGAGCAACCTTCGCCCCGCCGAAATCGAGGAGGCGACGAAACAGGTGGTGACGGTCATCCGCAGGCTGGAAACCGAAGGTGAGATCACGCTGATCCCGATGGCCGAGGAGGAAGATAACTGACCCCCGGCCGATTGGCGCGGAGAATCCTGTCACCACCGCGATCATTCTGGCGGACTGCAACCGAAGGACCCGGCGGAACGACACGGCCTCTTGCGTCGCCGGACCGGCGATCCGATAAGATCTGCCGGAGCCTGCCTTGACCAACCTGATCGCGTATATTCTGTTTGCCCTGATCGTCGCGATTTTCGCCGCCGATCATTTCCTTCTGAACCTGGGACTGCCGGTCATGGTCGGCAAGGCGATGGATCGCTTTATCGAATATCTCAGCTTCTGGCGCTGAAAGCCTTGGGCCCGGTGCAAGGGCTATGGGGTGGCCTCGTGACGAAGTTCGCAACAACGAGGGATTTGCATCCGCGAGAAGCGCAGGCTAGAGCATGGCGCAACGTCATCTGGTCGGGAGAGATAACCATGGCAGTCAAGGTCGCCATCAACGGTTTCGGTCGCATCGGGCGCAACGTGCTGCGCGCCATCATCGAATCGGGCCGCACCGATATCGAGGTGGTCGCCATCAATGATCTGGGCCCGGTCGAGACCAATGCCCACCTTCTGCGCTATGACAGCGTGCATGGCCGCTTTCCGGCCACGGTGACGGTCAGCGGCGATACGATCGATGTGGGTCGCGGCCCGATCAAGGTCACCGCGATCCGCAATCCGGCCGATCTGCCCTGGGCCGAAATCGACGTCATCATGGAATGCACCGGCATCTTCGCCTCGAAGGAGAAATGCCAGCCGCATCTGACGACCGGCGCCAAGCGCGTGCTGATCTCGGCCCCCGGCGAAGGCGCCGACAAGACCATCGTCTTCGGCGTCAACGATGACACGCTGACGGCCGAGGATCTGGTCGTCTCGAACGCAAGCTGCACCACCAATTGCCTGGCGCCCGTCGCCAAGGTGCTGAACGACGCGATCGGCATCGACCGCGGCTTCATGACCACGATCCATTCCTATACCGGCGACCAGCCGACGCTGGACACGATGCACAAGGATCTGTATCGCGCCCGCGCCGCCGCCTTGTCGATGATCCCCACCTCCACCGGCGCCGCAAAGGCCGTGGGCCTGGTGCTGCCGGAACTCAAGGGCCGTCTGGACGGTGTGGCGATCCGTGTGCCGACACCCAATGTCTCGGTCGTCGATCTGGTCTTCGAGGCCAAGCGCGAGACCAGCGTCGAGGAAATCAACCAGGCGATCAGGGCCGCCGCCGATGGATCGCTGGACGGTATTCTGGGCTATACCGAGGAAAAGCTCGTTTCGTCGGACTTCAACCACGATCCGCGTTCCTCGGTATTCCACATGGACCAGACCAAGGTCATGGAAGGCAAGCTGTGCCGCATTCTGACCTGGTATGACAATGAATGGGGCTTTTCGAACCGCATGTCCGATACGGCGGTCGCGATGGGCAGGCTGATCTGAAACCGGGACAGCCGGAAAAGTGCCGCGGCGGGGCTATGGCCCCGCCGTTTTCATCTGGTCCTTCAGGTCTTTATTCCAGATAGATCATCTTGCGTGTCATGCCGCCATCGACCACGAAGTGCTGACCGGTCACGAAGCCTGCCTCCTCGCTTGAGGCGAGGTAGGCGACCAGCGCCGCGATGTCCTGCGGCGTGCCGACGCGGCCGACCGGATGCTGTGCCTTGTCGCTCCGCGAATGATCCGGGTCGCTGCGCTCTGACCGCTTCTGCCAAGGGCCGGTCTCGATCCAGCCGGGCAGGATGCAGTTCGCGCGAATCTGCGGCCCCAGACTGATGGCCAGCGCATGGGTCAGCGCACAGAGTCCGCCCTTGGCTGCGGCATAGGCTTCGCAATCGGGTTCCGACTGCAAAGCCCGTGTCGAGGCGATGGTGACGATGGAACCGCGCGCCCGGCGCAACAGCGGCACGGCGCCGCGAATGCACAGGAACGCGCCGGTCAGATGGCTGTCCTGCCATTCTCGCCATTCCGACAGCGACAGATCCTCGACCGGCCCGCTGACAGGATCGGCGATACCCGCATTCGAGACCAGAAGATCCAGCCCTGCCCCGGCCAGCCAATCAGCCAGCGTCGCGAAACCCTGATGAACGGATGCCTCATCGGCCACATCCACGGGCAGCGCAAGACTGCCTGGAAGCGTGTCCGAGACCTCATCAACCGCCTCGGCGTCCTTGTCGAAGATCGCGACCTTCCAGTCGTTCTCGACCAGTCGGTCGGCGATGCCGCGGCCAATCCCCTGAGCCCCACCGGTAATCAGTGCTGTGCGTGTCATCCCTGTCCTCACCCTGGTCCGGCGGCAAAACACGCCAGGGGCCGAACCCGTTCCCGGTCAGCGCCGGCTGCGGGTCAGACGGCGCGAATTCGCGCGGGTGCGCTTGCCATAGGGGCGCAGGCCGGCGGAAAGAACGCGATCGGCGCTGGCTCCGCTGCCGGCGACGCGGACCATGGCAAAGATCGCCTCGGATGCCGCCGCCTGCTTCTCGGCGATCATGCGAAGCGGTTCGCCCGGCGACTGGACCATCAAGCCCATCATGCCCGCCATGCGCAACCCGATCACCGTCTGCGATTCGATGGAAAGCCGTGCCATCTGCGCCCAAAGGCGCATGGGATTGCCTGCTACCTGACCAATATTCAACGAATTCATGCCATCCCGTCCTGATTATTGCAGAATGTGCATAACACGCTGCTGAGTCAATGTGGGACGGGCGGGCGGCAAGGACAAGGCACTGTTTCAAGGCGACACCGCGAAATCGGATCGCGCATGCTTGGCAACCGTCTGCTGCCGTGTATAGAGGCAGGCATCATGACCGACAGCCTGACCCTCCGCCGCCCCGACGATTGGCACCTGCATCTGCGTGACGGCGCGATGCTGGACGCCGTGGCGCCCCATTCCGCCGGTTTCGGCCGCGCGATCATCATGCCGAATCTGGTGCCTCCGATCGTGACCGGTGCCGAGGCCGCCGCCTATCGCGACCGCATCCTGGCCGCGCTGCCCGAAGGCAGCGCGCTTCAGCCGCAGATGACATTGTATCTGACCGACACGACCGATCCGGCGGATGTGGTCGCCGCACATCGAGACGGGATCATCCGCGCGGTCAAGCTGTATCCGGCCGGGGCAACCACCAATTCCGCCAGCGGCGTGACCGACATGGCCCGGATCCGGCCGGTTCTGGACGCGATGGCCGAGGCGGGCATTCCGCTTTGCGTTCACGGCGAGGTCACCGACGCGGAGGTCGATATCTTCGACCGCGAGGCCGTCTTCATCGACCGCGTGCTGGATCCGATCCGTCGCGCCACCCCCGGCCTGACCGTCGTGATGGAGCATATCACCACCAGCGACGGCGTGGCCTATATCCGTGACGGCGGCCCCGGTCTGGGCGCCACGATCACCACGCATCATCTGGTCATCAACCGCAACGCCATCCTCGCAGGCGGCATTCGACCACATTATTACTGCCTGCCGGTGGCCAAACGCGAATCGCACCGCCTGGCGCTGCGCGAGGCCGCGACCAGTGGCGAGGGGCGGTTCTTCCTGGGCACCGACAGCGCGCCGCATCCCGACCGCGCCAAGCTGCAACCCTGCGGCTGCGCCGGCTGCTTTACCGCGCCCAACACGATGTCGATCCTGGCTCATGTCTTCGAGGAAGAAGACGCGCTGGACCGGCTGGAAGCCTTTGCCAGCCTTAACGGCGCCGCCTTCTATGGTCTGCCCGCCAACGAGGACCGCATCCGACTGGTCAAGCGCGATGTGCCGGCCCGATATCCGGCCACGATCACGGCGGGCAAAGAGACCGTGACGGTCTTCGATCCCTTCTTCACGCTGTTCTGGCACCTGGAGGATTCATGAGCCTGCCCTACCCCGCGCGCGAGGAAATCGCCCGGCTCTCGGCCCGGATGCTGCTGGAAATCAAGGCCGTCGATTTCAACGCCGAGACGCCGTTCACCTATGCCTCGGGGCTCAGGGGGCCGACCTATGTCGATTGCCGCCGGATCGTCAGCTTTCCGCGCGTGCGCCAGACGCTGCTGGATTTCATGGCCGCGACGGTGATGCGCGATGCCGGTTTCGAGGCTTTCGACAATATCGCGGGCGGCGAGACGGCAGGCATTCCCTTCGCCGCCATGATGGCCGAACGCATGGCCCTGCCGATGACCTATGTGCGCAAGAAGCCGAAGGGCTATGGCCGCAATGCCCGAATCGAGGGCGTGATGGAGGAGGGCCAGCGGGTGCTGCTGGTCGAGGACCTGACGACCGACGGCGGCAGCAAGCTGTCCTTTGTCGATGCCATCCGCGAAACCGGCGCAACCTGCGCGCACACGGCGGTGATCTTCTACTACGGTATCTTCCCCGAAACGACCCGGCGACTGGCCGATCACGGCGTCAGGCTGCACCATCTCTGCACCTGGTGGGACGTGCTGGCCGAGGCCCAGGCCGCGCAATCCTTCGACGACCGGACGCTTGCCGAGGTCCGCACCTTCCTGACCGATCCGCGCGGCTGGCAGGCGGCGAATGGCTGACGGGCCGGCTTATCCACAGCCTGTCCACAGGATATCCCGATAGCCGCGCCTGTCCCGATATGAGATAAACGCCCAAACAAGAATCGGCGGGGGCAGCGAGATGAACGGTTTGCGGGCGATCATTCCGGGGCAGGATTCGGCAGCCGAGGAAAAGGCCGCCATCCCCTATTCGCTGGAGGCCGAACAGCAATTGCTGGGCGCGCTTCTGACGAACAACGATGTCTTCGACCGGGTGACGCAGGTCATCAAGCCGGAACATTTCTATCACCCTGTCCATGCCCGCATCTTCGAGATTTGTTCCGAACGGATCCGCAAGAATGCGCTGGCCAGCCCGGTGACGATCAAGGCGTTCCTGGAAAACGACGAGGGGCTGAAGGAACTGGGGGGGCCGGCCTATCTGGCGCGCATGGCCAGCGCCGCGATCTCGGCCTATGCGGCGCGGGATTATGCGCAGATGATCCGCGAATTCGCGCTGCGGCGCGAACTGATCCAGTTGGGCCATGACATCTCGTCGCGCGCCTCGACGGTCGAGGTGGGCGACGATGCCGAGGAACAGATCAAGGTCGCCGAACAGACGCTGTATCAACTGGGCGAACAGGGTGTGGCGGAGCGCGGATTCCAGTCCTTCCTGAAGGCGGTGACGGGTGCGGTTCAGGTGGCCAATGCCGCCTATCAGCGGGACGGCAAGCTGTCCGGGATTTCGACCGGGCTCGTGGATCTGGACGGCAAGATGGGCGGTCTGAACAATTCCGACCTGATCATCATCGCCGGGCGTCCCTCGATGGGCAAAACCTCGCTGGCAACCAATATCGCCTTCAACATCGCCCGCGCGCACAAGCAGGGCGAACGCGCCGACGGCACCCATGGCACGATCGAGGGCGGCGTGGTCGGCTTTTTCAGCCTCGAGATGTCGGCCGAGCAACTGGCCGCACGGATCCTGTCCGAAGCCGCCGAGGTGCCCAGCGAAAGAATCCGGTCGGGCAATATGGACGAGGGCGAGTTCCGCCGTTTCGTCGAGGCTGCCCATGCGCTTCAGAACTGCCCGCTTTACATCGACGACACCCCCGCCCTGCCGATCAACCAGCTTGCCGCCCGCGCGCGCAAGCTGAAGCGGGTGCATGGCCTGGATGTGCTGATGGTGGATTATCTGCAGCTTCTGAAAGCCGCATCCGCCAAGGACAGCCGCGTCAACGAGGTCAGCGAGATCACGCAGGGGCTGAAGGCCGTCGCCAAGGAATTGAACATCCCCGTCATCGCCCTGTCGCAGCTGTCGCGTCAGGTCGAGAATCGCGAGGACAAGCGCCCGCAGCTTTCCGACCTGCGCGAATCAGGGTCCATCGAACAGGACGCCGATATCGTGATGTTCGTGTTCCGCGAGGAATATTATCGCGAACGTGAAAAACCCTCGGACAGCGATCTGGATGCGATGGCGAAGTGGCAACAGATCATGGAACAGGTCCATGGCAAGGCCGAGGTAATTCTGGGCAAGCAGCGCCACGGCCCCATCGGCACGGTCGAACTGTCCTTCGAGGGCCAGTTCACGCGTTTTGGCAACCTGGCGAAGGACCGTCAGAGCCAATGGGACTGAACCCGCCCGTTCCGGCCACGCGGCAGGTCTGCTTGCCGCTGACCTGTTCGGGCGCGTGGTTCGTGTTCCATGACCGGAACTGATCGCGGCAAACGGACTGCGCCGCATATCCTGACGCTGATCGCGCTATCGGGCGTCGCCGCGCTGTCGATGAACGTGTTCCTGCCCTCGCTTCCCGGCATGGCACGGGACTTCGGCGTGGATTATGCGATCATGCAGCTTTCGGTTTCGGCCTATATCGGGGCCAGCGCGGTGCTGCAATTGCTGGCCGGGCCGGTCAGCGACCGCTATGGCCGACGACCGGTCGTGCTGGTGGGCCTCGTGATCTTCCTGCTTGCCACGCTTGGAACGCTGACGGCACGCGATGCGGGGCTGTTCCTGCTGTTCCGGCTGATCCAGTCTGCAATCGCCGTCTGCATGCTGGTCCCGCGCGCCGTCGTGCGCGACATGTTCGATGGCAACCGCGCGGCCTCGATGATCGGCTATGTCACGATGGGCATGTCGGTGGTGCCGATGATCGCGCCGGTAATCGGCGGGGTTCTGGACGAGGCCTTCGGCTGGCGCGCGAATTTCGCCGTCATGGGCCTGCTGGGACTGGTGGTTCTTGCCGTCTCCTGGCGTGATCTGGGCGAGACCGTGCGCGGCGGCGGCATCCCCTTGCGCGAACAGGTCGCCAATTACCCTGTGCTGGCGCGGTCCGTTCGCTTCTGGGGTTATTGCGGGGCGGCGACCATGGCGTCCGGCAGTTTCTTCGCCTATCTGGGCGGCGCGCCCTTCGTGGGCGGGCAGGTCTTCGGCCTGAGCCCGGCGGAAGTGGGTTACTTCTTCGCCGCGCCCTCGATCGGATACCTGACGGGCAATTTCCTGTCTGGCCGCTTCTCGGCGATGCTGGGTCTGAACAGAATGATCCTTTACGGCACGGCGATCAGCCTCGCGGCTTTGTTCCTGTCGCTGATCACGACGCTGACGGGCCTGACGAATCCCTGGACATTTTTCGGAGCGATTGCCGTCATGGGGCTGGGCAACGGCCTGGTTCTGCCCAACGCCAATGCCGGCATGATGAGCGTCCGCCCGGAACTGGCTGGCACCGCCAGCGGTCTGGGCGGGGCGCTGGCCGTCGCCGGAGGCGCCGCCCTCTCGGCCCTGGCCGGGGCGCTGTTGCAGCCCGGCTCAGGCGCCACGCCGCTGCTGACCATCATGGTGATGTCGGCGGCGGGCTCGCTGGCCTCGATCCTGTGGGTGCTGCGGCGCGAAAGACGCTTGGGGACGATCCGGCACACCACAACCGGATCTTAATCCTTCTGGTCCATGGTGCGGCCATGTCGAACCTCGCCCGATCCTTTCCGCCAGCCCGCCCCGCACCGTCGCGGGCGCTTGCCGGGCGCCCTTTGCAAAGGCTACAGCCTGCTTTGCAAAGAACGGGGGCGATCATGGCGGTTCAGAAAATCTATGCGGGTACATCCCTGCGCGAAACCCGCGCCCGGTCAGGGTTGACCCAGCGGGTCTTCGCGGAACGGCTGGGGATCTCGTTGCCCTATCTGTCGCAGATGGAGAACAATCACCGTCCGATCTCGGCCGGGGTGCTGCTGCGGCTGGCACAGGAATTCGGCGTCGATCTGACCACGCTTTCGGCGGGCGATGCGGAACGCATGGTCATCGACATGCAGGAGGCCCTGGCCGATCCGATCTTCGACACCGCGCCGCCGCTGAATGATCTGCGTCTGGCCGCGACGAACGCGCCCAGTCTGGCGCGCGCCTTTCTGGACCTCTACCGCGCCCACCGGCAGGGACAAGAGCGGCTGGCCGCCCTGGACGAGGCGATCGGCGCGGCCGGGCAGAATGCGCTTTCGACCCCGTGGGAGGAGGTCCGCGACTTTTTCCACTATTGCGACAATTACATCGACGCGGTGGACCGTGCGGCCGAACGGTTCGCCTGCCCCGACGGCGTGCGGGCCGATCCATGGCAGGCGGCGGTCTCGGCCCTGGCAAAATCGGGCATCCGCATCCGCGAGATGGAATTGCCCGCCAATGCCGTGTTCCGGCGCAGCGGCAACGAAATTCACCTCAATGCCGCAGCCGAATCCGCCACCCGCGTCTTCCAGCTTCTGCACCTGGTGGCGGTGGAACGCCAATCCGACCTGCTGGAGGCAATGCTGGATCTGGCCCGTTTCCGTGACCCCGCCGCGCGAGAGATCGCCCGCGTCGGGATGGCCAACTACTTTGCCGGCGCCGCTCTGATGCCCTACCGCGCCTTCCTGGCGGCCGCGCAGGCGGAACGGCACGATCTGGAGCGGCTGGCGCATCTTTTCGGCGCCTCGCTGGAACAGGTCGCACATCGCCTGTCAACCCTGCAGCGGCCCGGCGCGAAAGGCGTGCCATTCTTCTTCGTCAGGGTCGATCAGGCGGGCACGATCACCAAACGTCATTCCGCCACGCGCCTGCAATTCGCGCGTTTCGGCGGCGCATGTCCGCTGTGGAACGTCCACCGCGCCTTTGAACAGCCCCGGCATTTCCTGCGGCAACTGGCCGAAACACCCGACGGCGTCCGCTATCTGCTTCTGGCGCGCGACGTGTCGAAACATGCGGGCGCCTTCGATGCCCCTGTGCGCCGCTTTGCCATCGGCCTGGGCTGCGAGATCGGTCACGCGGGCAAGCTCGTCTATGGCGACGGCCTGGATCTGTCCCGCCCGCGGGCGTTCGAGCCGATCGGCATCTCGTGCCGGATTTGTCCGCGCAGGGATTGTCACCAGCGCTCGGTTCCGCCGATCGATCGGCCCCTGCGCATACCAACCGACCGAAACGGGCCGCTTCCCTATGAAATTGCGTGAAGACTTTGGCGAATGGCTGCCGGTTTCGGCGGAATCCCGCCCGCAAAGGCATGTATCCGCGCATCTGCAACGGGCCCGGCGGATGACCTGTTGCCATCAGGGCACAGGTCTTGTTTACCGACCTCCGAATGGAACCAAAGCGATCCGGCCAGACTGGAAACAGGGTCGCGGGACCGGGGGACTGGACTTGTCGAAGAAGTTGCTGAATGGCCTGAACGCCTCACTTGAACGTCTTCTGCCCGAACAGCGCCTGTTCCTTCGATCCGATGACAGCACCCGCTTCCTGCGCCTGCGCCCCGTGACCCAGCTTGTCGGAATCGGCGGGGCGACACTGGGCCTTGGCTGGATGCTGGTGGCAAGTTCGATCCTCGTGATCGATGCGGTCAGTTCCGGATCCTCGCGCGAACAGATGCTGCGTGTCCAGGCCGCGTTCGAGGAACGCCTGGATCAGCTGTCTGCGGAACGCGATGCCCGTGCGGCCGAGGCGGTGGCGGCGCAGAGCCGCTTTTCGGTGGCGCTGGATCAGGTTTCGCAGATGCAGTCACAGCTTCTGGCATCGGAAGAAAAACGGCGAGAGCTGCAAAGCGGTCTGACCACCGTGCAATCGACCCTGCGTGACGCGATCGGCGAGCGCGACGGATCCCTGCATGCCGCCGGCGCCGCCGACAGCCCGTCCGGCGATGCGGACCGAAGCAAGGATGTCACCGTCGCGCTGGACATCCTGTCGGGCGAGCTTCGCGACACCGCACAGGCACGGACCAAGGCCCAGAAGGACGCGGCCGAAGCGCGCGGCGAGGCCGAAAGAATGGCCGCCGAACGCGACGCGATCGTGGCCCGAAACGACGAAATCCTGGCCCAGGTCGAGGATGCCATGTCGGTTTCGGTCGAACCGCTGGACAAGGTTTTCCGCGCGATCGGGGTGGACCCCGATGACATGCTGTCGGAAATTCGCAAGGGCTATTCCGGCCAGGGCGGTCCGCTGACGCCGATGTCCTACTCGACCCGCGGCGACGCGGCGCTGCGCCAGGGCGAGACCAAGGCGAACCAGATCCTCGTGACGCTGGACCAGATCAACACCTATCGCATTGCGATGGAAAAGCTTCCTTTCGCGACGCCGCTGAAGGCCTCTTACCGGCTCACTTCGAGCTTCGGTCGTCGCTGGGGGCGGATGCATAATGCGTTGGACATGGCCAGCCCGACCGGCACCAAGGTCTATGCGCCCGGCGACGGTGTCGTGATATTCGCCGGCCGGCAGGGGGCATATGGCAACCTGATCAAGATCGAACACGAACTGGGCGTCGAGACACGCTATGCCCATCTGTCGAAAATTGGCGTGAAGGTTGGGCAAAGGGTGTCGCAAGGCGACCCGATCGGTGATATTGGCAGCACCGGACGCTCGACCGGGCCGCATCTTCATTACGAAGTGCGCATGAAAGGCCGGGCGGTGGACCCGATGAGTTTCATCAAGGCAGCAAGCAATGTTCAGTAAGACCCGCGTGACCGAAAACCGTCCTCAACAGAATGCCGCCGCCGCAGGCGACGAGCCCGTCAAAGCCCCCGCCCCGGCGCAGGAACAGCGTGCCTCGGGTGGCGAGACCGCGGCGACCCCGCAGCCCCCGCGCAAGCAGGCAAGCCCGTCGGTCCTGTCCTCGGACCTGATCGTAACCGGCAATATCCGCACCGACGGCGATATCCAGATCGAAGGCAAGGTCGAAGGCGACGTGCGCGCCCGCCAGTTGACGGTGGGCGAAACCGCTACGATCAACGGCGAGATCATGGGCGACGAAATCATCGTGAACGGTCGCGTGGTCGGCCGGGTGCGCGGGCTGAAGGTCCGGCTTTCGGCCGCGGCCCGGGTCGAGGGCGACATCATCCACAAGACCATCGCCATCGAATCGGGTGCGCATTTCGAAGGCTCGGTCCAGCGTCAGGACGATCCCCTGGCCGATGGCGCGACCAAGAAACTGGCCCCGCCCGCAGGCAATTGAAGACCGCCGGCACGGCTTTTGTGATTGGCCTGCGTGACCGGCCGTTTCGCCACCCCGCGCCCGGCCTGACGCGGAACCGGCGCCGTTCTCGGCAGCCATGACGGGTCCGCGCACCATCCTGATCACCGGCGCTGGCAGCGGGATCGGCCGGGCCACTGCGCGGCATTTCCTGCGCGCGGGTTGGCGCACGGGTCTGATCGGACGTCGGCGTGCGGCGCTGGAAGACACGTCCGAAGACGCGGCCAATGCGCTGATCCTGCCCTGCGATGTCAGCGCGGAAGCAGAGGTCCGGCAGACATTCGATCGGGCCATGGCGGCCTGGGGTCGGCTGGACGTCCTGTTCAACAATGCCGGACAGGCGCTGGCGGCGGCCCTGCCCGATGCGGTTTCGGCCAGCGACTTTCGCCGCATCATCGACGTCAACGTGACCGGCATGTTCCTGTGCGCAAGCGCCGCTTTTCGCATCATGCGCGATCAGGACCCGCAAGGCGGACGGATCATCAACAACGGGTCGATCTCGGCCCATGCGCCACGTCCGGGTTCGATCGCCTATACGACCTCCAAACATGCCGTGACCGGCCTGACGAAATCGCTGTCGCTGGACGGACGGCCCTTCGACATCGCTTGCGGCCAGATCGACATCGGCAATGCGGCCAGCGAATTGCTGGCCCAGGTCAGCCGGCGTCAGGCCGAGCCCGAACCGATGATCGATGTCGCCACCGTGGCTGATGCGGTGCTGCACATGGCCTCGGTTCCGGATGGTGCCAACGTTCAGTTCATGACCGTGATGGCCACCAGGATGCCCTTCATCGGACGCGGCTGATCGAGACTGACAGCGGCGTCCGCGGGGGCTGCCGCAACCATGCCGGCCGCGGCCGGTCGTCGGGGCGGTCTGGCGCGGGGTCAGGCAGGGGCCGGCTTGGCGGCATGGGGATCGGTTGAGGATCGGGATCGTCCGAGCGGGTCAATGCAATCTCCCTTCCAGTGCGCCCAGGCAAGGCGCGGATACGCGGTGCCGGACAACATGGCAGATCACTCGAACCGCGCGACCAGCGCCTGCGCTACCCGCGGGGTCACGAACTTCGAGATATCACCGCCCAGTCGTGCGATTTCCTTGACCAGTTTCGATGCGATCGCCTGACGGCGGGCGTCAGCCATCAGGAACACGGTCTCGATACTGGCATCCAGTGCACGATTCATGCCGACCATCTGGAATTCGTATTCGAAATCGGCAACGGCGCGCAGCCCCCGCACAATGACGGTGGCACCGACATCGCGGGCGCAATCGATCAGCAGATTATCGAACGGATGAACCAGGATTTCGCCGCCGGTGCGCGCGGCGATCTCGTCACATTCGGCGCGCACCATATCGACCCGCGCTTGCAGATCGAACAACGGCGCCTTGTCGCGGTTGATCGCCACCCCGATCACCAGCCGATCGACCAGAGCCATCGCACGCTGGATGATATCGACATGGCCAAGCGTGATCGGATCGAATGTACCGGGATAAAGGCCTATGCGCATCATCCGCTGTCCCCGTTGAAGATAGCCGTCAGCCAAAGCCCATTTTTCACCGAAAGGCAAGTATTTGCCAGAATTTCGCGGCGCGTCAGCTGCCCATGATCATGCCGGTCAGCGCGTCCTTTTCCGCCGCCAGTTCCTTCAGGCGGCCGCTGACCGCATCGCCGATCGAAATGAGCCCCAGCATGTGTCCGGAATCGTCCACCACCGGCAAATGGCGAAACCGCCCCTGGGTCATGCGTTCAAGGATGGTCAGCGCGTCTTCGCCCGTGGTGCAGGTCTGGACGGCGCGGGTCATCACCTTGCCCAGCGGCGTGTCCAGAACGCCGGACCCGTGCGCGCCCAATTGCCGCACCACGTCGCGTTCGGACAGGATGCCTTCCGGTGTGCGGCCATCGCTGGACACGACCACCGCGCCGATGCGCTGGTCGGCCAGAAGCTTCACGGCTTCCGCCAAAGTCGCCTCGGGCTTGATGGTGATGATCGTTCCGGCCTCGATCCCGGCCTTGCCGGAATCGCTTTTCATCGACAGCAATTGTCTGACCAGCATCGCAAATCCCCTTCTCACCGCGTGGTTGATTTCATCTTTCGCCTCACCGGGCCCTGCGTCAAGCCCGACGATCGCGGTCCGCGGGAAGCCGCGCCTCCAGCCGCGCCACTTCGGCACGCAATCCCTGGGACAGCATCTCGGCAAGGCGCGTCAGGCGGCGCGACCGGCGATCGTCCGCGTGGCGGATCAGCCAGAAGCTGCGCCGCAGCGCGATGCGCTGTGGCAGCACGATGCGGACGCCCGGCGCGAAGGGCAGCGCGAAATCGTGAACGATGCCAAGTCCCGCGCCGGCCCGGATCGCCTGCATTTGAACCGAAACCGAATTCGAGGTGATCGCGGCACTGTCGGCCCCCGTCTCGGAAAGGTAATCCAGTTCGCGGTCGAAGATCATGTCGGGGATGTAGCCGATCAGGCGATGCCGGTGCAGATCGGCAAGTTCGGCGATCGGCGGATGGGCGCGCAGGTAATCATCATGTCCGGCCAGGTGCAGTTGGTAATCGACCAGCCGCTGCACGCTTAGCCGTCCGGTGTCGGGGGGCGAGACGGCGATGGCCATGTCGGCCTCGCGCCGGGACAGGTTCACCACACGGGGCAGCGCGACGATCTGGATCTCGAGCCCCGGATGCACCGCGCAGATATCGCGCAGGACCTGTGGCAGCAGGTAATTCGCACAGCCGTCGGGCGCGCCGATCCGCAACTGCCCGCTGATGCCGGCTTCGCCATGGGTGGCCTCGGCCGCAGCCAGCGCTGCCTTTTCCGCCGCCTCGGCGGGGGCGACCAGACGCGCGCCCTCGGCCGTCATCGCATAGCCCTGCGGGGTCTTGGCAAACAATGTCGCGCCGACGGCCCGTTCCAGCCGCGCGATCCTGCGGCCGATTGTCGAAGCATCCATCCCCAGGCGGCGCCCCGCACCCGACAGGCTTTCGGTTCTGGACACGGACAGAAAGATGCGCAGGTCGTCCCAGTCCATTCGATTAATCCTTGCGAAAACGCAAAACGCTTTTGCCATCATGCCCCTTTTCCCGGCATTTCCGCAAGGCTATCCTGACCGCAAGTCATGAATGGAGGATGCGATGAAAGAGATTCACCACTGGATCGACGGCAAGGAGGCGGAAGGTGGCTCAGGCCGTTTCGCGGATGTGTTCAACCCGGCCACCGGCGAGGTTCAGGCCAAGGTGGCGCTGGCCAGAAAGGACGAACTGGATGCCGCCGTAGCCAGCGCCGCCAAGGCCCAGCTTGGCTGGGGCGCGACCAATCCGCAGCGTCGCGCGCGGGTGATGATGAAATTCGTCGACCTGCTGAATCGCGACATGGACAAGCTGGCCGAGGCATTGTCGGCCGAGCACGGCAAGACCTTTCCCGATGCCAAGGGCGACGTGCAGCGCGGGCTGGAGGTGATCGAATTCTGCATCGGCGCGCCGCATCTGCTGAAGGGCGAATATACGGACAGCGCCGGGACAGGCATCGACATGTATTCCATGCGTCAGCCGCTGGGCGTCGTCGCGGGCATCACGCCGTTCAACTTTCCGGCGATGATTCCGCTGTGGAAGATGGGGCCGGCACTGGCGGCGGGCAACGCGATGATCCTGAAACCGTCCGAGCGTGACCCCTCGGTCCCGCTGATGCTGGCTGCGCTGCTGAAAGAGGCGGGACTGCCCGACGGCGTGTTGCAGGTCGTCAACGGCGACAAGGAAAGCGTGGATGCGATCCTCGACAATCCCGTCATCCAGGCGGTGGGATTCGTCGGCTCTACCCCGATCGCGCAATATATCTATGAACGCGCGACGGCCAACGGCAAGCGGGCGCAATGTTTCGGCGGTGCCAAGAACCACATGATCATCATGCCGGATGCCGATCTGGATCAGGCGGCCGATGCGCTGGTCGGTGCAGGCTTCGGCGCGGCAGGCGAACGCTGCATGGCGATTTCGGTCGCGGTGCCGGTGGGCGAGGAAACCGCCGATGCGCTGATCGAAAAGCTGGTGCCGCGGATCGAGAAGCTGAAGGTCGGCCCCTACACCGCCGGCGATGATGTGGATTACGGCCCCGTCGTGACCAAGGCCGCGATGGAGAACATCCGGCGGCTGGTCCAGACCGGCATCGATCAGGGCGCCGAACTGGTTGTCGATGGCCGTGACTTCGCGCTGCAGGGTTATGAAGACGGCTTTTTCGTCGGTCCGCACCTGTTCGACCGCGTGACGCCGGACATGGACATCTACCGGACCGAGATTTTCGGCCCGGTCCTGTCCACCGTCCGCGCCGGGTCCTATGAAGAGGCCATCGGCCTTGCCATGGACCACGAATATGGCAACGGCACGGCGATCTTCACCCGCGACGGCGACACGGCACGCGATTTCGCCAACCGGATCAATATCGGCATGGTGGGGATCAACGTCCCGATCCCGGTGCCGCTGGCCTATCACACTTTCGGCGGATGGAAGAAATCGGGCTTCGGAGACCTGAACCAGCACGGCCCCGATGCCTTCCGCTTCTACACCCGGACCAAAACGGTCACAGCGCGCTGGCCGTCGGGAATCAAGGAAGGCGGAGAGTTCAATTTCAAGGCGATGGATTGACGAGAAAAGGCGGCTGCGCGAACGCGGCCGCCTTTTTCTTCAAATCTTGCAAGTCCCGCCGATCAGGCCTTCTTGCGTCTGCGCAGCGCGGCGAATCCGCCCAGGCCACCCATGAGCAGCAGCGCCGAGGCCGGCAGAGGCACAGGCGCCAGTTTCGGGATCCCGTAGAGATTGGCATGAGACAATCCGCTGCCCTGTTTGGGCGTGATCACGAAGTCGAAGATACCGTCTGTCGAAATCTTGAAGGCGGCCCAGGACAGCGAGGTCTTGTTGCCGATCTTCAGTGCCAGGATCAGGCCGCTATAGGGCGACACATCTCCGACCGTGACCTTTCCGAACACGGATTGACCAACGGTGGAACTGCCGTTCGAGGTGACGCCGCCATCCTTCGCACCGCCCGACTCGCTGGTATTGTCGAGGAAAGTCAGTCCGGTGATGACCGGACCGCTCACCAGCGTGAAGGTATTTTTGCCGGTGGTCTGACCGTTCAGGATCGGATCCTGTTTCACATTGCCGTTGATGTTGCCCGAGCCGTAGGCATAGCATTCGACGGTCGCGGAACCCGACGTCACGGTGACGGTCTTGGTGTCACCCGTCGCTGGGCCGCAAGTCGCAGCCGAGGCGCCGGACGCCGCCACGGCCATGAAGGCCCCCACGGCGGCTTCTTTCCAATATTTCAACTGAACCTCTCCATCGGAAAAACACATGTTCTTTTCGTTTACCGCGTGTCGGGCACCTTGTCGACATGATTGCATCGATCCAGGCACAACCCAGAGGCGACGGAAATACAGTACAAACGCCCAGGATTGCAGGATTTTCCAGTCGAAGAATGAACCGGACACTTGGCTGCTGAAATCGAATGATCTTTCGTGCGAATGTACAGGTGAATCGGAACCGGCACAGTCGGAAATTCACGAAAACGTGATGCTCCTTCATGCCGGCGATCGACCATTCTGCAAACGATGCGAGCGCAACCACGTCATGGAAGAACCCGAATTCAGCCTGGGCATCGAGGAAGAATATCTGCTGGTTGATGCCGAATCGGGCGAACTGGCACAGGCGCCCGATGCCCTGATGCAAGCCTGCAAGACCGAACTGGACGATCAGGTCAGCCCCGAATTCCTGCGCTGCCAGATCGAGGTCGGCACACCGGTCTGCGCCAATATCGGCGACGCCCGCACCCATCTGCGCCATCTGCGCGCCACGATCGCGCGGCAGGCGGCACAATTCGGCCTGGCTCCGATCTCGGTCGGCTGCCATCCTTTCGGCAACTGGCGCGACCAGCATCACACTGACAAGGACCGCTATCACCAATTGTCGCGCGACATGGCCGGGGTGGCGCGGCGAATGCTGATCTGCGGGATGCATGTCCATGTCGGCCTGGACGACAAGGCACAGCGGATCGACCTGATGAACCAGTTGTCCTATTTCCTGCCGCATCTTCTGGCGCTGTCGGCGTCCAGCCCGTTCTGGCAGGGTGTGGACAGCGGCCTCGCATCCTATCGCACGACGGTCTTCGGGGACATGCCGCGCACCGGTCTGCCGCCGAGGCTGAGCAGTTGGGACCAGTTCGATCGCTCGGTCGGATTGTTGATCGAACTGGGCATCGTCGAGGATGCCAGCAAGATCTGGTGGGATCTGCGCCCCTCTGCCAGTTTTCCGACGCTGGAGACGCGGATCTGCGATGCCTGTCCGCGTCTGGACGACACGATCACGCTTGCGGCGCTGATCCAGGCGACGGTGCGAATGCTGTGGCGTCTGGCGCGCGGCAACACCCGCTGGCGCGAATATGACACCTTCCTGCTGGGCGAGAACCGCTGGCGCGCCGTGCGCTATGGCATCTCTGGTGGGATGATCGACTTCGGTGAGGGCAGGATATTGCCGTTTCCGGATCTGGCCGAGGATTGGCTGGCTTTGATCGCTGAGGACGCCGAGGCATTGGGCGGTCAGCCCGCCACCGCGCACCTGCGCGAAATGGCGACGCAGCCCGGCTCGGCGGATCGTCAGCGCACGGTGCTGTCGCGGGCCATGGCCGCCGGGGCCACCCGCGATCAGGCCCTGTGCGAAGTCGTGCGCCATCTCATCGATGAATTCCGACATGATTTGCAGGCAGGGGACGCGGACTTGAACGAAAACGGAAATTCCTGCAATTAAACGGACGTTCAATTCAACCGCTCCGGGGAGGGAGGCAGCCATGGATTTCGCCTTGAGCGAGGAACAGCAGGCCATTTTCGATATGGCCCGCGACTTCGGCCAGCGCCGCATCGCCCCTCATGCGCGCGAATGGGAGGCCGCAGGAACCATCCCGCGCGACCTGTGGACCGAGATCGCGCAGCTTGGCTTCGGCGGGCTTTATGTCGGCGAGGAACATGGTGGTTCAGGACTTGGCCGGCTGGACGCGACGCTGGTCTTCGAGGCGCTGGCCATGGCCGATCCCGCTGTCGGTTCCTTCCTGTCGATCCACAACATGTGCGGCGGCATGATCGACACCTTCGGCGACCCGGAAACGAAGGCCCGCTGGCTGCCCGGGCTTTGCAGCATGGAGACCATCTTCAGCTATTGCCTGACCGAACCCGGCAGCGGATCGGACGCGGCGGCGCTGCGGACACGCGCCGATCGCACGAACGAGGGCTGGCGGCTGAACGGCACCAAGGCCTTCATCTCGGGCGGCGGCTATTCCGACGCCTATATCGCCATGGTTCGCACCGGCACATCAGGCCCGCGCGGCATCAGCGCGGTGATCGTCGAAAACGGATCTTCCGGTCTGTCCTTCGGATCGCTGGAGGACAAGATGGGCTGGCGCGCGCAGCCGACCACGCAGGTCCAGTTCGACGATTGCCTGGTGCCGGCGGACAACCTGCTGGGCGAGGAAGGCCGCGGCTTTGCCTATGCCATGGCGGGACTGGATGGCGGGCGGCTGAACATCTCGGCCGGGGCGCTTGGCGGGGCGCAGGCGGCGCTGGACGCAACGATGGCCTATATGGGTCAGCGGACAGCCTTCGGTCAAAGCCTCGACCGGTTCCAGGCGCTGCAATTCCGCCTGGCCGAGATGGAGACGGCCCTGCAATCGGCACGCATCTTCCTGCGCCAGGCGGCCTGGAAGCTGGATCAGCAGGCACCGGATGCGACCAAGTTCTGCGCCATGGCCAAGCTGCTTGTGACCGACCGCGCCTTCGAAGTCGCCAATCAATGCCTGCAGCTGCATGGCGGCTACGGCTATCTGGCCGATTACGGGATCGAGAAGATCGTGCGCGATCTGCGGGTGCACCAGATCCTTGAAGGCACCAACGAGATCATGCGACTGATCGTCTCACGTGCCATGCTGGCCGAACGGGGGTAAGGCTTTGGACGATCTGAACATCCGCAAACGCGACCACGCCGGCCGGATCACCTTGACCCGGCCGCGGGCGCTGAACGCGCTGACCCACGAGATGGCGGTGGCGATCCGCACCGCTCTGGAAGACTGGCGCGACGACGCGGACGTCGATCTGATCATCATCGATGCCGAAGGCGATCGCGCCTTCTGCGCCGGCGGCGACATCGCCGCGGTCTATCGCGCCGGCCTGCAAGGCGATCACCGGACGGGCCGCGAGTTTTTCCGCGACGAATACCGGATGAATGCCGCCATTGCGGATTATCCCAAACCTGTCGTCGCCTTCATGCAGGGCTTCGTGATGGGCGGCGGCGTTGGCGTCGGCGGCCATGCGGCCCACCGGATCGTGGGCGACACGACCCGGATCGCCATGCCCGAATCCGGAATCGGGCTGATCCCCGATGTCGGCGGCTCCTGGCTTCTGGGCCGCGCACCGGGAAGGATCGGCGAATATCTGGCCCTGACCGGCGACCGGATGGGCCCCGGTGACGCGATCCATGCGGGTTTCGCCGACAGCTACCTGCCCGAGGCGGAATGGCCTTCCCTGATCGAAGATCTGGAACGGACCGGCGATGCGACAAGGATCGTGGGCGTGGCGCCGCCCTCTGCCCCCCTGGCCCGTCGCGACCTGTCGGCCTTCGGCGAGCGCCGCGTCGGCGACATCGCGGCCGCCCTGGAAAAGATCGGTCAGGAGGATGCGCTGAAACCGATCCGCCGCAACTCTCCCCTGTCGATGGCGGTCGGCCTGGCGCTGGTTCGGACCTCGCGCGGCGACAGGCGGATGCAGGATTCGCTGAGCCGCGAATACCGGTTCACCTATCGCGCGACCGAGGAAAGCGATTTTCTGGAGGGCGTGCGCGCGCAGATCATCGACAAGGATCGCGATCCGAAATGGGCCGCCGATGCGTCGGATGCGCATGTCCAGGCGCTGATGGCGCCGCTGGGGGATGAGGAACTGATCTGGGAGGAAGGATCATGAAAATCGGATTCATCGGGCTGGGCAACATGGGCGCGCCGATGGCCGCCAATCTGGCCGAGGCCGGACATGAAGTGGTGGGTTACGACACCGCCGCCCCCGAACCGGCCGGCGTCATCGCCGCCGCCAGCGCAGCCGAGGCCGTGCGCGGCGCGGAGGTGATCATCACCATGCTGCCAAATGGTGCGATCCTGCGATCCGTCGCCGATCAGGTCATCCCCGCCATGCAGCCGGGCGCAGTGTTCTGCGACTGCTCGACGGTGGATGTGGACAGCGCCCGCGCGGTGGCCGATCAGGCCCGCGCTGCGGGACTGGGCGCGCTGGATGCGCCGGTCTCTGGCGGGATCGGCGGCGCGCAGGCGGGCAGCCTGACCTTCATGGTCGGCGGCGATGACGCCTCGTTCGCCCTTGTCCTGCCGCTGTTCGAGGTCATGGGCCCGAAGATCGTCCATTGCGGGCCATCGGGGGCGGGACAGGCCGCCAAGATCTGCAACAACATGATCCTCGGCGCGACGATGGTCGTCACCTGCGAGGCCTTTGCGCTGGCCGACCGTCTGGGTCTGGACCGGCAGAAGATGTTCGATGTGGTCTCGACCAGTTCTGGCTATAGCTGGTCGATGAACGCCTATTGCCCCGCCCCCGGCATCGGCCCGAATTCACCCGCGGACAACGATTACCGGCCGGGCTTTGCGTCCGAATTGATGCTGAAGGATCTGGATCTTGCCCGCAAGGCGGCCGTTTCCGTGAAGGCCGCCACGCCGATCGGATCGCTGGCGCGTGATCTTTACGATTCTTTCGTCCATGACGGCGGAGGTCGTGGCCGTGACTTTTCGGCAATTCTGCAACGCTTCGAGGAAAAAGACCGCTGATGGCCGGCCGGATGCAGGAACCGCGTCCGCAAGGCGGAACCCGCGCGCGCGTGATCGGTTTACCCCGCCGATGACGAAAAGACAGCCTGGACAGCGAAACAATGGGAACCATCAAGATCGGCGTGATCGCAGCCCTCGGGATCGCGCTGGCAGCCAGCCTTGGCGCCATCCTGCCCACGGGGGCTCGGCCCGTGCCTGCCGTCCAGGCCGAGGAAGCCGCGCTTCGGGTGGGTGATATCGTGCCCCGGGCAAAAGCGGCGATCGTCACCGAACCCGGTTTCTACGGTCTGGGCCGCGATGTCCCGGGCAGCCGTTATGCGATCGTCGAGGGAAAGCTGGTCCGTCTCGATGCGAAGAATTTCCGCATATTGTCCGTGCTGCGGCAAGAAGCCGCAGCCTCTCGCTAGCCGATCCCGTCCTGCGGCGTTTCCGATGGCGGACGGGAACGGAACCGGAAACCCCGATGAACGGTTGAGCGAGATGTCAGGGAATTTCGCATGACAACCGCTCGACATCTTATCGCAGCCATAACCGCTCTGGGCATCGGATTGCTGCCCCTTGCGGCCACCGCCAATCCCGGAAGCGGCTTCAGGAAAACGCAGAAGGGCGTCATGAGCCGACACGTCCCGGCGCTGATGAAAGGGAAAAGTGCACAAGTGCTCTATGCGCAGAACTGCCCGCCCGGTCTGGCCAAAAAGTCACTGCCCTGCATCCCGCCCGGTCAGGCGAAGAAGTCGCCGATCCGTGTGGGCGACGTTATCGACCTGGGATCGGTCCATGTCGTGACCCGGCCGGGGGCTTACGGGCTCAGCGTCCCGCCCGCGGGTGACAGCTATGCGATCGTGGACAAACGTCTGGTCAGGGTCGATTCCGACAGTGGCAAGATCCTGTCGATCCTGCGGCTGATTGACGCAATTCTGGACTGAGCCGCGGGCTATCCGCCCAGCAATTCCCGCGCCGCTTCCGAGGCGGCGCGCGTCACCCTGTCCCCCGACAGCATCCGCGCGATTTCGGCCACCCGCGCCTCGGGGTCCAGCGCCTCGACATCCGAGGTCGTCATCCCCGCCGAGACCGATTTCGCGACCCTGAAATGCGACGCACCCAATGCCGCGACCTGCGGAGAATGCGTCACCACAAGCACCTGCGCATCCTCGGCCAAACGCTTCAGCCGGCGGCCGACGGCGTCGGCGGTCGCCCCCCCGACGCCGCGGTCGATCTCGTCAAAGATCAGCACCAGCGCCTCGTTTCCGCGCGCCAGGCAGACTTTCAGCGCCAACAGGAAGCGTGACAATTCGCCGCCCGAGGCGATCTTGTCCAGCGGCCCCGACGGCGCGCCGGGATTGGTGGCGACGGTAAATGCCACCAGGTCCAGCCCCTCCGGTCCCGGCTCGGCCCGGGACAGCCGGGTTTCAAAGACCGCGCGTTCCATCTTCAGCGGCGCCAGTTCCGCCATTACTGCCTGGTCGAGCCTCCGGCCCGCCTCGCACCGCGCCGCCGACAGGGCCTCGGCCGCAACCTGATAGGCCGCCTCGGCTGCCTCGGCATCCCTGCGCAGGGTCGCGATGGCCATCTCCCCGGCGTCGATCCCCTGCAGCCGGGCGCGCAGATCCTCGGCCAGCCCGGCCAGATCGTCGGGCAGGACGTCATGCTTGCGCGCCAGTCCGCGCAGCGCGAAAAGACGCTCTTCCGTTGCTTCCAGGGCGGCGGGCTGAAATTCCATCGCGCTCAGCGCGTCCTCGACCCCGCGATACGCCTCGCCCAGTTCGGTCAGGGCCCGCGACAATGCCGCAAGAGGCGGATCCAGCCGTCCATCGGCCCGGTCGGCGGCACCCTCAAGCCAGCGTCCCGCATCCAGCATCGCACCCTCGGCACCTTCCGGCCCCAGCATCTGCAGGGCGCGGGACACATCGCCACCGATCCGCTCGGCCGCCTGCATGGCGCGGCGGCGGGTATCCAGTTCCGCCTCTTCGCCCGGCTGCGGGTCCAGCCGGTCCAGTTCGGCAACCGCGTGGCGCAGGAAATCCTCTTCGGCGCGGGCCGCAGCAAGCTGCGCCTCGGCCTCCTGCAATCGCCGGGCGGCGACGCGGCGCAGCGACCAGGCCTGACGGATGCCCGACAGATCCAGCCCGCCAAAGGCGTCCAGCATCGCGCGGTGGCCGCGCGGGTTCAAAAGGCCGCGGTCATCATGCTGTCCGTGCAGCTCCACCAGCGCCTCGGACAAGCGCCGCAGCACGTCGCCCGAAACGCGGCGGTCGTTCACGAAGCCGGTTTTGCGTCCGTCACCGCCATTCACCCGCCGCAGGATCAGTTCGTCATCGTCAATCTCGATCCCCGTCTCGGCCAGCACCGCGCGGGCGGGGTGTGCGGCGGGCAGATCGAAAACCGCCGTGACTTCGCCCTGCGCGGCCCCCTGTCGCACCAGATCGGCGCGACCGCGCCAGCCCAGGACGAACCCAAGACAATCCAGCAGGATGGATTTTCCCGCCCCGGTCTCGCCGGTCAGGACATTCAGGCCGGGACCGAATTCCAGCGCCAGCCGGTCGATCAGCAGCATGTCCCGAATGTCCAGCGATCGCAGCATGGCAATCGTCGGCCGCGCCTCAGCGCAGCCTCCCCCTGGTCACAACCATCTGCCCTGGATCATCTGGCGATAGACATTGGTCAGCCAGCTTTCGCCCCGAGCCTCGGGCGACAGGCCCCGCCCGCGAAGCTGCGCGAAGGCATCCTCGTAAAAGGGCGATGACTTGAAGTTGTAGCCCAGGATCGCGCCGGCCGTCTGCGCCTCGTCATAAAGGCCAAGCGCCAGATAGGCCTCGACCAGACGCAGCAGCGCCTCGGGCGTCTGGGCCGTGGTCTGATATTCCTCCACGACAACGCGGAAGCGGTTGATCGAGGCCGGGTAATACCCGCGCTTGAGGTAATAGCGCCCGATCTCCATCTCTTTCGCGGCGAGGTGATCGAAGGCCAGGTCGAATTTCAGCATCGCGCTGCGGGCATATTCGCTGTCGGGATATTGCTCGATCACATCACGAAGCGCCTGCAGGGCCTGGAAGGTCAGCCCCTGGTCGCGACCGACCTCGTCGATCTGGTCATAATAGGACAGGGCCAGCAGATATTTCGCATAGGCCGCATCTTCGTCGCCGGGATAGGTGTCGATGAAACGCTGGGCCGCACCGCGGGCCTCTTCGTAATTCTTGGCGCGGTGATTGGCGTAGGCCTGCATGATCAGCGCCCGCTTGGCCCATTCCGAGTAGGGGTAAAGCCGCTCGACCTCGGAGAAGTAGAAGACCGCGTCCTTGGCCTTCCTCGTGTTCTCCAACTCGTATTCGCCGCGCTTGTAGATCTGTTCGGCGGTAAAGCGATCCAGGTTGCGCTTGTCGCCATCCGACCCGCCAAGAGAAGAACAGCCGGCCAGCGTCACGCTTGCCAGGACCGCAGCCAAGATCGAAGCCGAGATTTTCGAGCGCGCCATCTTCACCCTGCCATTCCATTCTGCTGTGCGGCCGACCGTCCATGGCGGGGCTGCCGGCACCTCGTAGCACAGAACATCAGGGGGCGCAAAATGGCAATCCGTTGAATTCCGCGCGTGAATTGAGGCGCGACCGGCGACGGCAAGACCGCCGCCGCGGGGCCTCACAAAACGGCCACGACGCCGATTCCCGCATCTACGCCATAGGCTGCCACGCCCGCGCCGGGAAGGCGATTTTCCAACGCCGGATCGCAATCTTCCCATGTCCAGGCGGTGGGATCGGCAAACAGCGCCCGCAGCAGCCGGTTGGTCATCGCATGACCCGCACGATGTCCGGTATAGCGCGCCAGCAGGGGCGCACCTGCCAGCGCCAGATCGCCCATCGCGTCCAGCATCTTGTGGCGCACCGCCTCGTCGGCATGGCGCAGACCGCCAGGCGACAGGATGTCGGCCCCGTCCACGACGACCGCGTTCAGGTAGCTGCCGCCGCGCGCCAGCCCGTTCCGGCGCATCGCCTCGACGTCGGATTGACGACAGAAGGTGCGGCTGTCGGCCAGTTCGCGCAGAAAGGCGCCATTGGCCATGTCCAGACGCTTTTCCTGGCGGCCGATCGCGGCGTCCGTGAAGTCGATCTGGAACTCGATCTCCAGATGGTCGGCGGGCGACAGCCGGGCAAATGCCTCGCCCTCGCGAACCTCGACCGGGCGCAGAACGCGGATCGCGCGCAGCGGAGTGTTCTGAAGGGCAATCCCGGCCCGAAGAATGGCGCGGACAAAGGGCGCGGCCGAACCGTCGAGGATCGGCACTTCGGGGCCGTCAACCTCGATCAGCAGGTTCTGGATGCCGGTCCCGACCAGGGCCGCCATGACATGTTCCACCGTGGACAAAGTCACGCCGCCCTCGCCTTCCAGCAGGGTGCACAATTTCGATGGGATCACATTGTCCCACCGCGCCGGGATGTCTCGCGCCGTGGCCAGGTCGACGCGGCGAAAGACGATTCCGTGGCCCGCGGGGGCAGGATGCATTTCCAGACGTGCCGGGGCGCCGGAATGCAATCCGACACCATCCAGTCTTACCGTCTTCTTCAATGTCGCCTGCATGGTTCTGCCTGCCCGATCATTCCTGTTCCGAAATCGTGCGTTCCGGTGCAACTTCAGCTAGGCCCAGCCGCACGGGCGTTCAATTAACGAATTGTAACCGCCTGAAACATTCACCGCGCGGAAAGAGACAATCATCGCGCGAAATGGCGTAACGTTCTGACAAAAAACTAAAAAGGGCCGCCATGCGCGGCCCTTTCAAGGGTGAGGTCGTGACGAATTCGTGAATGGGCTCAGTTGGCTTGGCGGCGCAGGAAAGCGGGAATCTCGACATCATCCTGGGCGCTGTCGGGGCTGGCCAGATCATCGAAATCGGCATCCTGCTGGCGGGCGCGGGCCGCGACGCGGTCGCTGACACGTTCCGCGATCGAGGACGCGGCGGGTTTCGAGGCGCCGCCCTGTTCGCCGTGCCCGGCCATGCGTTCCAGCATCCTGCCCAGTCCGGCCATGCGGCTTTGGCCGCGCGCCGCGTCCTGATGCTGGGGTTGCTGCGCGGCGGCCTGCTGGGCCCTGCGTTCGCCACCATGGGCGACCGCCTTTCGCAGACGATCCAGAACCTCGGGCGCCGGCTCGCCGCGGGCTGGCGTCGAGGCCGCGCGCGGGGCAAAGAAGCTTTCGGAAGGCTCGTCGATCCGCACGGCGGCAGGGCGGGCCGTGGGCCGGGGCTGATAGGCCGGTTGCGGCATATCTTCCGTGGCCTGCGGTGCCGGTGCCGGCGCCGGATTGCGTGCCTCGACCGGTGCGGCCGTGCGGCGCGGCGGCACCGATTCCTCAGCCTCGGCGGCGGGTTCTTCCTTGCGGGTCATGGTTGGGTTCTGGGTCAGCGGTTCGGCCATCGAACGGCGCGGGGCCGGCGCTTCGGCAGCCGCGGCGGCCGCGGCGTCGATGCCGGTCGCCACGACCGAAACGCGGATCGAGCCATCCATGTCCGGGTCCAGGGTCGAGCCGACGATGATGTTGGCATCGCTGTCGACCTTGTCGCGGATCACGTTCGCGGCCTCGTCCAGTTCGAACAGGGTCATGTCATAGCCGCCGGTGATGTTGATCAGCACGCCCTTGGCGCCGTTCAGGCTGATCTCGTCCAGAAGCGGATTCGCGATGGCGCGTTCGGCGGCCTCCTGGGCGCGGTTCTCGCCCGCGGCCTCGCCGGTGCCCATCATCGCCTTGCCCATCTCGTCCATCACGGCGCGGACATCGGCGAAGTCGAGATTGATCAGGCCCGGACGGACCATCAGGTCGGTCACGCCCTTGACGCCCTGATACAGCACGTCGTCGGCCATCGCGAAGGCTTCGGTGAAGGTGGTCTTCTCGTTGGCCAGCCGGAACAGGTTCTGGTTGGGGATGATGATCAGCGTGTCGACGACCTTCTGCAGAGCCTCGACCCCCTCTTCGGCCTGGCGCATCCGCTTGCTGCCCTCGAACTGGAAGGGCTTGGTCACGACGCCGACGGTCAGGATTCCCATCTCGCGCGCGGCCTGGGCGATGATCGGGGCCGCCCCGGTGCCGGTGCCGCCGCCCATGCCGGCGGTGATGAAGCACATATGCGCGCCCATCAGGTGATCGACGATGTCCTCGATGGTTTCTTCGGCGGCCTTGGCGCCGATCACCGGCTTGGCCCCGGCGCCCAGACCCTCGGTCACCTTCGGACCCATCTGGATGCGGTTGTTGGCGCGCGATCCGGCCAGCGCCTGCGCGTCGGTATTGGCGACCACGAACTCGACCCCGTCGAGCTGCTTCTCGATCATGTTGTTGACCGCGTTGCCGCCTGCGCCGCCCACACCGAATACCGTGATGCGCGGCTTCAGTTCTTCTTCGTCGTTCATCATCAGATTGAGATTGAGATTCATGGTTTCCGCCTGTCTGTCGCTGATCGTTGCGGACGTGAACCGTCCGTTCGAATCCCCCGTATCAACTGCAATCGTAGCGATTGAACGCCCCCGCGTCACCCGAAAAAGGCGGAGGTACCGCAAAATCTGGCGGGGAACTCAACAGGTATCGGCGGTATCTTGCCATACACGCTGAATATGGTGGCGCCGGCCTGACGCCACACAAACGGAAAAATGTCGCAATCACCAGTTGTTGCGGAACCAGCGATAGGCCCGTCGCAGACTGCGGGCGGGATAGGTCTCGGCCGGCATCTCGAAATCCCACCATTCGTCCTGCGGATGGGCGGCGAACAGCGCCAGCCCGACCGCGCCGGAAAAGCTGGGATCGGTCAACTGATGCGCCAGCCCGTCGATTCGCAGCGGCCGGCCACAACGGATGTTCGGGCCCAGGATGCGCGCGGCCAGCCCGTCCAGGCCGGGAATCTGGCTGCCGCCGCCGGTCAGCACGATCTGCTGGCTGGGCATGAAGTCAAATCCAGCCGCATCAAGGACTTGCCGCACATGGACCAGAATTTCCTCGACCCTCGGACGCATCACTCCGATCACGTCCGCGCGGCTGACGACGCGGCGGTCGGCCTCCCAGTCGCCTGTCTCTCCGCCGACGGCAATCATGTCGCGGTCGTCGCGGCCGGTCGCCTCGACCCCGCCGTTCAGCGTCTTCAACCGCTCGGCCACCGCCAGCGGCACGCGCAGCCCCTGGACGATATCCTGTGTGATCAGGTTACCGCCAATCTGAACATTGTCCGAGAAGATCATGTGTTTCTTGATGAAAACAGATACGCCCGTCCCGCCCCCGCCAAAGTCGATACAGGCCGCGCCCAGTTCCTGCTCGTCCTCGACCAGCGCGGCCCGGGCCGAGGCATAGGCGGCCGAGGCGACCCCGGCCAGTTCCAGATCGCAGCGCCGGATGCATTGCACCAGGTTGCCGATCACGTCTTCATCCACGGTCAGCACATGCATGTCGCAGGCCAGGCGGTTGCCGACATGATCGCGCGGATCGGACAGCCCGCTGCGATTGTCCACGGCGAAATTCACCGGCTGCGCGTGCAGCACCTCGCGTCCGCGCCCGAAATCGGGGGTTTCGCAGGCCGCCAGGACCGAGGCCACGTCATGTTCGCTGACCTTGCCCGATTCCAGCACGATCTCGCCATCGAGCCCGTAGGATGCGGGCCGCCCGCCGGACATGCAGGCGATGACATGATCGACCCGGCAGCCGGCCACCTTCTGCGCGCCGGCCACCACGGTGCGGATCGCGCGCTCGGTCTCGGCCATGGTGTCGATTTCGCCCCGGCGCATCCCGCGAGAGCGCGTCGTCGCCGCGCCGATCACGCGGAAATTGGCCTGCCCCGCCATCGGACCCACGCCATCGACCTCGCGATCCGTTCCGGTGCCGTCGAATTTCAGAACGAGACAGGCGATTTTCGAGGTGCCTATGTCAAGGATGCCAACCACGCCCCGTTGCAATGCCGCCCGGCGGATGTTTCGCATCGCCCGCTGCGTCTGATACAATTCGACCATCGCCGCTCAGCCCCTCTTTCTATCGTCTTCGTCCAGAACATTGCCGTCCGGCCCCAGCAACGGCAGGCCGCGCGCCTTGCGGATCGAATTGCGCGCGTCGATCCCCAGCCGAAGCACCGGCCTCGAGGGGCTGCGCAGATCGACAACCTGGATGTCGCGGCCCAGCATGTCCTGCGACCGGTTCAGCGCAATGGCGGCCTGCAACGCGATGACCGCGCCTTCCTCGGGCAGCATGATGCGCTGGTTGTTGTCCAGCACCAGATCCCAGCGGCGTTCGCCGCGCCGCACCAGGCCACGCACCCGCGGCAGGATCGGTCCCGCCGCATCCAGCAGTTGCAGGGCCTCCTGGGTTTCCAGATCCGCCCCATCGCCGGCGATCAGCGGCAGATCGGGCCGCACATCGCGCGAGGTCACGCTGGCCACCCGATTGCCGGTCGCATCCAGAATGTCGATCCCGGCGGCATGGCGCCACAGCAGCGCGGGCACCCGCTCCTTGACGACGGCCGAGAGGATGCCGCCGGGCTTGATCCGCAGGTCGATGGATTCGACCGCGTCCAGTTGCATCACCTGAAGCCGCATCGCCGTCAGGTCGATATCGAAGCTGGAGGCCGGCAGATCGACCGGCAGCATCCCGCGCAGGGCCTTGTCCACGACGGGCGAGGCGCCTTCGATCGTCATCATGCGGACCTGAAATTCCTCGCGGCTCTGCACCTTGTCCACCAGCCCGGCGACGCCGGCGCCAAGCGCGGCGCGGCGATCCTGGTCCGACAGCCACAGGCCCGCCGTCATCGCGATCAGGAATGCCGGCACACCCACCCGGATCACCCGGCGATAAAGCGGCTTCAGCCACACCCGCTCCAGCCGGTATTGCAACCGCGACGGCGCGGGATCGCGCCTTTGCCGGGGCTGCGGCGGCGGCTGCAATTGCCGCTGCTGCGGACGATGATCGATCACGGCCGACACAGCGCATCCTCCACCATCCACCGCATCAGGGCGGGAAAATCGATGCCGGCATGGGCCGCCTGTTCCGGCGCCAGCGAGGTCGGCGTCATGCCGGGCTGGGTATTGACCTCCAACAGATACAGCCCGTCGCGGCCGCGGCTGTCATCCCAGCGGAAATCCGACCGGCTGAGGCCGCGACAGCCAAGCGCGCGATGCGCCCGCAAGGCGTAATCGAGGCAGGCTTCGGTGATGTCGGCGGGCAGATCGGCCGGAATTTCGTGGCGCGAGCCGCCGGGGCGGTATTTCGCATCGTAATCATACCAGCCCTCGGCGAAGATCTCGGTCACGGCCAGCGCGCGCTCGCCCATCACCGTGGTCGTCAATTCGCGGCCCGGTGCATAAGTTTCGACCATCACCCGTGCCGGCATCCTGTCGTCCAGCGCGGGTGGGCCATTGTTTTCCGACGCGATAATATAGACACCGACGCTGGAACCCTCGTCATTCGGCTTGACGACATAGGGGGCCGGCATGACGTGGCGGGCGCTGACATCGGCGCGTTCGGCGATCACGCTTTCCAGAACCGGCAGGCCGGCGGCGCGGAACGCATCCTTGGCCCGCGTCTTGTCCATCGCCAGGGCCGAAGCCAGCACGCCGGAATGGGTATAGGGCAGGTCCAGCCATTCCAGAACGCCTTGTGCGCAGCCATCCTCGCCCCAGCGGCCATGCAAGGCATTGAAGACGACATCGGGCCGCAGGCCATTCAGCCGCGTGGCGATCTCCGCCCCCGGTTCCGGCCCGAGCTCGACCTCGGTTACATCATAGCCCGCCACCCGCAACGCCGCCGCGCATTCGCGACCCGATGACAGCGACACCTCGCGCTCGGCCGAGGGTCCGCCCATCAGAACGGCTACGGTGTGGGCTGTCCTGCTCGACTTGCCCGCCACGCTTCTGCCTCTTGAGCCCGGTTGATCCGGGCCTGTCTTGATCGGCGCGGTCGGATTCTTCCCGATCTTGCGCCATGCCCGGACAGGATAGCCGCAAAGCACCCGCCGCAAAAGACAAATTTCGCGTTTCTCGTCAGAATGTTCGCTTGGGCTATGGTGTCAGGTTTCCGGCAGCGGCTCGCCCACGCGCATGACTTCCCATTGCAGATCGTGGCCGCTGTCCTCGCGAACGCGGCGGCGCACCAGTTCGCCCAGGGTTTCAAGCTCTGCCGCCGTGGCGCCGCCGGTGTTCAGCAGGAAATTGGGATGTTTCTCGGACATTTGCGCCCCGCCCCAGCTATGCCCGCGCAGGCCCGCCCGATCGATCAGCGTCCACGCCTTCAATTCGTGGCTGTCATCGGCGCGGCCGGTCGAGCTGAAACCGGCCGGATTGCGAAACGTCGATCCGGCGCTGCGGTCGCGGGTCGGCTGGGCCAGATCGCGCCTGGCGATCTGGTCGGCCATCTTCTGATGCAGCGCGTCGGGATCGGCCCGGTCGGCGCGAAAGCGCGCATCCGTCAGGATCCAGCCATCGGGCAGATCTGCATGACGATAGGCAAAGCCCAGATCCGCGGGCGTCAGCGTGACCTGGCGGCCCTCGCGGGTGACGGCACGGGCATCGATCAGGTGATCGGCGACATAGCTGCCATAGCAACCGGCATTCATGCGAACCGCACCCCCGATACTGCCGGGAATGGTGCGCAGGAAGGTCAGATCCAGCCCGGATTCCGCCGCCCGGCGGGCGACATGGGCATCCAGCGCGGCGGCGCCCGCGGTCACGATGTCGCCGTCGATGTCGATGGCATTGAACGCCCGGCCGAGACGGATCACCACCCCGCGAATGCCGCCGTCGCGGACGATCAGATTGCTGCCGACGCCGATCGGAAAGACCCCGATGCCCGGATCCAGGACAACCAGGAATTCCGCCAGATCCTGGGGATCGGCGGGCTGGAACAGCCATTCGGCGGGGCCGCCGACGCGCAGCCATGTCAGCCCGTCCAGAGGACGGTTCGGCGTCAGCGCGCCGCGCGGAGTGGGAAGATCGAGGCTCATGGCAAGGCTGGTAGCCAGCGCGCGCCATGGCGTCAATATCGGCCCGCGAATGCCCTTGCATCCGCGACTCCGGCCGGGCGGCGGATCGACGCCTGGTTCAGGATCGCGTTCGGATACGGTCCTGCCGCAACGGGATCCGGGTCGCCGCGGCCCAGGGCACGCACCTGCAGCCTCGCCCGTGCCGGTCCGTCAGAGATATCGCAGGGCCGTCATCATTCCCGCCTGCATGTGATACAGGTTGTGGCAGTGAAACGGCCAGTTCCCCGGATTGTCGGCGTCAAAGGCGATCGTCACGGATTCCATCGCCGGAACCAGCACCGTGTCACGCATGGCACCCGACAGTCTCGCGGGTCCGATGCCCACGACCTGGAAGTGATGACCGTGCAGATGCATCGGGTGCGACATCATCGTGCGGTTGCGGATGACGATTTCGACCCGTTCGCCCTGCTTCACCTCCAGCGGCGCGCGGTTCTCGAACGTCTTTCCATTGATGCCCCAGACATAGGGCTCCATGCTGCCGGTCAGATCGCAGGAAAGCGTCCGGTCGACGGTGCGCTTTTGCAGAGGTGTCTCAGCCAGAAGCTTGCGTTCCAGATCGAGAAGCACCGGGGGCGCGGTCCGGTCCGCCTGCGACGAGATCCGGTCTATCCTGGCGCCTTGCGTCGCGAGGATCAGCCCCGTCCGCGCCGTGTCGCCTTCGCGTTGCGCCAGGATCGGCAGAGCCAGCGCCGCTTCGGGAATATCGATTTCGATGTCGACGCGCTGCGCCATCGTCAGTTCGAAGCGCCGCCCGATGATGGGCCTGACCGGCATCCCGTCCACGGCGACCAGTCTGCCCCGAACCGCGCCGAGATCGATCCAGAAATTGGTCGATGACGCCGCGTTGATGACCCGCAGCCGGACCGGTGCGCCGCGATCGACGCGGATCACCTCGGGGTCTGACAGATCCCGATCGTTGACAAGGAAAGCGTCGAAGGAGATGTCGTTCAGATCCATCGGCATGTCGTCCTGATCCATGCCGGACATCGGCATCGTCATCGTCATGCCCATCGAATCCATGCCCTCCATGCCCTCCATGCCGGATGGATCCATGCCCGCCATGCCAGTGCCATCCTGCGACGGGCCGCGCACCATGCCGTGTTGCATCGCCGCCATGCCCGATCCGATACGGCCTGCGTCATCGCCGACCAGTCGCGCCATCAGCTCCTCGGGCGACGTGAAGGAAAAGTCGTGCAGCAGCATCACGACCTCTTGCCGGTCGGCAGCGCCATCACGAAGAATCAGCGGCGCGGCCATCAACTGCGCCTCTTGCAGACCGAAATGCGAATGCATCCAGTTGGTGCCGCCCCGCGGCAGATCGAAGGCAAAGTTCTTTGTCCCCCCGGCCGGAATCGGTTCCTGCGACAGGGTATTTCCGTCCTGTCCGAAAGGCGGCGTGAGACCGTGCCAATGAATGACCGTCGGCACCCCGGCCTCGTTGGCCAGCGCGACGTCGAAACCATCCGCGATGTCCAGGGTCAGCCCCTGCCGGCCGCGTTCGTCGGTGAGACCAAACACCGTCGCAACCCGGCCCTGAACCTCGATCGTGCGCGTGCCTGCCGTCAGTCGCCGCGCACCCTGTGCCGCCCAGGCTTGCGCCCCGAAAGAGCCGAGGGCCGTGACAGCCGCCAATTGACCTGCCGTTGACAGGAAACGTCGGCGACTGATGCCGGGGATGAGTGCCATCTGGTGATCCGATCCTTTTGAGTGAGAGTTCAGAACGTGACGTGCGACAGGTTGGCCGGGCCGGCTGTCGGATGGTTGCGAATCCAGCCCCGGATTGGTTCGGCAGATAGGTCAGCCGAACCCGCCGGGCAAGATGATGCCGTGTCGCAGGAAAATGAAGATTTTCGGGATCCTGCCAATCTGCGCGGCCGGGCGCCCCGGGGCCCTGCAGCGCGTGACGGGACCGGCCGACATCCCGGCATACACCTCTTTGCCAGGCACAGGCCCTGGAAAGCTGTCGCGACCCGCTATCGCAGGGTTGCAGACCGGGCCGGCCATGATTTCGATCCGCGACCGACAGGCAAGGCCATGCCGTCACGCGGCAGAAAAAGAGGCCGCCTTCCCGACGGCCTCGCGGTCATCTTGCGCCATCATGTCGCAGATCGCGACGAGCTGGCATCTTCAGGCATTGCAGCCGTAAAGGCCACGATAGCCCGCTTGCAGGCCCGCATCGAGATTGATGACCAGATCCGCCTCCTGACGGCCGCTTCCAGCCTCCAGTCCGGCGCCCTCACCGGGCGCGCTGACCCGCATGGCCATGCCCGCGGTGGTCAGGGCCGGCCCCGTCGCGACCGCGGCGGCATCCTCCGCGTCCAGGCGGATCAAGTTGCCGCTGATCTTGGTCAGGGCCGCGCCATCCTGACCGATCGCCAGGACAGGCTGGCTGGTTTCGGTGTAGGTGAAGGTGCAGGCCGCGCCGTTCGGGAATATCTGCGCGATGTCATCATTGGTCAGGAATTCCGGATCAAGGACGCTGACCTCGGCCGAGGACAGGGCCTGATCGACGCTGACGACCTGGGCCGCCGGGGGATTTTCCTGCTGGGTCGCATCGCCCGAGGCTTCGATGTCGGCGATCAGATACCGCATCTCGGCGATTTCCTTGTCCTGGGCATAGATGATCTCGTCGGCCAGCTTGCGCACGCGCGGATCCGAGATATCGGCCCGGCTCGATGTCATGATCGCGATCGAATGGTGCGGGATCATCGCGCGCATGTAGCTTGTGTCGCCCACCGTGAACTGGCTGCGCACCAGCCACAGCGAAACGCCGAAGACCACGCCCGCGCCCAGGAAAATGGCGATGTTCAGAGACTTGCTGGAATACATCGACAGCATGAAGGCCAGCATGATGACCGCCATCGTGGCCCCCATCAGCAGCGCCATGTAGGCCCGCGTTTCCGACCAGAACACATGCGAAAGCAGATAGGTGTTGAGATACATCAGACCGAACATCACCACCGTCGACGTGGCGATCATCGCGGCAAAGCGGCCGTAACCCATTCCGCCCCCGCCCCCATGGCCTTCATTGGTCTTCTTCATGACGAATTGATCCCCTTTTCGTTGCGTTATACCAATACCCACTATATGTATCCCCAAACCCCATGGTGGGGATCGGGTTCCACGATGGCGGCGATGAAACCGAACAAGCAGCGCGCGCTCGATCGTCTTGCGCGGATCGAAGGTCAGGTCCGTGGTATCGCCCGCATGGTCGAGGAGGATCGCTATTGCGTGGACATCCTGTCACAGACCGCGGCCGTTCATTCGGCGCTGATGGGGGTCGAACGGATGCTTCTGGAAAACCATGCCCGACATTGCGTCGAGGCCGCGATCGCCAGCGGCGAACCGGACGAACAACGCGCAAAGTTCAACGAGTTGATCGCGCTCTTGCAAAAGACGCAGCTTCAGGGGCGGACGTGACATGGTGTCGCAGGCTTTCGGCGCCCGATCCGCGGCAAGATCGGCGTCGCTGTCTCCCGGCGTCGGGATGAATTCGACCAGGCGACACGGACATTGCGCCTGTCCAGGACGGGACGGGGATCGGCCAGGGCGGCGGCAACAGGTCTGAAATTTTTTTCAGCTTCATGCCCGGATCACGCGAGTTTTTGTTGAACCTCTGGCCGCTGCAGGTTTTATCGGAACGGGACCAAATCGAGATTGCCGCAGGGGTATTGGACTTTTGGGCAACGATCACTTCATTGATGTCACAGGCATTGACGATATCGAACGACCAAGGAAGGGCAAAAGATGCTGACGAGACGACACTTCATCCAGACAACCACGACATTGTTCTCTGCGTCAATATCTGGCCCCCTGTTTGCCAGCACCTGGCCGGATGCCGCCCAGAAGGCCGCCTGGGACGCGGAGGTCACGCCGCCGGGCTATGATGCGGCCACGACCAATCCGTGGGGTCTGCACCCGCGCTATCTGCCCCAGCGGGTCGTGGCGAATGACGGGCTTGTCCCGGGCGATATCCATGTCGATGCGGTGGCGAAATATCTTTATCACATCGAGACCGGCGGAACCGCGATGCGCTATGGCGTGGCGATCGGGCGCGGCGACCTGTATGAACCGGGCGTCTACACGATCAAGCGCAAGGTCGAATGGCCGCACTGGACCCCGACCCAGAACATGATCGAACGCGAGCCTGAAATCTACGCGAAGTTTGAAAACGGGATGGAGCCCGGACCCGAGAACGCGCTTGGGTCGCGCGCCCTGTATCTGTATGTCGGCGACAGGGACACCATGCTGCGCATCCACGGAACGCCGTTCCCCAAAAGCATCGGCAGCCGCGCCAGTTCCGGCTGCGTGCGCATGGTCATGGTGCATATCAACGATCTCTATCCGCTGGTGGAACTCGGCTCGACCGCGTTCCTGTATTCAGCCTCGGACAGCGTGACGTCCTGAAGCCGGGGCCGGTCCCATCCCCGGATCGCCGGCCGGGGCCTATGCCCCGGCGGGGTCAGGCTCGAGGTTGCCTGCAGATGGGACGGCCATCGGCCGTCGTCAGGGGAAGAAGCGTGGTTTCGACCTGTCCGCGATGTTCGTACCAATAGCAGTTGTCCTGCGGCAGAAGGCGCGCAGAGGCGATGTCCTGTCCCGGCGCGGCAAGCGCGTAAAGTTCGGGCGGAAGGGCGTCGGGCGCGGTTTCGGCAACCTGCATTCTGGGTGTCATGCTGGTGCAAGCGGTGCTGACCAGAACCGTCGCCAGGACAAAGTAAGGTTTTCTTTTCATCTGGGTCGTTTTCCTGCGTGATGAACCTTGTCGGTATCCTTGTTGCATTTGAACCCCTGACTCACAAGCCTGCCAGCGGTCAAGTTTGTGTCGAGTGTGAACGGACAGAAAAAATTCCGGCAAGGCCGAATTATGCCTTGAAGCTACAGTTGCTGTAGGGACTATCTTCTGCTGAACTCATCGAATCCCGAGGTCAGTTCATGCCATCCGACAATCACAAGCACGATCACGCACAGGATCACGCACAGGATCACGATCACGATCACAATCATGATCAAGATCACAAGCACGATCACGCCGGCCATTCACATGCTCAGGCCCACAGCCACGATCATGGCGGCGGCGCCTGCTGCGGCAGCCAGGCGGCAAGCAGCGTCGTCCCGGCGCCGCCGCCCTCCTCCGCGGCGGGAAGAAGCTTTCAGGTTTCCGGTCTCGATTGCGTCGAGGAAGTGGCGATCCTGAACAAGGTCGTCGGCCCGAAGATCGGCGGTGCCGAGCATCTGGCCTTCGATGTCATCAATGGTCGCATGACCATTCTCGACAGCGCCGACACGATTTCGGATGACGAAGTGACCAAGCTGGTTGCAAGCACCGGGATGAGCGCGAGGCCCTGGAGTTCCGAGAACGCGGCCGAGGATCAGGCCGCGCACCTGAAGCGGCAGAAATTCTTCACCGCGCTTTCGGGCGGGTTCTGGGCTCTGGGATTCATCTGGCATGGCGTGGAATCCGGCACTGCGGGTCTGGTGCGAATCTTTTCGGACCACGGCGAGACACCGATGCCGCTGATCGAGATCGGCGCTTTTTTCCTGGCCATCGTCTTCGGCGCATGGCTGGTCGCGCCCAAGGCCTGGTCCTCGGCCCGGCGGATGTCACCGGACATGAATTTGCTGATGATCGTCGCGGTTTCCGGCGCGATCCTTCTGGGCGCCTATTTCGAGGCGGCGACGGTGGCCTTCTTCTTCTCGCTCTCTCTCTACCTGGAAAGCTGGAGCGTGGGGCGCGCGCGCAACGCGGTCTCGGCGCTTCTGGATCTTGCGCCGCCGACGGCGCGGGTGATCCGCGATGACGGGACCGAGGCCGATGTCCCTGCGGCCCAGGTGGCCGTGGGCGACCGCTTCGTGGTGCGCGGCGGCGACCGCATTCCCCTGGACGGCGAGGTGACCGAGGGCGTGGGCGCGGTCAACCAGGCACCGATCACGGGCGAAAGCGCGCTGGTGCCGAAGGAACCGGGCGAGGATGTCTATGCCGGCACCATCAATGGCGAGGGCACGCTGACGGTTCGGGCGACCAAGGCCGCCAGCGACACGGTCCTGGCCAAGATCATACGCATGGTCGGCGACGCCCATGCGCGCCGCGCACCGGTCGAGCAGTGGGTGGCCAAGTTCGCCCGCATCTACACCCCCATCGTGATGGTGCTGGCGATCCTGATCGCGGCCGTGCCGACGCTGGTCTTCGGCGGGGCCTGGGACTACTGGTTCTACAACGCGCTCGTCCTGCTGGTGATCGCATGCCCCTGCGCGCTGGTCATCTCGACCCCGGTTTCCATCGTCGCCTCGCTGACCTCTGCCGCGCGTGCCGGGGTTCTGATCAAGGGCGGCGCCTATGTCGAGGCGCCGGGCCGCACCACGGCCCTGGCGATGGACAAGACCGGAACCATTACCATGGGCGAACCCGAGGTGGCGGCGGTTCATCCGCTGGGCGGCGCCTCGGCGCGTGACCTGATGTCGGTGGCGGCGGGACTTGAAGCACGGTCCTCGCACCCGCTGGCCCGCGCCATCCTTGCCCGTGCCGAAGCCGACAGCATCGCGGTCTCTGCCGCCGATGATACGCGGACGGTGCCGGGGCGCGGCCTCGAAGGGCGGTCGGGCGGTCGTTCCGTCTGGCTCGGCTCGGATCGCTTCGCCAAGGAAAAAGGCTTCGACGGCATCATTCCCAAGGAATTGCGCGACCGGATCGAAGGCGCGGGCAGCACGCTTGTGGCTGTCGGAGACGAGGCCGGGGTCACCGGCGTCCTTGAACTGCGCGACCGCATCCGGCCGGACGCGAAGGGCATCGTCGCGCGGCTTCATGCACAGGGCGTGAAGACCATCGTCATGCTGACCGGCGACAACGAACGGACCGCGCGTGCGGTCGCGGCGGAAGTCGGCATCGACGAGGTCCGCGCCGAGCTTCTGCCCGAAGACAAGGTCACGGCCATCGAAGAACTGGTCGCCCGGCACGACATGGTCGCCATGATCGGCGACGGGGTGAACGATGCGCCGGCCATGGCACGGGCCAATTATGCCATCGCCATGGGCGCGGTCGGTTCGGACGCGGCGATCGAGACGGCGGACATCGCCCTGATGACCGACGATATCGGCCGGGTGCCGTGGCTGATCGGCCATTCGCGCCGCACCATGGGGATCATCCGCCAGAACATCGGCATCTCGCTTGCGACCAAGGCGCTTTTCGTCGGGTTGACCGTGCTTGGCATGGCCTCGATGTGGGGCGCGATCGCCGCCGATGTCGGTGTCTCGCTGGTGGTCGTCGCCAACGCGCTGAGACTGCTGAACGGGCACCGGACCGACGCCAGGCCTTCGGGCGGAAAACCCGCCGCCAGGCCGGTTTCCGACGGCGTTCTTGCCCCCGGACATTGAACCGGCGGGCCCGCCCCGCTTGCCTTGGAAGGCAACCGGAACCGAACACGAGGAGCGTCGCGTCATGACGAATTTCAAACTTCCACGACGCGCGCTTGTGGTTTCGGGACTGGTTGCCTTCCTGTCCGCCTGCGCCAGCAAGTTCCGCAGCTATAGCGGGCCCGAAGTGACGCGGCTGCGAATGTACAAGGCGCAGCGGCTGCTTTTCCTCGATGGCAAGGAGCGGGTATTGAAGACCTATCCGATCGGGCTGGGCTTCGCACCCGAGGGACACAAGCAGTTCGAGGGTGACGGGCGGACACCCGAGGGATCCTATATCATAGACCGCAGAAATCCCGAGAGCCTGTTCCACCTGTCGATCGGGATTTCCTATCCCAACGAGGCCGACATCGCCTTTGCCGAGGCGCGCGGGCGGTCTCCGGGCGGGGACATCTTCATTCATGGCGGCCCGCGTCCCGGCATCGATCCGGAGAATGTGCGCGACTGGACCGCCGGCTGCATCTCGGTCACCGATGCCCAGATCGAGGAAATCTATGCCATGGTGAAGAATGGCACGCCCATCGACATCTACGCCTGAGCCCGACCGCTCAGCCATGGCGCCGCGAACAGCAGCGCCACACCGCTTACCACGAACACGTCGGCAAGGTTGAAGGCGGGCCAATGCGCCGCGCCGATATAGACATCCAGAAAATCCGTCACAGCCCGATGGCGCAGGCGATCGACGATATTGCCGGCGGCGCCGCCGATGATCGTGCCATAGGCCAGCGCCTCGACCCGGCTGGGGGTTCGCACCATCAGAACCGCCAGCCAGACGCAGACGGCAAGCGCCACCGCGACCAGGCTCCACCACGGCGCGCCGCCAAGCAGACCGAAGGTCACGCCGTCATTGCGAAGAAAAACAAGGTTGAAGCCGGGAAAGACGGCGACGCCAGAACTGAGCGCGACTGCCTTGGCGACGACAAGCGCCTTGGTCGCCTGATCGGCTGTCAGCGCCAAAAGCGCCGCGGCGATTCCGATCGTCAGTGATTTCTTGTTTTTTTCCATAATCTTATCCTGACCAGATGTCCAGAAACGGCCTCAGATCGAAACCGGCGGACAGACCCGTTGCCACCCTGTTCTGACGGCTGCCGCAAAGCGATCGGTCGGCAAGGCTTCCGATCAAGCCGGGCCCGTTCGGAGAAGGGTATTCCATGATCGTGTTTGTCCCGGATTGCCCGTTCAGCCTTTCGAAAACCCCGTGAAGACCTTCGACGGTCCGTGGTTTCGGACCCGAAGGACACCACCAGCCTGACGGCCCTCTAGCCGACCGGCGCCCTTTGAACCATAGGGCATTTCCCGACCGTCGAGGCCGGGCGCGCCAGGGTGCCCGCGAGTGCCCGGCGCCGCGACCGGACGCCCGACAGCATGGCCGCGGCCCGATTCCCGGTTCGACTTGTCGCATAAAGCCTCTGGTGGCTGGAGGTTCAAGCACGGCTGTTGCGACAACACGTCACGCGCGCCCGCTAGCCGGCACTTGCAAATCCGTCGCTCGAAACCTACAACTACTTTACCTTTTACGGAGGCGATGATGCTGACGATCGGCAGTCTGGCGAAAAAGACCGGCACCAAGGTGCAGACCATCCGGTATTACGAACAGATCGGGCTGATGCCGGAACCGGGCCGGACCGGGGGCGGGCAGCGGCGCTATGGCGATGCCGAACTCGACCGCCTGTCCTTCATCCGCCACTCGCGGCAGCTCGGCTTTCCGCTGGACGTGATCCGCGAGCTGCTGGATCTCAGCGACCATCCCGACAAATCCTGCGACGAGGCGGATGCGATCGCGCGCCGTCAGCTGAAACAGGTCGAACAGCGCCTTGCGCGCCTGAAGGCGCTTCGCACCGAACTGAAGCGGATGGTTCACGAATGCAGCGGCGGGCGCACCGCCGACTGCCGGGTGCTTGAGGTGCTGCGCGACCACACCGAATGTCTCACCCAGCACGACCAGATGGGCGCCTGACAGGCCCGCTGCCGGTCAGCGCCGGGCCCGGATTCGAACGCTGATCCTCCTGATGCACCCCCATTCATGGCAGTCATCTGCGAATGGTCACGAAGATGTCGCACTGCCCGACTAGAACACGGGCGAACAACATCGATGGAGACCGAGATGCGTGGATCGATATGGGCAGTCGCGTCAATCCTTGGCGCCAGCGTCGCAAATGCGCAGAACCTGCCGCAGGCGTCGTCGCCCTGGTATCAGCAGGCCCAGGAGGCGCTGCAAGAACGGCTTGCCAACCAGCCCAACACCAAGCGTGCGAAAAACGTCATCCTGTTCGTGGCCGACGGCAACGGTGTCGGCACGAACTATGCCTCGCGGCTCTTTGCCGGTCAGCAGCAGGGCGGGCTGGGCGACGATTATGTCCAGCCGTTCGAGGCTTTTCCCAATGTCGCCCTGATCAAGACCTATTCGACAAACGGGCAGACCCCGGATTCCGCCCCCACGGCAAGCGCGATGAACAGCGGCATCAAGACGAAAAACGATCTGATCAACGTCACTGAAAACGTCGCCGTCAGCGACTGCGCGGCCGGACTTGAGAACGGCGTCCGCACCTTTGCCGAAATCGCCGCCGAACAAGGCAAGTCCGTTGGCGTCGTCTCGACGGCGCGCATCACCCATGCCACGCCGGCGGCGGTCTATGCGCGCACCGCCAACCGCGACTGGGAAGACAATTCCGACATTCCCGAAGGCTGCGCCCAGCCCGATATCGCGGTTCAGCTTCTTGACCAGATGAAGAACGGCGTCGTCGATGTCGCCATGGGCGGCGGTCGCAGGCATTTCCTTCCCCAGGACGCAACCGATGCCGAGGGTCAGCCGGGCCGCCGCACCGACGGGCGCGATCTTGTCCAGGAGGCGCGGGACGCCGGCGCCCAGGTGGTGTTCGCAAGCGACGATTTCGCCGCGCTCCAGGCCAGCGGCAATGCGCCGATCCTCGGGCTGTTCGAATCCAGCCACATGCAATACGAGGCCGATCGCAGCGGCGAGCCCTCGCTTGCCGAAATGACCGCGACCACGATCAACGCGCTGTCCGCGAACGACCAGGGCTTTTACATGATGGTCGAGGCCGGCCGGGTCGATCACGCCAACCACGGCGGCAATCTCTATCGCACGGTGACGGACGGCAAGGCCTTCGCCGATGCGGTCGCCAGCGCCATCGAACTGACAAATCCCGAAGACACGCTCATCATCGTCACCGCCGACCACGAACACGCCATCGCCTTCAACGGCTATTGCGGCCGCGGCTCCTCGATCACCGGCCTTTGCAGGCAGATCGACGAGGCCGGCACCGAGGCGCTGGCCGAACCGGCACTGGGCGATGATGGCAAGCCCTATACCGTCGCCGGATATCTCAATGGTCCGGGCTCGGTCATGCAGGAACAGGCCGACGGCACCTGGTCAGGATCCCGGCCCGAGGTTTCGGCGGACGAGGCCGAGGGACGCGACTACATGCAGCAGGCGCTGCTGCCGACAAGTTCCGAAACCCATTCCGGCGAAGACGTGGCGCTGTTCGCGCGCGGTCCCTGGGCGCATCTGTTCGGCGGCGTGATGGAGCAGAACGAGATCTTTTCGGTGATGAACTACGCGATCAAAGGACAGTAGCCGCGGCGGTCGCGCAAGCGCGTCAAACCGGACGACTTCGACGGCGGCGCCCCGAAAACGGGCGCCGCCTTCCCTTCGGCCGGGCGCATCCGGCTGTGCGGCAGGACCGGCGAACCACGCGCCAAGCCGGAACCCGTTCCGGGCCCGTAGCGTTCCCCGAACCATAACGTCGCATGGGGACAGGAAAATTGGCCGAGACGATCGACGAAAAGAACGAACAGCAGCGCCGTGTGTTGTGGATCGTTCTGCTGCTCAACCTCGCCATCGCAATCGGATTCTTCGTCACCGGCGCGATCGGGGATTCTAGCGGTCTTATCGCCAACGGGCTGGACAACACCTCCGACACGGTCGTCTACGCCATCAGCCTGTTCGCGGTGTCACGCGCCGGCAAATGGAAGCGGGCGGCCGCCAACGTTTCGGGCGGAATGCTGCTGCTGTTCGCGGTCGGCGTCCTCGTCGATGCCGTCCGGCGCTATTACGCCGGGTCCGAACCGCTGGGCGGGCTGATGATCGCGATGTCGGTGATTGCGGCCGTGGTCAACGTGATCTGTGTCTGGCTTTTATCACGGCTGAAGGAACCCGACGTCAATGTGCGGGCCGCGAACACCTTCAGCTGGAACGATTTTGCCGCAAATGGCGGCATCCTTCTTGCCGGAGGACTGGTCTGGTGGCTGGGTGACAACTGGCCCGATCTGGCCGTCGGCGTCGGCATCGCCGGGGTGTTCCTGTGGGGCGGCGTGAAGATCCTGCGCGATGCCCATGGCGAGCATCACAAGGCAGTGCATGGAGACGAAGGATGAACGCCGCCTGGGCCTATACCCTGATTCCCGCCGCCGTCACGCTGCTGGCGGCGGTCATCGCGGTCAACCTGCGGCCCGGGGCGGTCCTTGTCAGCGCCATCCAGCACTTTGCCGCAGGCGTGGTCTTTGCCGCCGCCGCCGGTGAAATCATGCCGGATATCGCCCATAGCGGGTCTCCGTTCGTGACGATCATCGGTGGATTCGCGGGCATCGCGGTCATGCTGGGGATCCGTCAGCTGGAACGGGTCATCAAGGGGCCGGCCGGTTTCCTGACACTGGTCGGGGTGGATCTTCTGATCGACGGGCTGGTTCTGGGGATCGCCTTCGCGGCAGGCGGGCAGGCCGGAATATTGCTGACGATCGCATTGAGCGTCGAGATTCTGTTCCTGGGGCTGGCCATTGTCACGGAATTGTCAAAGACGACGCAATCGCGGATCAGAATCATCCTGACCGTCGTGGCCCTGCTGGTGTTTCTGCCCTTGGGCGCGCTGGTCGCGACACCGATTGCCGGGCTTCCGGACCAGTATATTACTGCCTTTCTCAGCTTCGGCCTGATCGCGCTGCTTTACCTCGTGACCGAGGAATTGCTGGCCGAGGCCCATGAAATACCCGACCGGCCCTGGGTCGCGGCGATGTTCTTCGTCGGCTTCCTGCTGCTGCTGGCGCTTGAGGAAGTGATGTGATGAACCGTCCCGCCAGAAGATGGATCCATCATGCCGCATGATCACGCCCACCCGCATATCGACCCCGATTCAGGCGATCGTCGGGTATCGATCGCGATCTGGGCCAATGGGATCCTGACCGTCGCGCAGATCGTCGGCGGCATTCTTTCGGGCAGTCTCGCGCTGATTGCAGACGCGCTGCACAATTTCTCGGACATGGCGTCGCTGGTGATCGCATTCGCGGCCCGCAAGATCGCCCGCCGGCCGGCCGATGCCAGCATGACCTTCGGCTATGGCCGGATCGAGATCGTGGCGGCCCTGATCAATTACACGACGCTGATCCTGATCGGATTCTACCTCATCTACGAAGGCGGGATGCGGATGATCGACCCCCCGCAGGTGCAGGGCTGGACGGTCGTCATCCTGGGGGGCATCGCGCTGGTGATCGACACCCTGACGGCGATGCTGACCTATTCGATGATGAAGGGCAGCGTGAACATCCGCGCGCTTTTCCTGCACAACCTTTCGGACGCGGCAGCTTCGGTCGCGGTCGTCGTCGGCGGCACGCTGATCATCCTCTACGACATGCGGTGGGTCGATCCGGCCATCACCATCGGCATCGCGCTTTATATCCTCTATCTGGCCTTCACCGAAATCGGCGGCCCGGCACGGACGCTGATGCTGGGCAGCCCGCCCGACATCGACAACGAGGCGGTCGTCAGGGCGATGCGCGACGTCGATGGCGTTGCGGACCTGCATCACGTCCATCTGTGGCAGATGCAGGAACACGAGGTCGCGCTGGACTGCCACGTCGTCCTGACCGCCCAGGGATGGGACGAAAGCGAAGGCATCAAGTCCGCGATCAAGGACCGGCTGAGACAGGATTTCGGCATCACCCATTCCAGTCTGGAGTTCGAGCACGAGGACCGCGCCCACGATGACGCCGATCTCTACGGACACCACAATGCTGACGACAAGGGCAAGCCCCATGGTCACGGAAACGCCGACAGCGCATGAGGCGCATCATCGGCGTGACCTGCGAAGCCTAGACACGATGGCTCAACACCGTGAGGGTCCGCAGCCTGTCCGCATCAAGCCGTTCGGCCGGTCCGGTCCGGGGCCGAGTTTGCGCCCGGCCACCACCGGCGGCAGCCCGCCGCCATGATGCGGCAATGGGTCGCGGCGCTTGCTCCGGCGACGTGGCATTGCTAACGCTTGGGCAGCAGTGATCCAACAAACTGAAAAGGCCGCCCGATGTTTTCGCGTCTCGCTTTCATCGCATCCATGACCCTGACGCTGGCCGCCTGCGAGGGCACCGGCCTGCCCGGCTCGGGCAGTCAGCAGGAACCCGCGGCCCAGGGTCACAAGGGGCCGCCCGATGTCTCGCCGCTGGAGACGCCGATCGAGACGGGCGGTGGCAAGACACCGGTCGCGACCGTCAACCCCGAGACCTACAACACCGCCGCCTTCAGCGCCCGCGGAAACGAGCCGTTCTGGGCCGTGGATGCAGCGGGCTCGACCGCGATCTACCGGACGCCCGACAACCAGAAGGGCCGCGCCGTGCGGGTGAACCGGATCGCCTTCGCCGAAGGCGTGGAGTATATCGGCGTGCTGGGCGGACGGCCCTTCGTGCTGACGGTACGCGGCGATGATTGTCGTGACGACATGTCCGGCCAGCGTTTTCCGATGACCGCGGCCCTTACCGTCTCGGGCCGCACCAACCGCGGCTGCGCGGGGCCCGCATCGGCCGAGGTCGCCCAGGCCGTCGCGGCCGTCAAGGCCCCGGCCCCGGCGGCGCCGAAAGCCGCCCGTGCCGCGGCCCCCAAACCGGCTTCGACCAAGCCTGCACCCAGGCCCGCCGCCGCCTCAGCAACTCCGGCCGCAAGCGAAGGCACGGGCGAGATGCCGCCCGCGCCGGACGCCTCGGCCGGATCAGAGGCGGGCGGCGGCACCGGCAGCAGCGGCGTTCCCGCCCCCGCGCTGCGGCTTCCCTCGACGCCGCCCAGCGTTTCGGGCGACGCATCGACCGACACCCCGACCCGGTGAGTGACCTGCGACGGCCCGCGACCTGCGACCCGGAAGCCGCACCCGGTCCGCGATCTGCCGCTGGCGGGATGCAATCGAGCCGCGGCATCGTTATGATCGCCCGAATCCGAATGGGAGGAGCTGACCCGATGCGCCGATCTCCGCTTGTCCGCCGCCTTCTGGTGACGACGCTGCCTGTCGCGATGGTGCTGGGATCGGTCAGTTCGACTGCCGTGGCCGAACCGCTGCTGGGCCGCACCTTGTCCACCTATGGCCTGCCCGGCGGCATCGACACGCCAACCGCCGAGGTGATGCCGGACGGCTCGCTCAGCGCCGCCATCTCGTGGTCGGATTTCGGACGGCGCGCCAATGTCGGCTTTCAGGTCCTGCCCGGCCTGACCACGGTTCTGCGCTATTCCCGGGTGAACGGGGTCAGCGACTACCGAAACGAGGACTTCATCTCGGACCGGTCGCTGGATATGCGCTATCAGATTCTGGGCGAACAGGGATGGCGCCCCGCCGTCGCCGTGGGACTTCAGGATTTTCTGGGCACCGGCGTCTATTCGGGCGAATACATCGTCGCCACCAAAAGCGTGACGCCGAAGGTTCGCGTTTCGGCCGGCCTTGGCTGGGGGACGCTGGCGGGAAAGCCGCGCCTTTTCGACGACAGCGGCCAAGGCGGCACACTGAACGCCGATGAATGGTTCTCGGGCGGGGCGAAACCCTTCGGCTCGGTCAGCTGGCAGGTCAATGACCGCCTGTCGCTGGTGGCGGAATATTCCAACGACACCTATATCGCCCGTCGCGGCAACGGCGTGGTCTATCAGCAGGGCAACAAGGATCCCGGCAGCAAGCTGAACCTTGGCGCCTATTACCGCTGGGGCGAGGCCTATCAGGCCGGTCTTTACACGATTGGCGGCAACACGGTCGGGGCGCAATTCTCGATGGTGCTGAACCCGCGCCAGTCGCCTTATCCGTCCGGGCTGGAAAAGGCCCCGGCCCCGGTCCGCCCGCGCCCCGCGCCTGCCGCCGATCCCGAAGGCTGGTCTGGCATCTGGTCGCAGGATCCGTCGGCCCAGCCGGCGATCCAGAAGGCGCTTGGCGATGCCATGGCCGATGAGGGCCAGATCCTCGAAGCCATGGCCCTGACCGCGAACCGGGCCGAGGTGCGCCTGCGCAACCAGCGCTATATCAGCCAGGCCGAGGCCATCGGCCGCACCGCCCGTCTGATGACCCGCGCTCTGCCGCCCTCGGTCGAGACCTTCGTGATCACCTCGACCGCCGAGGGCGTGCCGACATCCTCGGTCACGCTGCATCGCACCGATATCGAGCGGCTGGAAAACACCCAAGCCGGCCAGATCGCCGCCGCCTCGGTGCTCGGCGATGCCGGACGGCCCGCCGGTCTGGTCTATTCGGACAATGTCTATCCGCGCTTTCGCTGGTCGCTGTCGCCCTATCTGGAACTGGGCGTCTTCGATGCCCAGGACGGGCTGACCTATGAAGTCGGCGGCCAGGCGCGGGCCAGCTACGAGATCTCGCCCGGCCTGATCCTGACCGGCGCGCTGCGCCAGCGTGTCTTCGGCAATATCGACCAGCGGGGTCCGGGTATTCGGGGCAATCGCGGCGAATATTACACGCCCGAGGAATACGAGGCCCGGCCCGAACTTGAAACGGTTGATGGGGTGCCGCGCGTGCGGTCGGATACGCGGATGTATACCGGCAATTCCAGCCCCGTGATCCCCGAACTGACGCTGGCCTATTACGCGAAGGCCACACCCAACATCTATACCCGCGTCACCGCCGGCCTGCTGGAACGGGCCTATGGTGGCGTCTCGGCCGAGGTGCTGTGGAAACCCGCCGATTCCAACCTGGGCATCGGGGCCGAGGTGAACCGGGTCCGCAAACGCGATTTCGATCAGCTTTTCAGCTTCCGCGACTACGAGGTCACGACGGGACGCGTTTCGGTCTATTACGAAGTCACGCAAGGCTTTGCGAAGGGTTTCACCGCCCAACTCGATCTTGGCAAGTATCTGGCGGGCGACAAGGGCGCGACCGTCAGCGTGACGCGCGAATTCGCGAATGGCTGGCGGATCGGTGCCTTCGCGACCAAGACCGACCTGTCGGCCGAGCAATTCGGCGAGGGCAGCTTCGACAAGGGCATCAGCCTGTCGATCCCGATCACCTGGGCCACCGGACAGCCGACGCGCGACCGCGCCTCGACCACCCTGCGGTCGCTGTCGCGCGATGGCGGGGCGCGGGTGGACGTGTCAGGCCGCCTCTATGACCGCGTCCGCGACGCGCAGGACGCCAAACTCTATGACGGCTGGGGGAGGTTCTGGCGATGAAGACCGCAGGCACGATCATCCTTGCCGCCCTGGCGCTGACGACCTTGTCGGGTTGCGGCAACGGCACGGCCGACGAACAGGACAACGGCATCTTCGGCGCGCTGTCGCAATCCGCCCGGCAGGCCATCGCCGCGCGGGACACGGCCCGGCAAGAGCCGGCCGCACCGCCGAAATCCCCCGCCGAGGCCGCGGCCGAGGCGCTGCAGGTCAATCCCGCGCCGCTGATCCAGGCGGGTTTTGAATCGCTGGGCCGCAACCAGGTGATGGCGATGACCGGCCAGAACGGTGCCATGCGAACCTACATGACGCCCACGGAAGAGGCGCTGATCCTGCGCGGCGGAATGTTGGTGGGCACCCGTGGCCTGGGCAACGATCTGTCCGTGGCGGAACCGCAGACCGAGGCGCTGATCCGCGCCGGCGCGTCAGGCAGTGGCACGCGCGTGATGCGCTATTTCACGGGCGATGGCCTGGAACGGCCGCTGCAATTTGCCTGCACCACCGAGCCCGGCCCCAAGTCCGGCGTGACCCTGGAAAACTGCGACGGTCACGGCGTCAGTTTCCAGAACAGCTACATTTCACAAGGCGGCCAGATCGTCGTGTCGCGCCAATGGATCGGCCCGGCCCTGGGCTACGTGACGATCCAGACGCTGCGCCCCTGATCCGCCATCAGGCCGGCCATCCGGACCGGTCGCCAGCGCGGGCCGCATCTGTTCGACGCCGATCATGGCCAGCCATGCCGCACCGATTGGCAAGCCCGCTTTCAGAGCCCGTTTGCCGGCGGAGGATATGACATCGCAGGCGACGCGTCGATGGCGGACGGCAGGCCGTGGCGCCACCCGCAAGGTCGAAGAACACAAAACGAAAGGGGGGCTGGCACGAATGCCAGCCCCCCGTTGAAACAGACCGGGACGTGCCCGATCCGCTTCGAAATCAGCTGTCGTCGTTGTTGGAAGCGACGGCGGCGATCACGCCCAGCAGCAGCAGGGCGGGGACAACCAGGCCAGCGTTCGAGGAAGCCGGCTTCTCTTCCACGACGACGGGTTCGACGTCGACGACAGGTGCGACATAGCCACCGGCCAGAGCCGAGGAAGCGGTCAGGCCGAGGGCGGCAGCGAAAGTAGCGAATTTGGTCATGATCATGCTCCGTTTCGTTTGAAGGCTGCCGTCTCCGGCAACATCGATGCGACAGTTACACAATCCAGAACTCTTGAAAAGCAGCATCAATTCAAAATCTCCGAGGGGTTGTCTCTACTGTTGCATAATCGCCAACACCGCGCCGCCGCGATCGGTTCCTGCCCCTGCCCCGCCTCGCCGCAAGTGTTGCAAAGCTGCACTAGCCACGACGAAATACCTGCGACAAAACGAAAAATGTCGCCGCCGCAACGACGATCGACGGACCCGCCGGCGTATCCAGCCGCAAAGAGAACCACAGCCCCGCCGCAACCGCGCCGGCCGCGATCAGGGCGGCCGCCGCAGCCATTGCCTCGGGCGTGCGCGACAATCCGCGCGCCGCCGCCGCCGGCACGATCAACATGGCTGAAATCAGCAGCGATCCGACCACGCGAATCGACAGCGCGACCACCACCGCCAGGCTGATGGACAGCACAAGCCTTTCGATTCGCGGATCGATTCCCGCGGCCATTGCCAGTTCCTCGTTCAGCGTCGCCGTCACCAGTCGCTGCCACCGCCAGACCAGCAACGCCAGAACCAGCGCCGCGCCGCCCCAGATCAGCGCCAGATCAGGGCGGCCCACCGTCAGGATATCGCCAAACAGGAAACTGGTCAGGTCGGTCCGTGCAGATGGCACGAAACTGACGCCGACCAGCCCGACCGCCAGCGCCGAATGGGCCAGCACGCCCAGCATCGTGTCCATCGCCTGTCCCCGGCTCACCAGCGCCGAAACCGTCACGGCCATCGCCATCGCCGTCGCCAGCGTGCCCAGATAGATCGAGACACCGAAGGCCAGGCTGATTGCCACGCCCAGGATGGCCGCGTGGGCCGTGGCGTCTCCGAAATAGGCCATTCGGCGCCAGACCACGAAACTGCCCAGAGGCCCGGCCACAACCGCCAGCCCCAATCCGGCCAGCAGCCCGCGGATGAAGAAATCGTCAAGCATCCGGGCTGGCGCCGCGCGGGTGGTGATGCGCCTGATCCACGGCATGATCATGGTCGTGATCGTGATCATGGCGATACAGCGCCAGCATGCCTTCCGCGCCGCCCCCGAACAGGGCGCGATATTCCGGCGCGCTGCTGACCTGCCGGGACGAGCCCTCGCAGCAGACATGGCCGTTCAGGCAAATGACCCGGTCCGACGACCGCATCACGACCAGAAGGTCATGACTGACCAGCAGCACCGCCGCGCCGGTCTGACGCCGCACCTCGTCGATCAGCTTGTAGAAGGCCACAAGGCCAGGCTGGTCCAGCCCCTGCGTTGGCTCGTCGAGAACCAGCAGATGCGGATCGTGCAGCAGCGCGCTGGCCAGCAGGACACGCTGGAACTGCCCGCCCGAAAGCTGGCTCAGCGGACGGCGCTCCAGCCCCTCGACCCCGGTCCGCGCCAGGATGGCCGAGGCAGCGGCCGCATCGACACGCCGGGGCAGCGACAGGAAGCGACGGACATTCATCGGCATCGCGGTGTCGAGTTGCACCCGCTGCGGGACATAGCCGATCCGCAATCCGGCCTGCCGAACCACCTGCCCACCCGCCAGTGGCATATGCCCCAGCAATGCCCGCACCAGCGTCGATTTGCCCGATCCGTTCGGCCCGACCACCGTCACGACCTCGCCCGGATCGATGCGGAAATCGACATGCGACAGGACCGGCTCTTTCGTGCCGGGGCGCCAGATGGTCAGGTCGCGCGCCTCGATCAACGCGCTCATAGGGCGATCCTGTCGGTTGCGCAGGCCGGGCAAAGTCCCACGGCCTCGATCGTCGCGCGCTCGATGGCAAAGCCGGTCTTGCCGGCCAGATCGGCCAGGGCATCGCGGACCTGCGTGGCCGGGAACTCGGCCAGCCTGTCGCACTGGCGGCAGATGAAAAAGGCAGCAGGATGATCATGGCCCGGATGCAGGCAAGCCGCGAAGGCGTTCAGCCGTTGCAGGCGGTGGGCCAGGCCGTGCCGGACCAGGAATTCCAGCGCGCGATAGGCCACGGGCGGCTGGTGCCCGAACCCGGCACCGGCCAGCCGCTGCAAGATGTCATAGGCACCCATCGCGCGGTGCGATTCCAGCAGGATCTCCAGCGTGCGCCGCCGGACCGGAGTCAGCCGCCCGCCCCCGGCGGCGACACGCGCCTCGGCCGCGTCCAGCGCGCGGGCGGCGCAGGCCTGGTGGTCATGTGGCACAAAGGCGGTCGCCGGAACCTGATTGCTCATGTTATCTTATCACAAATTTATTTGACTTGTTACCTTGTAACATTGCATGAGGAGGGCCCGCAACTCGTTCGACGGTGTCACCTATGCGCTTTTCGGTTCTCATTGCGATCCTGATCGGCTTTGCCAGCCCTGCCTTGGCTGCATCGACAAGAATCGTCGCCGATACGCCTGTGACAGCCTCGCTTGTCCGGCAGGTCGCGGGCGATCTGGCAGAAATTCCGGTTCTGCTCCCAGCCGGATCCGATCCGCACAGCTATCAGTTGCGACCCTCGGATGCACGCGCCTTGCAGCAAGCCGACCTCTTGATCTGGGTCGGACCGGTTCTGACGCCCTGGCTGGATCGCGCCGCCGAATCGTTGAGCGCGGAGAGCCGCAATCTAGAGCTTGCCGCGCTGCCGGGTGTCCAGACCCGTGGCTACGGCAACGACGGCAACGATGGCAAGACCGATCCGCATCTATGGCTGGATCCCGACAATGCCGGTCTGTGGCTGGCTGCGATCGCCGAGGCCCTGGCCAGCCACGACGCAGGCAATGCGTCGCGCTATCGAAGCAATGCCCGAAGCGCGCAGCAGAGGATTGCCGCACTGGATCGGCAGATTGCGGCGGAACTGGCCCCCCTTTCGGGCAAGGCCTTTGTCGTCTTTCATGATGCCTATGGCTATTTCACCCGTCACTACGGCCTGAGTCCGGCGCTTGCCGTGACGCTGGGCGATGCCAGCGACCCTTCGGCCGCGCGGTTGCGAGATATCCGCAACCAGATCGCCGCAACCAACGCGATCTGCGCCTTCTCCGAATATGGACAGGATCCGCGTCGGATCGGGACAGTGATCGATGGCACCAATGCCCGGATCGCCGGAGAGTTTGACCTGCTGGGCCGGACGATGCCGCAAGGCCCCGATCTTTACTCGGACATCCTGAAAGGCATGGCCGACAACCTGATCGGCTGCCTGGGCAAAAGCTGACGCGGGGCACTTTATCGCGCAGAAGGATAATTCCGACTCTTTTACTTTGACATACCAGAGACATTTTGTCAGGATCTTAGGGAAGCATCACCCAGATCCAGGAGGCCAAGATGACCGCCATTCGTCCCGCCGATTTCACCCCGGCCAGCCCGCACCCCCTGTCCCGTCTGCCGCAGCATGATGCGACGCAGTTGACACGGGGCGGGAACCAGGCGCTGATCATCCTCGATGATCAAATCTATCAACTGCGGATCACGCGCGCGGGAAAGCTGATCCTGACGAAATGATCCACCCGGTCGGCATTCCCCCGGCGCCCGCCAGCGCCGGGCACGAGGTTCGGCCGAGATTGCGCCTGCGGTCGATGGGCGGACCTTCACGGTTTGCGCGGTTTCCCCGATGGCCGGCCGCCGCCGCCCGGCTTGCCCTTGAACGGCTTTGATCCGCCAAGCGGACGCCCGCCCTTGGCGCCGGGTTTTGCGCCCTGCGGCCTTGGCCCGGATTTCGCAAAGCTCCGCCGCGCGCCCTGCCCTTCGGCCGGCTTCGCCGCAAAGCCGCGGCGCGGACGGTCGCGGCCTTCCTCGCCTGTGCCATGTCCGGCGCGGTCATCCCCGGACATGGCGTTCTTCGGCGTCCTGTCGGCCGGCTTCCTGTCCCAGGGTTTGCCATCCTGCGAGAAGCGACCCTTGCCAGGCTTGCCGGCAAAACTGCGGCGCGGTCGGTCACCCTGATCGCCTTCCGTGCGAGGGCCGCGCGGACGGCCATCCTTGGTCCCGGGACTGCCCCCCCGCGAGGGACGATCCCCGGCGGATTTGTCGTCCGGGCCGCGCGCCGCACGATCGGCGAAAGCCGCATGGCCGCCCCGCCCTTCCGGTTTGCCGCGCGGACCACGCGGTCCCGTGCCATCCTCGCGGCGCGGCCGGTCCGGGCCGGCGCTGCGAAACGTCCGGCCCTCGGGCCGATCGCCCGACCGATCATCCGGCCTGCCACGCAGGGGGCGGTCGCCCGCGGCGCCACGCGGGCGCATCTCGCGGTCCTTCTCCTCGACCTCGCCGGTCAGCAACCCGCCCAGTTGATCGCGCAGCACCTTGCGCCTGACCTCGGACACCTGGTTTTTTTCCAGTCCCGCCAGCTTGAACGGGCCATAGCCGACGCGGATCAACCGGTTCACCTGCAAGCCGACATGGGTCATCGCGCGACGGATCTCGCGGTTCCGGCCTTCGCGGATGCCGACGGTCAGCCAGGCATTCGCCCCCTGCTGACTGTCCAGCCGAATCTCCATCGGCGCGAAATCCTCGCCATCGATGGTCGCGCCCCGTCGCAGGAGCGCGAAGGTCAGGTCGCTGGGATTGCCGTTCACCCGCACCCGGTAGCGGCGCAGCCAGCCGGTCGAGGGCAGTTCCAGCCGCCGCTTCAATTCGCCGTCATTGGTCAGCAGCAAAAGCCCTTCGGAGGTCAGATCCAGCCGCCCGATGCTCATCACCCGCGGCAGATCGCGGGGCAGCGCATCGAACACGGTCTGCCGGCCTTTTTCGTCCGAATCCGACGTGACCAGTCCGACCGGCTTGTAGTAGAGCCACAGCCGCGTATCCTGTTTCTCGTCCAGCTTCCGGCCATCGACCACGATCAGGTCCGTGGGCAGGACATCCAGGGCCGGGCTGTCGATCTTTTGCCCGTTGACCGTCACCCGGCCCTCGCGGATCATCCGTTCGGCTTCGCGGCGGCTGGCAAGGCCGGCACGGGCGATCACCTTGGCGATGCGGTCGGCATCCGCCGGTTTGCCGGGATTTTCGGGATTGTCGGTCATGGCGATCTCTCCTGCGCATCGCTGCGGTGGCAAAAGGGGCGTTCTAGGCTTTCCGGCACCGCATGGAAAGCCTTGTCTTGCCCGCTTGCGCGGCAATCGCGGCCTTGCGACAAGCGGGCATGGCGAAGTTCACATCGCATATGGCGCAGGCCCTGGCAGAGGCGCGCGCGGCCGCGGGACGGGGCGAGGTGCCGGTGGGCGCGGTGATCCTGTCGCCGCAGGGCCGCGTCGTCGCCGCCGCAGGCAACCGGACGCGCGAATTGTCCGATCCGACCGCCCATGCCGAGATTCTGGCCCTGCGCGCGGCCTGCGCGAAGGCGGGAACAGAGCGTCTGCCGGGCCATGTCCTGTGGGTCACGCTGGAACCCTGCCCGATGTGCGCCGCCGCCATCGCCGCCGCGCGGATCGCCACGCTGTTCTATGGCGCGGACGACCCTCGCATGGGCGGCGTGGCGCATGGGGCGCGGGTCTTCGATCATCCCCAGTGCCATCATCGGCCCCAGATCTACGACGGAATCGGCGCCCAGGCCGCGCAACGCCTGTTGCGCGACTTCTTCGCCGCGCGGCGCTGAGATCGGGGGACGGGCCGGGCGAAGCCCGCCCCGGTCGCTGCCGCTGGGCCGGGCGCGCCGCTGCGCGAACGGCGCCCTTCGCGCCCCTACCAATCCCCCGTCGCTTGCGCTAGGAACCGGGCCGAACACCCGGCCCGCGCGGCCCGCGCCTCTCAACGGATGATCCGACATGAAATTCACCCTGTCCTGGCTCAAGGAGCATCTCGACACCGACGCCTCGCTGACCGACATCACCGAGGCGCTGACCGATCTGGGCCTCGAGGTGGAAGATGTCAGCGATCCGGCCGCCCGGCTGGACCGCTTCACGCTGGCCAGGGTCGTTTCGGCCGAGCAGCACCCCGACGCCGACCGGCTGCGGGTCTGCCGCGTGATGACCGACGAGGGCGAGAAACAGATTGTCTGCGGCGCGCCGAATGCCCGCGCGGGTATCACCGTGGTGCTGGCCAAGCCCGGTGATTATGTGCCCGGCATCGACGTGACGCTGGGCGTCGGCAAGATCCGCGGCGTCGAAAGCCACGGCATGATGGCGTCCGAGCGGGAACTGGAATTGTCGGACGAACATGAGGGCATCATCGAACTGCCCTCGGGAGAGGTCGGAGAGAAATTCACCGACTGGCTGGCGGCCCATGCGCCCGAGAAGATCGACCCGGTGATCCATGTCAAGATCACTCCGAACCGGCCCGACGCGCTTGGGGTCCATGGCATCGCCCGCGATCTTTCGGCGCGCGGTCTGGGTCGGCTGAAACCGCTGCCCGAGGCCAGGGTAACGGGCAGTTTCCCCTGCCCGATCAAGGTCACGATCGCGGACGACGCAGCCGCAAAAGCCCCGTTCTTCAGTGGCCGCGTCGTGCGCGGCGTCAAAAACGGACCCTCGCCGGCCTGGCTGCAAAAGCGGCTGCGCGCCATCGGGCTGCGACCGATCAACGCCCTGGTCGATATCACCAATTTCCTTACCTACGACCTGAACCGTCCGCTTCACGTCTTCGATGCGGCCAAGGTTCGGGGCGATCTGATCCTGCGCGCGGCGCGCGGGGACGAGAAAATCGTTGCCCTGGACGACAAGACCTATGCGCTGCCCGCCGGTGCCGTCGTGATCTGTGACCAGACCGGCCCGGAAAGCATCGCCGGCGTGATGGGCGGGGCCGCTTCCGGCGCCGGAGAATTCACGACCGAGGTCTTCATCGAGGCGGCCTATTTCGATCCGATCAGCACCGCCGCCACCGGCCGGGCGCTGAAGATCAATTCCGATGCACGCTATCGCTTTGAACGTGGAATCGACCCGAATTTTACGCTTCATGGCCTTGAACTAGCAACGAAAATGGTCATTGATCTCTGCGGCGGCGAAGCCTCGGAAATCGTCACCGCCGGCACCCTGCCCGATACCGGCCGCGCCTATCGGCTGGACCCGGCCCGCACCAGCAGCCTCGTTGGCCTCGACATTCCGGAAGCCAAGCAGCGGGCGACGTTGGAGGCGCTTGGATTTCGCCTGTCGGGCGATCTGGCCCATGTCCCCTCGTGGCGGCCCGACGTGCTGGGCGAGGCCGATCTGGTCGAAGAAATCGCCCGCATCGCCAGCCTGACCGGACTGCAGGGCAAGCCGTTGCCGCGTCCGCAGCCGGGGGTTCCAAAGCCGATCCTGACGCCGCTGCAGGTCCGCGAAAGGACTGCGCGTCGACAGGCGGCGGCGCTTGGCTATAACGAATGCGTCACCTATTCCTTCATCGACCAGGACGCGGCGCTGCTTTTCGGCGGCGGCGGCGATTCGGTCCGGGTCGAAAACCCGATCAGCAGCGAGATGACGCATCTGCGTCCCGATCTGCTGCCCGGTCTTCTTGCGGCAGCGGCGCGCAACCAGGCGCGCGGCCTGACCGATATGGCGCTTTTCGAGATCGGTCCCGTTTTCGCGGGCGGCGAGCCGGGCGAACAGGCGATCCGGCTGTCGGGCCTGCTGGTCGGCGCCACGGCTCCGCGCGATCCTTTCGGCAGCCATCGCAAGGTGGATCTGTATGACGCCAAGGCCGATGCCGAGGCGGTGCTGACGGCCATTGGCGCGCCCGCGAAGGCGCAGATCAATCGCAAGCTGGACGGCTGGTGGCATCCGGGCCGCGCTGGCAATATCGCGCTTGGCCCCAACATGCTGGCCACGTTCGGCGAGATTCACCCCAGGGTGATGCGCCGGATGCAGCTGAAGGGTCCGGCGGTCGGCTTTACCGTCAGCATCGCGAACATTCCCTTCCCGAAGCAGAAATCGTCTGCCCGTCCCACGCTGCAAATGTCGGAATTGCAGGCGGTCGAACGCGATTTCGCCTTCGTCGTCGATCCGCAGGTCGAGGCGCTGACGCTGGTCAATGCGGCGCAGGGCGCGGACAAGACGCTGATCGACCGCGTGACGGTGTTCGACCAGTTCACCGGGCTTGACGATGGCCGCAAGTCCATCGCCATCACCGCACGCCTGCAACCGCGCGACAAGACCCTGACAGACGCCGAGATCGAGGCAGTCTGCCAGAAGATCATCGACAAGGTCACGAAAGCGACCGGGGGTGCCCTGCGCGGCTGACCACTGGCCTTTCCGCGTCAAACGCATCCGCCCGAAGGGGGGCCGGCCATGTCGCTGGAACCGGCCCGTGGCGCCCGGTGACAGGTTCGCGTGCGGCCGATCCGATATGTCCTGGAGGCGTTGGAGCGGGTGATGGGAATCGAACCCACGTATTCAGCTTGGAAGGCTGCTGCTCTACCATTGAGCTACACCCGCGACTGGTCCGGGTATAGAAGCCATCGCCACCGGGTTCAAGCGCTTCGGCGCAACGCATCCAGAATGCAGCCGGCCAGGGAAGATCGCAAGGCGGTTTGCCTTCGTTAATAAAATCTTAACCGGAATTCATTCGCAAAAATGGCTGGGTCGCCCGATACCGGAAGGGCTAAGACAGCAAGTGAAGGAGTTCTGATGTTTACGACAACCCCTATCGGACGGTATCAGCTTTCGCTGCTCGCGGCCAGTTCGGGTGCCCCGGCGGCCCAGATCGGGTCGAATCAGCTAAGCCTGTTCCTGCGTCCGATCACCACGGCCGGCGAAACCGCCATCGAATCCGTGCCTGACAAGGTCGAGGTTCAACCCGAAAAGACCGGTTTCAGCGAATGGCTGGCGCGCGCGAACGAATATCGCGGTGCCGCGAATGGCGGAAACAGCGACTCGGGCGTCATTTCCTACGGCAGCCGGACCGCCAATGAGGCGGCTGGAAATTCGGCCGGTTCGGACAATGATGCCGTCGTGACCGAGGGCAAGGGCGACAAGAAGGCCAAGGACAAGGCCGATGATGTCGATACCAAGAAAGACCACGGCAAAGCCAGTGATACCAATGCCGGCAACGACCAAGCCTCGTCAGCCGGTGGTTCCGGCTCGGGCGATCCTTTCGGCAAATGGCTGAAAAAGCTGTTCGGATGATCCGCAACGTCGGCTTGAAAGGACGGGGCCTGCTGTTCTGCGGCAGGCCCTGATCTTTTGCGACGGCTCGCTGGCGTCAGGACGTCGAATCGCGCAGCGCGGCGACGCCCGGCAGATCCTTTCCCTCCATCCATTCCAGAAAGGCCCCGCCTGCCGTCGAGATGAAGGTGAAATCGCCGGCCACGCCTGCCTTGTTCAGCGCCGCCACCGTGTCTCCGCCCCCCGCGACCGAGATCAGGCCGGCCTCGCGCGTCAGGCGCGCAGCCTCTTGCGCGGCGGCAGTGGTGGCGCCGTCGAAAGGCGCGATCTCGAACGCGCCCAGCGGACCGTTCCAGATCAGCGTGCGGCACAGTCCCATCGCGTCCGACAGGGCTGCCACCGTCTGCGGCCCGGCATCGAGGATCATCGCGTCGGGCGGACATTGATCGACCGGAAGCACCTCGGATTCCGCGCCGGCCTTGAATTCTTGCGCGACCACGATGTCTTTCGGCAAATACAGCCGGCAGCCCTTCTGGTCGGCCTTTTCCATGATCTCGCGGGCGGTATCGGCCATGTCCCGCTCGGCCAGCGACTTGCCGACCTCGACGCCCTTCGCCACCAGGAAGGTATTGGCCATGCCCCCGCCGATAACCAGGTGATCAACCTTGTCGATCAGGTTGGACAGCAGATCCAGCTTGGTCGAGACCTTGGCCCCGCCAACGACCGCCATCACCGGGCGTTCGGGATGGCCAAGCGCCGCATCCAGGGCCTTCATCTCGGATTCCATCAGGCGCCCGGCACCGGCGGGCAGCAGCCGCGCCAGCCCCTCGGTCGAGGCATGGGCGCGATGCGAGGCCGAAAAGGCGTCGTTGATATAGGCCCCGCCAAGCGCGCCCATCGAGGCCGCGAAGGTCGGGTCGTTCGTCTCCTCGCCCTCGTGAAAACGGGTGTTTTCCAGCAAGGCCACATCGCCGGGATTCAGCGCGGAGACGGCGCGCTTGGCCGGCCCGCCGATGCAGTCCTCGGCGAAGACGACGCCTTGGCCAAGCGCCTGTTCCAGCGCCGGGACGATCTGTTTCAGGCTCATCGACTCGACGCGACGGCCCTTGGGACGGTCGAAATGGGCCAGCAGGACCGGAATGCCGCCCCTGGCCTGGATGTCCTTGACGGTCGGCACGATCTTCTCGATCCGGGTGGCATCGGTGACGCGGCCCTCTGCGACCGGCACGTTCAGATCAACGCGGGTCAGCACGATCTTTCCCTCCAGATCCATGTCGTCGATGGTGTGGAAATCTGCCATGGCGCGTCCTTTCGATCTCTGCCGTCGCCGAGGCTTGTCCCGCAGGACGAAGCGCGCGTCAACTGCGCCGGTCGGCTGACGGCAGCGTGATCCCGCCGTCACGGGCTTGCGCGTTGCCCTTGTGCCGCGAAAGCCCTAGATCACGGGTGAACCTGTGGAAAGGAGGCCCGTATGGCCGAGATCAAGGATCCCGAGAACACCGTCATCATCGCGCTGAAGGACGGCCCGGTCGTGGTCGAACTTCTGCCCGACGTGGCGCCCAGACATGCCGAGCGGATGAAAGAGCTGGCCCGCGCGGGCAAATACGACAATGTCGCCTTTCACCGGGTGATCGACGGTTTCATGGCTCAGACCGGCGACGTGGAACACGCCAATATGGAACAGGATTACAATCCCGGCCGCGCGGGCACGGGTGGGTCGGACCTGCCCGACCTGCCGGCCGAATTCTCGAAGCTGCCGCATGACCGTGGAACGCTGGGCGCGGCGCGATCGCAGAATCCGAACAGCGCCAACAGCCAGTTCTTCATCAATTTCGGCGACAATCATTTCCTGAACGGCCAGTATACCGTCTATGGCCGCGTGATCGAGGGGATGGAGCACGTGGACAAGATCGCCCGCGGCGAACCGCCCGCAAGTCCCGACCGGATGATCTCGGTCAAGGTGGCTGCCGATGCGTAGCCTGATCCTGATCCCCGCCCTCGCGCTCATGGCCGGTGCGGCCCTCGCCCAGGAGGCTCCGAAAGCCGAGGATGGCCCCGGCCCGAACATGGTGATCGAAGTGGCCGCCGCCGACGGCACGCCCAAGGGTACGATCACCCTGGACCTGTTTGCCGACAAGGCCCCGAACCATGTCGCCCGCCTGGTCGAACTGACGAAAGAGGGCGCCTATGACGGCGTCGTCTTCCATCGCGTCATCGACGGGTTCATGGCCCAGACCGGCGACGTGGAATATGGCCAGCGCGATGGCGAGACCGCGATGGCGGGCACCGGTGGCTCGGACAAGCCCGACCTTCAGGCCGAGTTCAACGATGTCTCGTTTCAGGCCGGCACGGTCGGCATGGCCCGCGCGCAGGATCCCGACAGCGCCAACAGCCAGTTCTTCATCGACCTTGCGCCCGCGACCTTTCTGGATGGGGAATATACGGTCGTGGGTCAGCTGATCGAGGGATGGGACGTGCTGAATTCGATCAAGAAGGGCGACGCCGACGCCAATGGCGCGGTCGAAAATCCCGATTACATGGCCAAGGTGACCATCGCCGAGTGATCGGCGGCAGAATTCCGGATGCAGCGGGGTCCGCCTGACGGGCCCCGATTTCCTTGCGCGGCATTCGGTCTTCGGCGGCGCGCGGCGCAGGCGGCCGGTTCGGCCGGCAAGGCCCCGCGCGACAGCCGTTTTTCGCCCTTGCGGCATCCGCGGCGGCGCGCCTATCCTGCGCGACCATGAACATGCGCGACTGCCCCGATCTGCTGGAAATCACACCCTCGGCCGGGGTCGAGCGGGTGCGGCACGGCTGGCGCGCCAAATGCCTGCAACGTCTGGTGCGGATGGATTTGCCTGTTCCGCGCAGCTTTGCCATTCCGGCCGCGGCGGTCCAGACCATTGCCGCGGGGCGCAGCGGCGGCCTGCCCGGGCTGTCGGCCCTGTTCGAGACCGGCGACGGGCTTGTCAGCGTGCGCCCCTCGGCCGTGATGCCGGATTGGGGCGGTCCGGGAACGGTGCTGAATGTCGGCATCAACGACGCCACCCATGCCCGCCTTGCCGGACGGATCGGACGCGGCAACGCCGATGCGATCTATCTCAGTTTCGTGCAGAGCTACGCGATCAACATCGCCCGGCTGGATCCCGACATGTTCGCACAGGAAGGCGACGGCGCGCTGGCCCATGCTTTGCGCCTTTACCGTGACGAGATGGACGAGGATTTTCCGCAGGATCCGGCCCGGCAACTGGCCGAGGTCCTGCGTTCGATGGCGCGGGCCTGGGACGGACCCAGCGCCCGCCTGTTGCGGCAGGCCAAGGGCGCGCCCGCCGATGCCCCTCTGGGGCTGGTGGTTCAGGACATGGCGCTGGCCCTCGGGCCGGGCCTGTCGGGATCGGGCACGATCCAGTTCGTCGATCCGGTCACCGGCACGCCGCGCGTCACCGGACGCTTCCGCGGCCAGCATCACGGCGCGGCGGTGGGCAGCGGAGCCGAGACGCTGTATCTGACCTGCGACGAACGCGGCACGTCGCTGGAGGATGTGGCCCCCGACATCTTCGCCGATCTGGTCCGCTTCGGCGTCGCCGCGCGCGAGAGGCTGCGCGAAGAGATGCAGATCGAATTCGTGCTGACGGACGGACGGATTTCGATCATCGACGCGGTTCGGCTGCAACGCAGTTCGCGCGCCAGCGTGCGGATCGCCGTGGCCCTGGCACGCGACGGGATCATTCCCCGGACCGAGGCCGTGATGCGGGTCGAGCCGCGTGCCCTGGCCGATCTGCTGCATCATCAGGTCGATCCGCGCAGCCCGCGCGACGTCATCGCGCGCGGGATCAACGCCAGTCCCGGCGCGGCCACCGGCCGGATCGTATTTTCCGCCGCCGCCGCCCAGGCCGCCGCCGCCCGCGAGGAAGCCTGTATCCTGGTCCGCCGCGAGACCGTGCCCGAGGATATCCGGGGCATGCACGCCTCGGTCGCCGTGCTGACCGAGCGGGGCGGGACGACCAGCCATGCGGCCGTGATCGCACGGGGTCTGGGCAAGCCCTGCATCGTCGGCGCCTCGGGCATCGGCATCGACGGCCGTGCCCGAACCCTGCACGCCGGTGCAAGATTGCTGCGCGAGGGTGACGAGATCACCATCGACGGATCTTCGGGCGAGGTTCTGGCAGGCGCGGCCGCCCTGCTGGATCCGGCGCTGGACGAGGCGTTCACGCAGCTTCTGGACTGGGCGGACGCGGCCGGCGGCATCGGCGTGCGCGCCAATGCCGACACGCCCGAGGACGCCCGCACCGCGCGCCGGTTCAGCGCACAGGGCATCGGCCTGTGCCGGACCGAGCACATGTTCTTCGATGCGGACCGCCTGCCCGCCATGCGCGAGATGATCTTTGCCGACAAGCCCGCCGACCGGAAGCTGGCGCTGGACCGGATCCTGCCGATGCAGCGCCGCGATTTCATCGAATTGTTCGAGATCATGGCCGGCCTGCCCGTCACTATCCGCCTGTTCGACCCTCCGCTGCACGAATTCCTGCCCCACGACCGCGAGGGCTTGCGCGAACTGGCCGAATCGCTGGATCTGCCGCTTTCGGACGTGACCAGGCGCGTCGAGGCGCTGTCGGAATTCAACCCTATGCTGGGCATGCGGGGGGTCCGTCTGGGCATCACCGTTCCCGAAATCTACGACATGCAGGCCCGTGCCATCTTCGAGGCCACCGTCGAGGCCAGCCGCAAGGGCGCGCCCGTGGTTCCCGAAATCATGGTTCCGCTGGTCTCGGCCATGCGCGAGGTGGAACTGGTCAAGACCCGTGTCGATGCAGTCGCCGCCGCGGTGCGCAACGAACGTCGCAGCGATTTCACCTATCGCCTGGGCGTGATGGTCGAAACGCCGCGCGCCGCGCTGCGGGCGGGAGACATCGCCGCCCATGCCGCCTTCCTGTCCTTCGGCACGAATGATCTGACGCAGATGACCTATGGCCTGTCGCGCGACGATGCCGGGCGCTTCATGGGCATCTATGTCGGCCAAGGCGTCTATGCCGAGGATCCGTTTCACTTTCTCGACAACGAGGGCGTGGGCGAATTGCTTCTGGTCGGCGCCCGGCGGGCCCGGCAGCAACGGCCGGGGATCACGATCGCGGTCTGCGGCGAACATGGCGGCAACCCTGAATCCATCGATTTCTGCGCCGAGGCGCAGTTCGACTATGTCTCCTGCTCACCCTTCCGGGTGCCCGTCGCGCGACTGGCCGCCGCCCAGTCCGCAATCAATTCACGGCTGCGCGACAAGACCTGAGCGCGGTTTTGGCCGGATGCCGGTGATTCGTCGCCTCGCGCCGAAAATCTCAACCGCAAGTTGTTGAAACTGCTTCCGAAACGGACCCAATTTTTCCGCGCTCTGCCGAAACTCGCCGGTTCAGCAGAAAGGCGTCGGCGGGATTTCGCCCGAAACGGGGATAACACGCCCCGGAACGCGGGACTTGCATATGTGTCATGGAAAGATCGTTCCGGAAAATTCTAGTCACTTCCTGGTTCTCTTGCGTCCGTCACCTGCTCGCGATGCGGCGCGATTTAAGACCCTGTCAACGCGACCCGTTTATAGGAACGACAATGACCATGCTGCCATCGCGGCTGGCACTCATCTGCCTGGGTGCCGCCTCAGCAATTTCCTTTGTCTCGCAATCCGCCCAGGCCGGCGGCAATGCCTCGCTGTTTTCTGCCGGAGCCGGAATCTTTTCGGCGGCGCAGAGCCCCATGGATTTGCCGCGCCGGAAACCGCTGCTCTATTCCGATGCCGAGCCCGCGAAGGTCAAGGCCGCGCCGGACCAGATATTCCTTGCCAAGGCCACGCCACGCTATTCCAACCGCGATCTGGGCTGTCTGGCCGAGGCCCTGTATTTCGAGGCGCGGGGCGAAGGGGCCAAGGGTCAGGCCGCCGTGGCCGAGGTGATCCTGAACCGCGTTGACAGCGGCGCCTTCCCCTCGACCGTCTGCGGCGTCGTCAACCAGCCCAGCCAGTTCAGCTATACGATCGGCGGACGCAAGGCGATCGGCAACAAGAGCGCGTATATGCGCGCCCGCCAGATCGCCGAGGCGGCTCTGGCAGGGGCGCCGCGGGTGCTGACCAAGGGCGCGACCTATTTCCATACGCCTGCGGTTCGTCCGGCCTGGTCCAGGCGTTTCCAGCGCACCGTGCAGATCGGTCGCCACATCTTCTATCGCACCGGTCAGCGGGTCGCGTCGAACTGATCGCGCCGGTCGCGGGGGCGCCGCGCGGACGGGCTTGCGGCAGCGTCGGATTTGCGGTGAATGGCGGATATGGACCAGCCTGACCGTATCCATCTGCGCGATCATGTCGTCTCTGCCGAGATCGGCGCATTCCAGTCCGAACGCGGCCGCGACCAGCGGTTGCGCTTTGATGTCGCTGTCGATCTTGCATCCCCGGTCAGCGGGGCCGAGGATCAGGTGGACCGGATCCTGTCCTATGATCTTCTGGTTCAAGCGATCGACACTGCCCTGTGCGATCAGCGATACAATCTTGTCGAAACCCTGGCCGAACGGATCGCGGCCGCGATTCTGGTCCATCCTCAGGCGGCGCGTGTCCGGGTGACCGTGGAAAAGCTGGACCGGGGGCCGGGCGCCCTTGGCATCACGATCAGCCGCGACGCGGGCCGGGTCGCCGTTGCGGAACGCGTCATGCCGGTGCGGCTTCTGATCTGGCGCCGGCCCGCTGCGCTGCCCGAAGGTGCCCTGCTGATCCTGCCCGATGCGCCCGGCCTGCCGCTGCCCGAGGGCGGGGACCGTCGGCGCATCGCGCTTCTGGCGATGGATCAGGCGGCCTGGGCGCTGGCCGGGCGGCTGGGTCTGGACGTCGCCGAGACGCGAACCGAGATCGATCACGCGATCCGCCTTGGCCAAGCCGTCGTCTGGGCCCCGAGCCGTCTGGCCTGTGACGCGCCCGAGGCCGGCGAGAACGTCGAAAGCCTGGGTTTCTGGCTGGCGCGGCGGCTGGATGCCGCAAGGATCGACTTTGCCCAGGACACGCCGCTGCCGGTCGCGCCCGCGGGCCTGAGGGCGGCGACGGGACGGGCGGAACGCTGATGAGGGACGACCGCCGCTATCATCGACCCCTGCCCTGCCCGCATGGCCGGCACAGGCTGGCCGGGGGCTGGGTCCGTTTTTCCAAAGTCGAGATCCTGCGCCGCGGGCAGCCGCCCCGGATCAGCGATGCCATCCCCGATGATGTGCTCGAGACGCTGACGCGCCCGCGCGCGACGCTGGTTGGCCTGGCCATGGATCGGCCGCATCTCATGGGGATCGTGAACGCGACGCCCGACAGTTTCTCGGATGGTGGCGCCTATGATCCGGTCATACAGGCGCGGGCCCTGGCGGCGGAGGGGGCCGCGATCCTCGATATCGGCGGTGAATCGACGCGCCCCGGCGCGACCTCGGTTCCCGCGGCCGACGAAGCCGCCCGCATCCTGCCCGCGATCCGCGCCCTTGCGGACCGGATCCCGATCTCGGTCGACACTCGCAAGGCCAGCGTGGCGCAGGCGGCGTTGCAGGCCGGGGCGGTTATCGTCAACGACGTGTCCGGCTTTGACTTCGATCCCGCCCTGCCCGGCGTGGTGGCCGCGGCAGGGGTTCCGGTCTGCCTGATGCATGCCCAGGGGCTGCCGGAAACCATGCAGCACGATCCGCGCTATGACGACGTGCTGCTGGACGTCTATGACGCGCTGGAGGCGCGGATGGCGCGGGCGGTTTCGGCGGGAATCCCCGCCCATCGGATCGTGATCGATCCGGGAATCGGATTCGGCAAGACGCAGGCGCATAATCTTGCCATCCTTCGGCGGATTTCGCTGTATCATGGCCTGGGTTGCCCGGTGCTTCTGGGCGTGTCGCGCAAGCGGTTCATCGGCACGATCGGCGGGGTCGCGGGCGCCGCCGAACGCGGGCCGGGCACCCTGGCGCTGACGCTGGCGGCGGTCGCGCAGGGCATCCAGATCCACCGCGTGCATGACGTGGCGGGCACAGATCAGGGGCTGCGCCTGTGGCGGGCTCTTGACCAGAACGAAAAGGCAGAGGAATGAGCAGAGGATTATTCGGAACGGACGGGGTGCGCGGACGCGCCAATACCCATCCGATGACCGCCGAGATGGCGCTGCGGCTGGGTGCCGCAGCCGGGCGATATTTCCGCCGCGACGGGCGCAACCGGCACCGGGTGGTGATCGGCAAGGACACGCGGCAATCGGGCTACATGCTGGAAAACGCGCTGACGGCGGGATTGACCAGCACCGGCATGAACGTATTGCTGCTGGGTCCGGTGCCGACGCCGGCGGTGGGTTTCCTGACCCGGTCGATGCGGGCGGATCTGGGGATCATGATCTCGGCCAGCCACAACCCGGCCGATGACAACGGGATCAAGTTCTTCGGTCCCGACGGCTTCAAGCTGTCCGACGAGGCCGAGGCAGAGATCGAGGCCATCGTCGCAGGCGAGATCGAACCGGCGCAGCCGAACAACATCGGCCGCGCCAGGCGGGTCGATGACGGTCGCGGGCGCTATGTCGAATATGCCAAGACCACCTTCCCGGCCGGGCAGCGGCTGGACGGGCTGAAGGTCGTCGTCGATTGCGCCAATGGCGCGGCCTATCGGGCGGCGCCCGAGGTCTTGTGGGAACTGGGCGCCGAGGTGATCCCGCTGGGCGTCGATCCCGACGGCCGCAACATCAATGCCGGCGTCGGCAGCACCCATCCCGAAGCCTGCGCCGCCGCGGTGCTGGACCATGGCGCAGATCTGGGGATCAGCCTCGATGGCGATGCCGACCGGGTGGCGATCATCGACGAGACCGGGCGCTTGGCCGATGGCGATCAGATCATGGCGCTGCTGGCATCCCGCTGGGCGGCGCAGGGCCGGCTGCGCGGCGGGGCGCTGGTCGCCACCGTCATGTCCAATCTGGGGCTGGAGCATTTCCTGTCGGGTCATGCCCTGAAGCTGGAACGGACCCGTGTCGGCGATCGCTACGTGGTCGAAAAGATGCGTGAGGGCGGCTTCAACCTGGGCGGCGAGCAATCGGGCCATATCGTGATGACCGACTATGCCACAACCGGCGATGGGCTGATCGCGGCGATGCAGTTTCTGGCCGCGATGTCCGAGATCGGCGACAGCGCCAGCGCGCTTGCGGCACAATTCGATCCGGTGCCGCAACTGCTGAAGAACGTGCGATACGCCGCGGGCGCCGACCCCCTGTCGGCCGAGGCCGTTCGCGCCGTCATTGCCCAGGCCGAGGCGCGGCTTGCCGGGTCTGGCCGCGTGCTGATCCGCAAATCGGGCACCGAACCGCTGATCCGGGTCATGGCAGAGGCCGAAAACGAGGACATGCTGCGCGAGGTCGTGGACGGAATCGTGGCGGCGGTCGAACGGGCGGCCTGATTCCTGCGTCCCGCGACGGCCGGGGGCTTCGCGCCCCCGGACCCCCGCGAGGTATTTGGAAAGAGGGCGAGGTCAGGCCGATCCTGCCGTGGGATCGTAGTCATAGAGCCAGTCGAAGCGGGCCAGCATCCGATCGGGCGCGAGGCGGTTTGCGAGACGCAGGGCGGCATGGGCCGCGACGCGCCTGGCCCCGGTCAGATGGTAGTTTCGCGCATTGTCATTGGCGGCCGCGACGACCCGGCTGGCGCGGGGTTTGCGCAGGGTTTCGAAGCGGGCAAGGGCCGATTTCTGGTCGGGATTCTCGTCCAGGCAGGCGGCAAGGATCCAGGCATCCTCGATGGCCATGACCGCTCCCTGGGCCATGAAGGGCAGCGTCGGGTGGGCCGCGTCGCCGATCAGGACCAGCCTACCATCCTGCCAGCAGCGGGCGACCTGATGCCGGAAGAGGCCCCAGATATGGACCGATTCGACCTCGCCCAGCCAGCCCGGCACCGGGCCGCCGAAGCTGGCGAAGGCCGCGCGCAGTTGCGCCGGATCGTCGGGATGGGACCAGCCTTCGGCCTGCCATGCATCGCGTTCCTGGACGGCGACGATATTGCGCAGGCCTCCTGTCAGCGGATAGCTGACGAGGTGGCGGCGCGGCCCCATGAAGACCTGCGCCTCTGGTGCGCCGCCGGGATCGCGGATCACCGCGCGCCATGCGGTGTTCCTTGTAAAGAAAGGCACTTCGCGGCCGTTCAGCACCCTGCGGACCTGGCTGTGCAGACCGTCGGCGCCGATGACCAGCGGCCCCTGGGGTGGGACTTCGACATTCCGGCCAAGCGCGATACGGGCCCCGGCATCGCGCGCCGCCCGCTCCAGCAGCGCGATCAGGCCGGCGCGGTGAATCAGCCGGAAATCGTCCATCGGACGGTGGCGCCGCAGATCGAGGCGAAGGACCGGCGCGCCCGACGCATCGCGCAACTGCACGGCCCGGCTGCGCAACGAGACGTCGCGCAGCGCCGGACCCAGATCCAGCGCCTCGACCACCCGCATCGCATTGGGCGAGATCTGCAGCCCCGCCCCGACCTCTCGGATCCCGTCGCTGCGTTCCAGCACCGTCACCACGGCGCCGCGCCGCGCCAGCGCGACGGCTGCCGTCAGCCCGGCGACGCCCGCCCCGATGACGGTCACCGGGCGGTCCGCCAGCACCCCTTTCATGCGCGATGTTCGGCGGTGGCGATCTGACGGAACTGGGCCAGCTTGTCTTGCGACAGACCGGCGGCGCGAAAGACTTCGCCCGCGAAAGTGACCGGCGCCGTGCCTGGGGCGGTGACGATTCCGCCGTCGGCGACGGCATGGGGCAGGTCGCGATAGGTCTGCTGCGCCGAATAATCCGGAAGGTGATATTTCAGGAAATCGAGCCCGTTCGAAGTATGGGCGCGTCCCTCCAGCAAGCCGGCACGCGCAAGGGACAGCGTAGCCGCGCAGATCGCCGCGACCGTCTGGCCATTGTCATGCGCCTCGCGCAGCGGAACCGACAGGTCGGGCGCATCCGCTCGGCACCAGCCGTCGCTGCCGCAGAGCACGATGACCTCATCACCGAGAGGCAGGAAATCCGGCAGACCGGCAACCCGCAAACCGCCGATCGAGGTCAGATCTCCGCCGCCGGGCGTGACGTAGCGCGCGTTCAGGCCGTAGAAATCCCCACCGATCCCTGCGATCAGCGGGGTTTCCCAATCGGCGAAGCCGTCGATCAGGACAATGAGGAGGGGTTTCAGCACCGGATCGCCCATCTCGCCGCCGCGATCAATCGTCGCGATGCACGCGCTCGCGGCGTTCGTGGCGTTCCTGCGCTTCCAGCGTCATCGTGGCGATGGGACGGGCATCCAGCCGTTTCAGGCTGATCGGCTCTCCGGTCATCTCGCAATAGCCGTATTCGCCCGTCTCGATCCGGCGCAGCGCCGAGTCGATCTTGCTGACCAGTTTGCGCTGACGGTCGCGGGTGCGCAGTTCCAGCGCGCGGTCGGTTTCCTCGCTGGCCCGATCGGCCAGATCAGGAACCGAACGGGCGCTGTCTTGCAGACCCTCCAGCGTCTCTGCGGACTGATCAAGCAATTCCTGCTTCCACGCCTCCAGCTTGCGCCGGAAATATTCGAGCTGGCGTTCATTCATGAACGGCTCGTCCTCGGCGGGGCGATAATCTTGTGGCAGGAAGGTCTGGGCTTTCATACGTCCTCCGGCTGGGCCGGGTGGGTCTGTAATCCGGCACCTTGCGCGCCCCCATAAAGTATGATGGGCACCTTGTCACTAGGTGAAACTGCCCTGATCGTGCCCGTCTCGCGTCATGGTTGCAGATTGCACCCGTTTCGCCCAAGCGGTTCACGCGAAAGGAGACTTCCCATGCAGTTCACCGGCACGGATCGTTATGTCGCCCCGCCCGATCTGGCCATCGCGGTCAACGCCGCCGTGACGCTGGAACGTCCGCTGCTGGTCAAGGGCGAACCGGGAACGGGCAAGACCGAACTTGCCCGGCAGGTGGCCGCCAGCCTGGGCATGCCGATCATCGAATGGCATGTGAAATCAACGACGAAGGCGCAGCAAGGGCTTTACGAATACGATGCGGTCAGCCGGCTGCGCGACAGCCAGCTTGGCGATGCCCGCGTCCACGAGGTGGGAAACTACATCCGCAGGGGCAAGCTGTGGCAGGCATTCGAGGCCGAACGCCGCACCGTCCTGCTGATCGACGAGATCGACAAGGCCGATATCGAATTTCCGAACGACCTGTTGCAGGAACTGGACCGGATGGAGTTTCACGTTTACGAGACCGGTCAGACCATCCGCGCCCGGCACCGGCCCGTTGTCGTGATCACCTCGAACAACGAGAAAGAGCTTCCCGACGCCTTTCTGCGGCGCTGCTTCTTTCACTATATCCGCTTTCCCGATGCGGCGACGCTGGAAGCCATCGTCGCGGTGCATCATCCCGGCCTGAAGCCGGCGCTGCTGCGAGAGGCGCTGAACCAGTTCTTCGAGTTGCGCGAAGCGCCGGGGCTGAAGAAGAAACCGTCGACCAGCGAATTGCTGGACTGGCTGAAGCTGATCCTGGCCGAGGATCTGACGCCCGCGGATCTGAAGCGCGAGCCGGGCGAGATACTGCCTCGGTTGCACGGCGCGCTGCTGAAAAACGAACAGGACGTGGCGCTGTTTGAAAAGCTGGCCTTCATGGCGCGGCGCCAGGGACGCTGAGCATCCGCGAATCGTTGCCGCGCGCGGCGATTTGCGGGAAGAATGGCAGCAGGGAGAAATGGCAATGACCTCGATCGACGTCCGGCCGCTGATGGCAGGGGACAAGACGGCGTGGCAACAACTCTACGCCGGCTATCACGCCTTCTACCAGCGGCCGGATCTGCCGCAATCCTTCTTCGACATCGCTTTCGGGCGCCTGCTATCGGGCGACGACCGGGATTTTCGCGGCCTGGTGGCGCAGACGGACGGGACGCTGCTGGGGCTGGTCCACTACGTCTTCCATCCGCATCTGTGGCAACGGGAAGGAGTCTGCTATTTGCAGGATCTGTTCACCGATCCGGCGGCGCGCGGGCGCGGTGTGGGCCGGGCGCTGATCAATGCCGTCTATGATGCGGCCGATCAGGCCGGCGTGCCCGGCGTCTACTGGATGACGCAAGAGTTCAATTACGCGGGCCGCACGCTTTATGATCGTGTCGGCACGCGAACGCCCTTCATCAAATACAGCCGGCCATCCACCTAGCAAAGCCCGCAGGTCCGCGCGCCGGGCCTTTGCCGGCGGCGCGGGTCCATGGGTCAGTTCGCCGGGGTCGGGCTTTCATCCGCGTCGTCCGGCAGCCTGTCCCCGCCCATTGGGGCAATGGGTTCGTCCGGGGCGGGCGCGCCGGTATCGGTGCCCATCGGCGCAGGCATGTCGCCCGCCGCGGGCGACCCGGATTGCGAAGGCGCAGCGCCATCGGCCGGCGCGGCGCCATCGGCCGGATCCGGCGGGCTCGTGACCCGATCGCCCGGTGCGACCTGGGGATGGCCTTCGGGCAAGCCCCGATCCCTGCCGGCCCTGTCACCCTTGCCCTTGCCGCCGCCTTTCATGCCGCCGCAATCGGCCTCTGGTCCCCTCAGCGCGAATTCCATCTCGACCTGGGCGGACATGGAAACCTCGCCGGCCTGAACCGGGATATCGGCCTCGGCGGCGGCGGCCCGCATCATCGGGCGCGGTGGGCCCGACGGGGCGACGCTGTCGCGCAGGATCAGCACCGGCCCCAGTTCCAGGCCGGCCGCCTCGGCCAGGACCTCGGCCTTGTGGCGGGCGTCCCTGACCGCCTCGCGGCGGGCCTGATCCTCGGCATCGGCACCGTCTTCGCGGGTGAATTCGATACCGCTGATCTGGTTCGCCCCGGCGCCGACAATGGCATCCAGCACCTCGCCCAGACGCGCGATGTCGCCGACCCGGACGGAAACCATGTTGCTGGCCTCGTAGCCCGTCACCGTGGGCGCGCGGTCTCGGCTGTAATCCATCACCGGATTGAGGCTCAGCCCCGAGGTCTGGATGTTCCTTTCAGCGATGTCGGCGGCTTTCAGCGCCTCGATCACCGCGCTCTGCTGGGTCGCATTGCTGCGCATCGCATCGGCGGCGCTGTCGGCGCGGGTGGTGACCCCCAGCTGGATCGTCGCCATGTCGGGCGCGATCCGCGCCTCGCCCGTGCCGCTGACCGAAAGCCGCGACATCTGGCCACCGCACATCGGGCGCGCATCGTGCCCCGCCTTGCCCGCTTGCGGAGCGGACAGGGCCGGCCCCGAAATCATGGCGGCCAGCGCCGCCCCGGCGGCCAGCGCCGCAGGGCCGCGCTTCCATGAAAGTCCTGTCATTTCGCCGTTCTCTCTTTCCCGTTGCCGAAGACTGCGCAGGCAACGCCGCGCCGGCCCCGGATGTTTCCGCGGGCGCTGATCACAGATACGCCAGATTTGCTTTTCTCACCCCACAAATTGCAGTAGATTCGCGACATTGCCAACAGATCGCGGCAAAAGACCCGCGACGACATAACATCGAGCGACAGACCATCATGAACCAGCGCGCCGCCGGACCCGAATTCGCCATGAGCTTTACCCAGGACGCGGTTTGTCTGGAACGTCGCGAGGGCCATGACTGGCAGCCCGTGGGACAGGCGCTGTTCGCGGGCGGCGGCATGGCCGCGACATTGAACGCGCTGCGCGACGAGGCAGGCGGCAGCGGCGACGATGCCGCCGACGTCGTTCTGGTGATTCCCGACGATCAGGTTCTCTATACCTCGGTGACGGTGCCGGTCGGATCCGACACGCCGACCGTGATCGGGCGGATCCTCGAATCGATGACCCCCTACCGGGCCGAGGATCTGGCCTTCGACTGGTGCCCCGCTGCCAATGGAGACATCGAGACGCTGCGGGTGGCCGCCGTCGCCCGCCGCACGCTGGACGAGGCCGAGGAATTCGCCCGCGCGCAGGGATTCCGCCCCTCCGGCTATCTCTCGCGGCCAGGCGATGAACGCTTTGACGGCCTGCCCGATTTCGGGCTGAGCAAGCTGGCGCGGCAGCAAACAGAAAGACCGCCGTTCAGCCAGCCCGATCTCAGCCGGGCGCGCATCACCGCCCCGGTCATCACCGATGACGGCCTGCGGGCCCCGGCCGCGATCTCGCGCATCGTGCCGCATGTGGCGCCCGTTGCGCCTGCGGGACGGCTGCCAGACGCGGCGCCGGTTCAGCCTGCTGCCGCATCGGCCGAAGGTGCCCCGTCCAATGACTTGGAACAATCATCCACGAAAAGCGCGGGCGATGCGCGGGCCGGGCGCGCGGACATGGCCGCCGTGCCGGATACGGATCCCTCCGCAGCGCCGGTGATCCGGCATGGCGAGCGCAAGCCGATCGCCACGCCCTTGCCTGTCGGAGGCCCGAAACCGCGTCTGTCCCCCCGCGCCGAGGCGATCCATGCCCGCGCCGGCGACGCCCGCGCCCGCCGCGAAAGCGAACCCGCCGCCCCGGCCGCGTCCGCGTTGCTGATGCGCCTGCGTCAGTTCAACCCGGGTCGTCTTTCTGTGCTGATGGCCGCGCTGGTCGGGATGCTGGTGCTGGTTCTTGTCCTTTTCGGCGGCCGCGGCGACAAGACAGGGATTGCCAGCCCCGCCGAACCCGCGGCCACGGCGCCGGAACCCGCGACGCCCGCGGTTACCGCTGCGGCAACGACGCCGTCCGAACCAGCCGAACCGCCGGTTCTGGACACGATCGCCTCGGCCGATCCGGCAGCGGCGGCCGGTGTCCCGGACAAAGCCCCGGCCCAGCCCGATTCACAAGCCGATGGCGCGCTGACCCGCGCGTTGCGCGAGGCGATGACACAGCAACAATCCGTCGCGGAAGCTGCCTCGCGGCAGCCGGTTTCACAACAACCCGCCGGGGCCGGGTCCAGCCCGGTCAGCGCCGCGACGATGGCCAGCGCTGCGCTGGAAAACGCCCCCACCGGCACAGCCACGCCCGAAACTGCCACGGCTGCGACGACAACGGCGGACCGGCCCACCGCGGCCCCAACGGCGGAAAGGCAGCCCGGCCCCGAGGCGGCGGCCGCCCCCGACGCACCGGCCGCGGCTCACAATCTGGCCAGTTCCGCCCGTCCGCCGCGCGCCGCGCCGGCGCGGGCAACGCAGCCCGCCCGCCCGGATGGTGTTCCCAGCGTGCCGCGCGATCCGCAACCCTTCGCACAGCGCAGCCAGCCCGAACCGCCGCGCGTCGCCGGTATCCGCCCGCCAGAGCGGCCCGCCGCCGGCACGCCGCGCGCAACCCCCGCGACAGCGCGCCCCGCGGCGACACCGGCGCCCGCATCGGCGGCGACCACCCCGCCCGAGGTTCCGGCCACCAGGCCGGCCGGCTCGTCGCGCCGTCCTCCCTCGCGCCCCGACAATCTGGGTTCGATCGAGGAAGGCAGCGCGGCCGAGGATGGTCAGCCCAAGCAGCTGACCCGGGCCGAACGCCAGTCGGCGCTGCAATTGCTGCGCGATCTGCGCAAGGCAGAGGTCGGTCCTACCGGCCTTGATGCGGCCGAGCGCGGCGCGCTGATCGTGCTGGCCCAGGCCCGTCCGCAGCGCAAGCCGGTCTCGGTCGGCGCCGCCGCGCAGAGCGCGGTCGAGAACGCGCTGACCGCCGCCATCGAAAGCTCGGCCAGGCCCGAATCGCGATCCGGCGCGGATGTCGGCGCCCGCCGCGATGACCGCCTTGCCCGCCTCGCCCGGTCCGTCAGACCGCCCGCCCGGCCCGGCGAAAGAAACATTGCCAAAGGTGACGCCGGCGGCGGTGGACCAGGCAATGCCAGCCTGACGCGGGCCGCCATCGACGATGCCATCGCCAGCGCCGTCTCGAACAGTTCAGCCATGCCGGGCGCCGTCGCTTTGACGGCGCTTTCTTCATCCGCGCTTCCGCCGCGCCGCAACGGGGGCGCAAGCGAAACCGCCGCCGCGCCGGCGGCGCCCACGGCCGACGACCTGCGCGCCGCCGCCGAAGCCCAGCAGGAAGAACGCGCCCGCGAAGCCGCGCTGGCAGAACAGCGGCGCCAAGACGCCGAATTGCAGGCCCAGGCAGAGGCGCGGGCGCGGGCCCAGGCCGCCGCCGATGCCCGCGCCGAGGCGCAGGCCCGCGCCCAGGCCGAGGCCCGCGCCCGCGCCCAGGTCGAGGCCGAGCGTCTGGCCGCCACGCGCCGCCAGCGATCATACACCCCGCCCGAGGCCGAGAACGAACCCGAGGTCCGCGGCGCCCTGCCCGATGGCCGGATCACCACCACCGCGGCGGCGACGGCAACCGTCAAGGAGGGCATTCAGGTCAACCGCACCCAGATCATCGGCACGATCGGCGCGGGCAAGGCCAGCCGGGCCCTGATCCGCCTGTCGAACGGTCGCGTTCTGACCCTGCGTCTGGGCGACAGGATCAACGGCGGCACCATCACCGAAATCGGCAACAGCCGGATCACCTTCGTGAAGGGCGGACGCGCGCAGCAGCTTGCGGTGCTGAACGGCCAATAGCGGGGATGGAAGGCTTTCTGCTGCTGGCCACGGTCTATCTGATCAGCATGGTGGTGGCCGTGCCCATTTCGGCGCGGCTGGGGCTGGGCTCGGTCCTGGGCTATCTGATCTGCGGCATCCTGATCGGGCCGGTGCTGAACCTGACCGGCGGCCGGATGTCGGATCTTCAGAATTTCGCGGAATTCGGCGTCGTGATGATGCTGTTCCTGATCGGGCTGGAACTGGAGCCGCGCAGCCTGTGGGACATGCGAAGTCGGCTGATCGGGCTGGGCGCGGCGCAGGTCCTGATCACGCTGGCCATTTTCGCGCTGATCGCTGCGGCCTTCGGCGCGGCCTGGCCGCAGGCGATCGTTCTGGGCATGATCCTGTCGGTCAGTTCGACCGCGATCGTGCTGCAGACCCTGACCGAAAAGGGGCTGATGCAGACGGCCGGCGGGCGATCCATCTTCTCGGTCCTGCTGGCGCAGGATATTGCGGTGATCCCGATGATCGCGCTGATGCCGCTGCTGGCGCCCTTCGGACAGCCCGCCGCAGAGGTCGGGGCCCAGGAGGGCGAGCATCTGGGCCAGTCCATGATGGCGGGGCTGCCCGGTTGGGGCACGGCGCTGGTGACCATCGGCGCCGTGCTGGCGGTGATCGTGCTGGGCCAATATCTGATCCGCCCGGTCTTCCGCTTTGTCATCGCCTCGCGCCTGCGCGAGATGGAGACCGCCATGGCGCTGCTGATCGTGGTTGGCATCGCCTCGCTGATGATCCTTGTCGGGCTGCCGCCGGCACTGGGCACCTTTCTGGCCGGGGTGATGCTGGCGCGGTCCGAATTCCGTCATGAGCTGGAAGCCCAGATCGAACCGTTCAAGGGTCTTCTGCTGGGGCTTTTCTTCATCACCGTCGGCGCGGGCATGGATTTTGCGATGCTGGCCGATCGCCCTTTGCCGATCCTGACCGCCGCGGCCGCGCTGATCGCCGTGAAGGCCGCGATCCTCTGGGTCATTGCCCGGTCCCACCGGATGGACGGACGGGCGCGCACGCTGTTCACGCTGTCGCTGGCGCAGGCTGGCGAGTTCGGCTTTGTCCTTGTCTCCTACGCCGTCGTGCTGCTGATCCTTCCCGCCGATCTTGCCAAGGCGATGTTGCTGGTCATCGCGCTCAGCATGCTGGCGACGCCGCTGCTGTTCATCCTCTATGATCAGGCGACGCGCCGCATCGGCGATGCCCGCGCCGAGGAACAGCCCGACGCCATCGACGAACAGCAGCCGATCATCATCGCGGGCATCGGCCGGTTCGGTCAGGTGGTCAACCGTCTGGTCAGCATGTCGGGTTTCCGAACCACGGTCCTGGACCACGATCTGAAACTGATCCAGTTGATGCGGCAATTCGGGTTCAAGGGCTATTTCGGCGATCCCTCGCGCCCCGAGATCCTGACCGCTGCCGGACTGGACAAGGCCCGCATCCTGGTCGCTGCGCTGGACGATCCCGAGGCCAATCTGAAGCTGATCCGCTATGCCCGCGAACGGCGCCCCGACCTGCATATCATCGCCCGCGCCCGCGACCGGGTGAACGTCTATCAACTTCATTCTGCCGGTGCGAACGACATCGTGCGCGAAACCTTCGACAGCTCGCTGCGCGCCGGCCGCTATGTGCTGGAAAACGCCGGCCTGTCGGAATACGAGGCGTCCGAACTGGAAAAGATCTTCTACCGGCTGGACCGCGCATCGCTGCGGGAACTGGCCGAGATCTGGAAGCCGGGCCTGCCACTGGACCAGAACGAAGCCTACATCACCCGCAGCCGCGAACTGAACCGCACGCTGGAAGCGGCGCTTCTGGAACGCTTTGCCGAGAAATCCGACCCCTACCCGGCCGGAGCGGACGAAGCCGATCCCGAACACGGACTTGGTCCCGCCGGCCCTGGCCCGCGGCCTGGCGGACGGTTCTGATTGCGGTTTCAACCCAAGGATACGGCAAGGTTCACCGCCAGCGCCAGGATCACGGTATTGAAGAAGAAGGACAGCGCCGAATGCAGCGTCGCGATACGCCGCAGCCTCGTGTCCCGGATCGCGACGTCCGAGGTCTGCGCCGTCATGCCAAGCGTAAAGCTGAAATAGACGAAATCCCACACGCCCGGATCATGGGTGTCGGGGAAATCCAGCCCCCCGGCCGCCTTGCCGCTGCCCTGCCGGGCGTAATAGCGCGAGGCATAGTGGAATGCCATGACCATGTGCAGCGTGGCCCATCCCAGCGGCACGGACAGGACCGCCAGCAGCGGCTGCAGCGCGCTGTCCTGACCCTTGGCGGTCCCAAGCGCGCCGATCACGGCGGAGAGCGACAGCGCGATGGCGGCGACCGCCAGTGCGACGATCAGACCGGCGCCCTCGTCGTCCTCGCGGCCATGCCGGCGCAGATCACCCGCCGTGAGGTGACGGGCGTGCAGGCCCGAGGCCGCCAGATAGACGGCAAAGAACAGATCCCCGCCCAGCAGCACCCGGTCGATGATGCCGCGCGGCGCGACAAGCACGGCCAGCGCACCAACCGCCAGCGCGACCAGAAACCGCGAATGCCTGCGCCAGACGCCGCGCATCGGATCACAGGGGCGTCTGCTGGTGCGCGATCAGCCGCCAGCCGTCGTCGCGCCGGATCCAGGTGCTGGAACAGAACGCCCTGTAGGTGATGCCCTCGCGCATCGCCGTGGCGCGATAGGCGAGGATCGTCACATCATCGCTTTCGGTGACATGGCGCTGGTCCATGACGATGCTGTCCCATCGCGGGGCGCCGCCCAATCTGCTGGCGATGGCGCGACCCTGAAGGATGCCCGTCGGGGCGAAGACCATCACCGCCGCCTCGTCCAGCCTGCGGATCGCCTCGGCGGCGCTGCCGGTCCAGAAAATCTGCTCGGTCGCCCAAAAATCCCGGTTCATCCATCCAGCCTTTCGATCGTCCATCCATCCCGTTCCAGAAGCCGCAGCACGCCCTGATCACCCGGAAGATGCAGCGCGCCGAATCCCGCGATGATGCCCTTGCCGGATTTCGCGGCCTCGGCCGCGCCCCGGGTCAGTGGCGCGATCCAGCTTTGGTTGCGCCGATCCATCAACTGCGTCCTGGCCAGCGTCATCTGTTCATCGACAGACTGCCGGTCCAGACCGGATTCGCGATAGGCGTCCTGTCGGCTGAATTCCCAGATCGCCCAGACATCGCCCCGGAAATAGGCGTTGGCCAGCGTCACGGCATAATCGTCGGCATGGGCCGCCATCGGCAGCGAGGCGCGGATCATGTCCAGTTCCTGCGCGGGGCTCAGATCCCGGAACAGGGCGAAGATGGTGTTCCAGGGCTCCAATGCGCGAACGGGCAGGTCAACGGCCTGTGCGCTCTGGATCAGCCTATCATCCAGGCCGCCGCCCTCGGCGCCATTCCCGGCCATCTGCCGCATCATGCAGGGACTGATTCCCAGCATCATCGCCACGTACCACGGCCGCAGCTTCGCGGTCACGATCGCAGGCGTTCCGCGCAGGGCCATCGCATCCGACAGCAGCGACCATTCCGCCCCGGACAGACGCTCGGGCAGGGTCGCGCCGTCGGGGTTCACCATCAGCGTCGGATCCTCGGCCAGGGCCTGCTTCAGCCGCGCCTTTTCCTTCGGTCCCGCCTCGACATACAGCGCGGCGGCGTCCTGCATGGGCCCGGACAGCCGCCGCATCGTCGAATCGTGACGCGGATCGGCGAAATGGAAGGTGCCGACCAGCGTCATGACCATGGTGTCCTTGCGGGCCTGCCACAGAATGCCCCGGTTGAAAGGCGCATCGGCAACCGCGCGGTCAAGCTGTTCGTGCTGATCCTGCGGCAGGGCGGCGATCAGGTCGGTGCCGACACATTCCGCCGTGGCCGCAGCCCCCCCCGACCACAGCATCAGCACGCCAGCCAACAAGACCCGATTCATGCCTGCCCTTTCTTGTCTGGCAATCCGTTCCGCACAGGCTGACATATCCGCCCGGCAGCGACCAGCCGAAGCGCGATTTTTGTCCGCTTGCGGCGTTGACACCGGCCGTGACCAAGCCTAGATCACCGCCATTGGCACTCATAGAGAGTGAGTGCCAACAGCACTGCAACCTGAAACACGGAGTGTTCCAATGGCATTCAAACCGCTGCATGACCGGGTTCTGGTCCGCCGCGTCGAATCCGACGAAAAGACCAAGGGCGGCCTGATCATTCCGGACAGCGCCAAGGAAAAGCCCGCCGAGGGCGAGATCATCTCGGTCGGCGAGGGCGCGCGCAAGGATTCGGGCGAGCTGATCGCACCGTCGGTCAAGGCGGGTGATCGCATCCTGTTCGGCAAATGGTCGGGCACCGAAGTCACCATCGACGGCGAAGAGCTGCTGATCATGAAGGAAAGCGACATCCTGGGCATCATCGCCTGAGATCCGTCCCGCTTCCTTCAACGATAAATTCAGGAGAAACAAATGGCTGGTAAAGAAGTCAAGTTTAGCACGGATGCCCGTGACCGGATGCTGAAAGGCGTCAACATTCTGGCCGACGCCGTGAAGGTCACGCTGGGCCCCAAGGGTCGCAACGTCGTCATCGACAAGTCCTTCGGTGCACCCCGGATCACCAAGGACGGCGTCACCGTCGCCAAGGAAATCGAACTGACCGACAAGTTCGAGAACATGGGCGCGCAGATGGTCCGCGAAGTCGCGGCCCGCACCAATGACGAGGCCGGCGACGGCACCACCACCGCCACCGTTCTGGCCCAGGCCATCGTCAAGGAAGGCATGAAGGCGGTTGCCGCCGGCATGAACCCGATGGACCTGAAGCGCGGCATCGACCTGGCCACCACCAAGGTCGTCGAAGCCATCAAGGCCGCCTCGCGTCCGGTCAACGACAGCGACGAAGTCGCGCAGGTCGGCACCATCTCGGCCAACGGCGAAGCGTCGATCGGCCGCCAGATCGCCGACGCGATGCAGAAGGTCGGCAACGAGGGTGTCATCACCGTCGAAGAAAACAAGGGCATGGAGACCGAGGTCGAAGTCGTCGAAGGGATGCAGTTCGACCGTGGCTATCTGTCGCCCTATTTCGTGACCAACCCCGACAAGATGGTCGCCGAACTGGAAGATTGCTACATCCTGCTGCACGAGAAGAAGCTTTCCTCGTTGCAGCCCATGGTTCCGCTGCTGGAATCGGTGATCCAGTCGCAGAAACCGCTGCTGATCGTGGCCGAAGACGTCGAAGGCGAGGCTCTGGCCACGCTGGTCGTCAACAAGCTGCGCGGCGGCCTGAAGATCGCTGCCGTCAAGGCGCCGGGCTTCGGCGACCGGCGCAAGGCCATGCTGCAGGATCTCGCGATCCTGACCGGCGGCCAGGTGATCAGCGAAGATCTGGGCATGAAGCTGGAAAACGTGACCATCGACATGCTGGGCACGGCCAAAAAGATCACGATCAACAAGGACAACACCACCATCGTCGATGGCGCCGGTGAAAAGTCCGAGATCGAGGCCCGCGTCAGCCAGATCCGCCAGCAGATCGAGGAAACCACTTCGGATTACGACAAGGAAAAACTGCAGGAACGCGTGGCCAAGCTGGCCGGCGGTGTTGCCGTGATCCGCGTCGGCGGCATGAGCGAAGTCGAAGTGAAAGAGCGCAAGGACCGTGTCGATGACGCGCTGAACGCGACCCGCGCGGCCGTTCAGGAAGGTGTCGTCGTCGGCGGCGGTGTGGCCCTGGTTCAGGGTGGCAAGGCGCTGGAAGGCCTGAAGGGCGAGAACTCGGATCAGGAAGCCGGCATCGGCATCGTGCGCCGTGCGCTTGAGGCACCGATGCGGCAGATCGCGGAAAACGCCGGCGTCGACGGCGCTGTCGTGGCGGGCAAGGTGCGCGAATCCAGCGACAAGGCCTTTGGCTTCAACGCGCAGACCGAGGAATATGGCGACATGTTCAAGTTCGGCGTGATCGATCCGGCCAAGGTCGTGCGCACCGCACTGGAAGACGCTTCCTCGGTCGCGGGTCTGCTGATCACCACCGAAGCCATGATCGCCGAAAAGCCCGAACCGAAAGGCCAGGGCGGTGGCGGAATGCCCGACATGGGCGGCATGGGTGGCATGGGCGGCATGATGTAATCATCCCCCCTGCCCTTGGCAGAACGGAAAGGGCGTCCTTCGGGACGCCCTTTTTCATTGCGGTGCTGCAGCCCCGGGCCGCGAAACGGCGCCGTCTCAATCCTTGACCAGAGGCTCCACCGCCATGGCATTGCACAGCGATTTGAAACGGGAATGGGCGACCTCGCCCATCAATTGCCGCCCGGTCCGGGTCAGCGTCAGTTCCAGCACCGATTTCCTGGCGGCAAGCTTCAAGCTGCCGGCGTCGGAAGGATCGTCGATCGAGAACATCGCGCCGAATCGCATCGCCTTGCCCAGGATTTCGGCGTCGCGGATTTCCGCCTCGCTCAGCAGGGCAAACAGCGGCAGCATCGGCGATTTCGACCGGCTGTTCTTGTAGCGATGCAGCAGGGCCAGACCCAGAAACACGCGCTCGGGATGGCTCAGCGCGGCCATGTTCGCACGGGTCACGTTGTCGAAACAGGCCTCGGCGCGGTAGTCGGGATGGGCGCGCCAGGTCGTGTCGTGCAGCAGGCAGGCCGCGCGGATCAGGCGCTCGCGATCGGCCGGCACCCGGCCGAAGATCGGCAGCAGGAACTGATACAGCTTCTTGCCGAAGCCCGGCATCCGCGCCATCTGGCGTTCGGTGAAGCGGGCCGCCTCGATCAGCGGATCACGCTTGCGCAGCGTGTCGGACATATGCTCGTAGAGCAGCCCCTCGCGGATGCCGTAGCTGCTGATCGCCAGATCGGCGGGGCCGAAGGTCTCGACCAGTTCCGACAGCACCTGCGAGGCCAGCGGCACCAGTTCCATTCGCGAAGACGAGATCCCGACCCGGCCGCGCAATTCGTTCAAATCGTTCGCCCCGATCCAGTCCAGCGTGTCCGCGACCGCCTGCGGCGTCATGCGATATTCGTGCAGCACCGTCATCGGATAATCGGAACGTTCCATGTCCAGCCGCGCAATGGCCCGCCAGGATCCGCCGACCAGATAGATCCGCTGGTGATCCGTGCCCATCCGTTGCGCCAGATCGGCCATGATCGAACGGATGTGGGCTTTCAGCCCGTCCTTGCCGCCCTTGATCTGTTGCAGCCGGAACGGCCCCAGTTGCGAGGTCGCCCGCCGTCCGACCTTGCCATCCTTCAGTTCTGCCAGCTCCATGGAATTGCCGCCGATGTCGCAGACCAGCCCGTTCGCGCCGGGCCAGCCCAGCAGCACGCCCTGCGCGGACAGACGGGCTTCTTCCTCGCCGTCGATGACCCACATCCTGATGCCGGTCTCGCGTTCGATTCGCGCCTGAAAGTCGGGCCCGTCCTCGGCCTCGCGCACGGCGGCGGTGGCGACGCAGGTCAGCGGCTCGATATCCATGCCCTTGGCCAGCGCGGCAAACCGGCTGAGCGCGGCAAAGCCACGCTCGACGCCCGCCGGGTTCAGGCGCCCGGTCGAGGCCATCTCGGCCCCCAGACCGGCCATGACCTTTTCATTGTAGAAATAGGCGGGCGAACGCGCGGCACCGTCAAACACCACCAGACGGATCGAGTTCGAACCGACATCGACCACGCCGACCCGTTTCAACGCCCGTTTGGGAAGTGTGTCGAACATCTTGCCGAAAGGCTCGATCTGCCGGCCGGTATTGGTCCGCACGCCGTTCATTCCCAGGCCCCCTGCTTGCGCATTGGCCCCGTTAATGGCCCGTGATGGCGTCCCGGTCAATCCGGCGAATGGGTCAGCGCCGGAACGTCGCGCGCACCCGCCGTGCCGCGTCCTGAAAGCGAGGGGTTTTCCATGAAGAATCGGTGGCAGTTGAACAGATCATCGCGCCCATCGGGCAGATAGCGCACGAAACGCCCGTCGGGTTGCAGCAGCCAGCTTTGCGCCTCGTCGGCCATGTTGGCGGCCATGACCTGGCTGACGATCTGCGCCTTGACCGTCTCGTTGACGCATTCGACCAGCGTTTCGACGCGCCGGTTCAGGTTGCGGTCCATCAGGTCGGCCGAACTGATGAACACCCGCGCCTTTTTCGACGGCAGGCCAAAGCCGTTGCCGAAACAGATGATGCGGGAATGTTCCAGATAGCGGCCGACAATGGATTTCACGCGAATATTTTCAGACAAGCCACTGATACCTGGCCTTATTCCGCAAATTCCGCGTACGACGAGGCTGATCTTGACCCCCGCCGCGCTGGCCGCGTAGAGCGATTCGATCATGTCCTTTTCGATCAGCGAATTGGCCTTGCACCAGATCGCGGCGGGTCGTCCGGCCCGGGCCATCTCGGCCTCGCGCGCGATCAGTTCCAGCAGCCGGTCTTTCAGCCCGATGGGCGAGATGGCAAGGTTTTCCAGCCCCGCCGGCTGAACATAGCCCGAGAGATAGTTGAAGACCCGCGTCGCATCCCGGCCCAGGGCCGGATCGCAGGTGAACAGCGACAGATCGGTATAGATTCGCGCCGTGATCGGGTGGTAGTTGCCGGTCCCGTAATGGGTATAGGTGACCAGGCTTTCGCCCTCGCGCCGGACGATGGCGCTGATCTTGGCGTGGGTCTTGTAGTTCACGAAGCCGTAGACGACATGGGCGCCGGCCCGCTCCAGGCGCCGCGACTGGCGGATATTGGCGGCCTCGTCGAAGCGGGCCTTCAATTCGACCAGCGCGGTCACCGACTTGCCCGCCTCGGCGGCCTCGCAAAGCGCATCGACGATCGGACTGTCACGGCTGGTGCGATACAGGGTCTGCTTGATCGCCAGCACGTCAGGGTCGCGCGCCGCCTGCTGCAGGAAACGCACCACCATGTCGAAGGTCTCGTAGGGATGCTGCAGCAGCATGTCCTTTTGCCGGATCGCGGCGAACATGTCGCCGTGGTGATCCTGCACCCGTTCCGGCACACGAGGGGTGAAGCCGGGCCATAACAGGTCGCGACGATCATCCAGCACCAGTTCGCGCAGATCGGCCATCCCCAGAAGGCCCTCGACCTCGATCACCTCGTCGGGGCCGACTTCCAGTTCCTCCATGATCAGCCGCCGCAGCCGGTCGGGCGCGCCATGGGTGATCTTCAGCCGGATCACGCTGCCGCGGCGGCGGCGTTTCAGCGCGGTCTCGAATTCACGGACCAGATCCTCGGCCTCTTCCTCGACCTCCAGATCGCTGTCGCGCAAGACCCGGAAGGCGCAATGGCCGATATCGCGATAGCCGGGAAAGAGACTGCCGAGATGCATCAGCAGCAATTCCTCGAGCCGCAGGAATCGCCCGCCCCCCGGCAGCGGAACGAAGCGAGGAAGCTGGGCCGGGATCGGCAGCAGGGCCTGCATCTGACGTCCATCCGTCTGCCGGGCCAGTTCCAGCGCCAGCGAGAAGCCGGTATTGGGGATGAAGGGAAACGGATGGGCCGGGTCGATGGCCAGCGGCGACAGGACCGGAAAGACCCTGGTCTCGAAATAGCGGTGCAGGAACTCCTCTTCGCTGCGGGTGATGTTGCTGCGCGACAGGATGACGATGCCGGCCTCTTCCATCTCGCGGCGCAGGCGGTTCCAGACGCCTTGCTGCGCGCTCATCAGGCGGCGGGCGTCGGTGTTGATCAGCGCGAGTTGCTCGGCGGCGGTGCGTCCGTCGTCGGAGGGCGTGGTGTTTCCCTCGCGCACCAGTTCGCGCAGCCCCGCCACGCGGACGGTGTAGAATTCATCCAGATTGGTCGCGCTGATCGAGACGAAGCGCAGCCGTTCCAGCAGCGGAACGCGGGCATTGCGCGCCTCGTCCAGAACCCGCCAGTTGAAGGACAGCCAGCTGATTTCACGGTTGAAGAACCGCGCCGCCCCCTGCGGCGGGCCTCCGGGCAGGTCCTGCGGTTCGGGAAAGGGATGGCGGAGAAAATCGGCCTGGGTCATCGCGTCTGCAACAATGCTGGGAAACGGCGCCGATCATGCCTCGGCAGGCGTCAGGATGTCCAGCGCCTCGGCCGCCATCCGGCGTGTCACCGGGCCCTGCGCGGCCATCGCGGCGCGGTCGATCGCCGCGACAAGGCGCCGGGCAAGCCCCAGATCGCGGTCCATGCGCAGAACCAGCCAGTCGATCAGCCCGGCCGGAACCGCCAGTTGCCGGTCCGCGAACAGCTTGACAAGCACGGCGGCCAGCAGCGTCTCGTCCGGCGGGCCCAGTCGGACCTGCGGCATCGCGTCCATGCGCGAACGCAGATCGGGCAGCACCAGCCCCCAGTCGCGCGGCGCCCGGCGCGCGGTCATCAGCAGCAGGCAATCGCGTGGCCCGCAAAGATTCCACAGATGGAACAGCGCCTGTTCGGCGCCGGCCGCAAAGCCCGCATGATCGGCATCCTCGACGACCAGCGCGCCGCCGTCAGCGGCCAGTGCATCGGCCGCGTCCGGCCGCAGGCTGGCGGCCGACAGCCGGCGCGCGCCGTTCTCGGCCGCCCAGAAGGCGGCGAGGTGGGTCTTGCCCGCCCCTTCCGGGCCGATCAGCAACATCCGTCCCTGCGGCCATGCCTGTGGCGAATCCAGCATCGCCAGGGCCGCCTGATTGGCCGAAGCAGGCAGGAAGTCGGCGCGCGCATGGGCCGGCGGGGTGGTCAGATCCAGCGTCAGTTGCCGCGACATCCTGGCCTCACGCCTCGCGGTCGCGTCGCAGGTCTTCCTGCATCGTCTCGATCTGCGCGGCGGCAAGGCTGCGGTCGGCCTGCAACCGCGCCTCGACCAGCGCCTTCGCGACGGTGCCGCGCGGCACGATCTCGACCAGCGTCGGCGTGTCCGGTTCGGCCGGCACGGTCTGGCCGGTATAAAGTGCGCTTTCGCGGTAACGCTCGGTCAGGAAGCGGGCCAGAACCCCAAGCGCCGCCGCCATCGGAACCGCCATGACCAGGCCGACAAAGCCGAACAGCGCGCCGAAGACCGACAGCGCCAGCAGCAGCCAGACCGGATGCAGCCCGACATGGCCGCCGACGATCTTGGGTTGCAGGTAGTTGCCCTCGACCACCTGTCCAAGCGCAAAGATCGCGATCACCGCGCCAACCCATAGCGGATCGCCCCAGAAGCTGAACAGGGCGACGCCGATCGCCGTGATGCCGCCGATCAGAACCCCGACATAGGGGATGAAGGACAAGGCCGCCGCCATGATCCCGATGAAGAAGCCGAAGGGCAGCCCGACCAGCATCAGCGCGATGGAATACCAGGTTCCCAGAATCAGGATCACCAACCCCTGCCCGCGCACGAATCCCGACAGCGCGAGGTCGATCTCGGATGCGAGCCGACGCAGGACCGGGGCGTGTTCGCGCGGCAGCAGCCGGTCGATCTCGGATACCATGCGGTCCCAGTCCAGCAGCAGATAGAAGGCCACGACCGGGACGATGACCAGCAGCGCCACGGTGCTGATCACACCGCCGAGCGAGCTCATGATGGTCTGGGCGATCCGGCTCCATTGGTCGCCCATCGCCTTGCCCAGATCGCTGATCGCCGAGGCGACGGTGCCGTCTTCGGGCATCAGTTGCGGAAACCGGGCGGTGACGAAAGCGCGGGCCTGATCGAACATCTCGGGCGCGGTGTCGATCAGCGCGACCGCCTGCCGCACGAGGATCGGCACGATCAGCAGGCTCACGGCAACGAACAGCAGGATCGCCGCCAGGGTGATCACCGCAACCGCCATGGTCCGCGACAGGCCGGCCCGCTCCAGCCGGTCGGCCAGCGGATCCAGAAGATAGGCGATGCCCGCCCCGAGGATGAAGGGCAGCACGGCCTGACCCAGCAGCCACATGGCGATCAGCAGGGCCAGCGCCGCGACGCCCCACCAGATCAGTTGCCGCTGAACGGGCATGTGCATTGCCGGCCTCGTCATGTTCACATTGTCGCGAATGTGGCTGTCTCAAGCCGCGGTTGCAAGGCTTCGCCTGCCGCGAGACGGCCGGTTCTTGGCAACCGGCGGCCGATCCGCTAACGCTGCGGCCGAGCCAGGTGAAGGATTCCGCCCATGCGTCTGTCGCGCTATTTCCTGCCCCTCCTGAAAGAGGATCCCAAAGAGGCCCAGATCGTCAGCCATCGGCTGATGTTGCGTGCGGGCATGATCAAGCAGCAGGCGGCGGGCATCTATTCCTGGCTTCCGATGGGCTACAAGGTGCTGCGCCGGATCGAACAGATCGTGCACGAGGAACAGCAGCGCGCGGGCCATGTTCCGCTGCTGATGCCGACGTTGCAGCCCGCCGATCTGTGGCGCGAGAGCGGCCGCTATGACGATTACGGCGAAGAAATGCTGCGCATCCGTGATCGCCACAAGCGCGATCTGCTCTACGGGCCCACCAATGAGGAGATGATCACCGACATCTTCCGGTCGGGCGTGAACAGCTACAAGGATCTGCCGCTGACCCTGTATCACGTGCAGTGGAAATTCCGCGACGAGATCCGGCCACGTTTCGGGGTCATGCGGGGCCGGGAATTCCTGATGAAGGACGGCTATAATTTCGACCTGACCAGGGAAGACGCGCTGCACGCCTATAACCGGCACCTGGTCAGCTATCTGCGCACCTACGAACGGATGGGGCTGCGGGCGATCCCGATGCGCGCCGACAGCGGTCCGATCGGCGGCGACGACACGCATGAATTCCTGGTCCTCGCCGAGACCGGCGAATCCGAGGTCTTCTATGACAGTGCAATCACCGACCTGACCTTCGGAGACCGGCAGATCGACTACGACAGCCACGAGGAATGCCAGGCGGTGATGGACGAATTCACCAGCCGCTATGCCCGCACCGACGAAACCCACGACCCGGCACTGTTCGATCAGATCCCGCAGGAACGCCGCCGCCAGGCCCGCGGCATCGAGGTCGGCCAGATCTTCTATTTCGGCACCAAGTATTCCGAACCGATGGGCGCCACCGTCGTCGGCCCCGACGGCGCCAGGGTTCCGGTCCACATGGGCAGCCACGGCATCGGCGTCAGCCGCCTGCTGGGCGCGATCATCGAGGCCAGCCACGACGACAAGGGCATCATCTGGCCCGAAGGCGTGACGCCCTTCCATGTGGGCCTTGTCAATCTGAAGCAGGGCGATTCCTCGACCGACAGCGCCTGCGAGGCGATCTATGCCGAATTGCAGGCGCGCGGGCTGGACCCGCTCTATGACGATCGGAACGAACGGGCGGGGGCGAAATTCGCGGCCATGGACCTGATCGGCCTGCCCTGGCGGATCACCGTCGGTCCGCGCGGTTTGTCGAACAACCGGGTCGAACTGACCTGCCGCAAGACCGGCGACAGCGAGGAAATGTCGCCCAAGGACGCCATCGCGCGGGTGACCGGGGTCTATCGCCCGATCCTCGCGATGCCGGCCCCGGCGCCGTGATCGGGCTGCTGCGGCTGGTCGTGGCGGTGGCATTTGCCGCCGCGCTGTCGCAGTTCCCGGCCTTTTCGGATCAGTATGTCCAGCGCCTTGGCGGTCGGGTCGATGCCCTGGCGCGTGTCGCCGCCGAATTCGACGCCAGTGCCGAACGCGCCGGGCTGACACGGGTCGAGGCGCTGGCCGACCTGTCGGGCAGCACCTTCCGCGACGCCCATCAGGCCGACATGCGCCGCACCTTCCGGCGGCTGGACCGTGCGCGCGCCGATTTGCAGATGCTGCGGCTGGCCGGTCCGCTGGAACGCATGGCCCTGCCCCATCGCCTGCGCGACAGCGAGACGCTGAAGGCCACCTGGGGCGATTTCCGGCCCGCGTTTCCCGTGACCCGCGCGGGATTGATTGCCGCGGGCATCGGATTTCTTCTGGGCTGGCTGCTGGCCTCTCTGCCGCGCCTGTTGCTGGGCGGGGGCCGGGAACGGCTGGGCTGGCGCTGATCGCCGCAAGCGCGCCGCCGCACCTGACCGCGACGCCCCAAGCCTGCCCGAACAGGCAGGCGTGACGTTGCGACATCGTGCTTTTCTTTTGGGCAGCGGGCTTCTAACCTGACGCGCAGGACAACGTTCCAACTGGGAGAAAAGTCAATGAAGAAGCTGCTTCTGGCCAGTGCCGCCGGCGTACTGATCGCCGGTGCCGCCGGCGCCGAGGAGATCAAGATGGGGATTTCGCTGGGCTTCACCGGCCCGCTGGAATCGATGGCGCCCGCGATGCGCGACGGCGCCGAACTGGCGATGAAGGAAATCAGCGATTCCGGCCTGCTGCTGGACGGATCGACCGTGACCCCGGTCGAGGGCGATTCGACCTGCGCCGACGCGGCCGCCGCGACCGCGACCGTCGAGCGCCTGATCACCGCCGAAAAGGTCAAGGGCATCGTCGGCGGCATGTGTTCGGGCGAGACCATCGCCTCGCTGGAAAACGTGGCCAAGCCGAACGGCATCGTCATGATCTCGCCCTCGGCCACCTCGCCCGCGCTGTCAACGATCGAAGACAACGATCTGTTCTTCCGCACATCGCCGTCGGATGCGCGTCAGGGCGAGGTGATGTCCGACATCATCCTGGACCGCGGCATCAAGAACGTCGCCGTGACCTATACCAACAACGATTACGGCAAGGGGCTGGCCGACAGTTTCCAGGCCGCGTTCGAGAAGAAGGGCGGCACCGTCACCGTGAACAGCGCCCATGACGACGGCAAGGCCGATTATTCGGCCGAGGTCGCGGCGCTGGCCGCCGCGGGCGGCGACGCGCTGGTCGTGGCGGGCTATGTCGATCAGGGCGGCTCGGGCATCGTGCGCGCGGCGCTGGATACCGGCGCCTTTGACACCTTCGTCTTCCCCGACGGCATGGTCGGCCAGCAGCTTGTCGATAATTTCAAGTCCGAGATCGACGGCAGCTTCGGGCAGAACCCCGCCGCCGAAGGCGAGGGCCGCGACAAATATGTCGCGATGGCCAAGGAAGCGGGCTTCGACGGCACCGGCGCCTTCTCGGCCGAGGCCTATGACGCCGCATCGCTGATGCTGCTGGCGATGGCGGCCGCGAAATCCAGCGATCCGGCCGAATACAAGGGCAAGATCATGGATGTGGCCAATGCGCCGGGTGAAAAGATCCTGCCCGGCGAACTGGCCAAGGCGCTGGAGATCCTGAATGGCGGGGGCGACATCGATTATGTCGGCGCGACCTCGGTCGAACTGGTCGGCGCAGGCGAATCCGCCGGCATCTATCGTGAAGTCACCTTTGACGGTGGCAAGATGGAAGTCGTCGGCTATCGCTGAACCGCAACCCGTTGCTCCGGCCCGGCACCCGCGCGGTGCCGGGCCATTTTTCAGGGCCGGGGATGGAAAAGGCCCAGGATCGAAACCGCACGCCCCCCGGTGCTGCCGCGTCTCGGGGCGAATTCCGATCTTGGTGGAGCCGGAACGGGACGAGGCGGCCAGGGCGCAGCTTTTTCGTGACAGCCACGGCCCGGGGCGGTCATGATTCACCGGACAAGACGAGGATGGGAACGGAACCATGATCCGGGTCGAAGACCTGCACAGACATTTCGGCGGCTTCCGCGCCGTCGACGGCGCCAGCCTGACCATCGACACCGGCTCGATCACCGGACTGATCGGCCCCAATGGCGCGGGAAAATCGACGCTGTTCAATGTCATCGCGGGCGATCTTGCCCCCACCTCGGGCCGCGTCTTCATGGATGGAGAGGACATCACCGGCCTGCCCCCGCATGAATTGTTTCACAAGGGTTTGCTGCGCACCTTTCAACTGGCCCACGAATTCGCCTCGATGACCGTCCGCGAGAACCTGATGATGGTTCCCGGCGGTCAGAGCGGCGAGACGATCTGGAAGACCTGGTTCCAGCGCGGCCGGATCGACCGCGAAGAGGCGGCCTTGCGAAAGCGCGCCGATGAGGTTCTGGATTTCCTGACCATCCGTCACCTGAGCCATGAAAAGGCGGGCAACCTGTCGGGCGGGCAGAAAAAGCTGCTGGAACTGGGCCGCACGATGATGGTCGATGCCAAGGTCGTGTTCCTCGACGAGGTCGGCGCGGGCGTCAACCGCACCCTGCTGGGCACCATCGCCGATGCCATCATCCGCCTGAACCGCGAGCGCGGCTATACCTTCTGCGTGATCGAACATGACATGGATTTCATCGGCAAGCTGTGCGATCCGGTCATCGTGATGGCGCAGGGTCACGTGCTGGCGCGGGGCAGCGCGAAGGATATCATGAGCAATGAAGAGGTGATCGAGGCCTATCTGGGCACCGGGCTGAAGAACAAGGACATGGTGGGCGCATGAGCGATCAGGCTTTCGGCAATCGCGGCAACCGCGACGCCTCGGTGGTCAATCCCCGCCCCGCGGGAACCTTCGAGGGCAGCCGCAAATCCGGGGCGGCCGGGCCGGGCCGCAGGGACGATCCGTTCCTGATCGGCGAAGGCATGTCCGGCGGCTACGGGCGCGGCCCCGACATCCTGCACGATTGCACCATCGCCGTCGAAAAGGGCGAGATCGCGGTCATCGTGGGTCCGAACGGCGCCGGCAAATCCACCGCGATGAAGGCGATCTTCGGGATGCTGGATCTGCGCGAAGGCAGTATCCGTCTGGACGGCCGCGACATCACCGCGTTGAACCCGCAGGATCGCGTCAGGGCCGGAATGGGCTTTGTTCCGCAGGTCAATAACACATTCCCATCAATGTCCTGCGAAGAAAACCTTGAAATGGGCGCATTCATCCGCGACGACGATATCGCGGATACGATGGCGCAGGTCTATGATCTGTTCCCGATCCTGAAGGACAAGCGCCGGCAGGCGGCGGGCGAATTGTCGGGCGGCCAGCGCCAGCAGCTTGCCGTGGGCCGCGCCCTGATGACCCGACCCAGCCTGCTGATGCTGGACGAACCGACGGCCGGTGTCAGCCCGATCGTGATGGACGAATTGTTCGACCGCATCATTGCCATCGCGCGCGGCGGCCTGCCGATCCTGATGGTGGAACAGAACGCCAAACAGGCCATGGCGATCGCCGACAAGGCCTATGTGCTGGTCCAGGGCGCCAATGCGCATACCGGTTCCGGCAAGGAACTGATGGCCAATGACGAGGTGCGCCGCACCTTCCTGGGGGGCTGAGACATGGACATTGCGAACGCCCTTGTCGTGTTCCTGAACTTCGTGTTCATTCCCGCCGCGGCCTATGGCGCGCAACTGGCGCTTGGGGCGCTCGGGGTGACGCTGATCTATGGCATCCTGCGCTTTTCGAACTTCGCCCATGGCGACACGATGGCGTTCGGCACCGCCGTCACCATCCTCGTCACCTGGGGCCTGCAGGCGCTTGGCGTCTCGCTGGGGCCGCTGCCCACGGCGCTGCTGGCCCTGCCGGTTGGGATTGCGGCGACGGCCGCGTTGGCGCTGGTGACGGATCGGGCGGTCTATCGATTCTACCGCGTCCAGAGAGCGGCGCCGATCATCCTGGTCATGGCCTCGGTCGGCGTGATGTTCCTGATGAACGGGCTGACCCGGTTGCTGATCGGAGTCGATGAACAGCGTTTCGCGGACGGCGCCCGCTTTGTCATCAATGTGCGCGACTTCAAGGCGATGACCGGCCTGCAAGAGGGCCTGGCCCTGAAATCGACGCAGGCGCTGACCGTCGTGGTCGCGGTGATCGTGGTCTGGGCGCTGTTCTGGTTCCTCAATCGCACCCGGTCGGGCAAGGCGATGCGCGCCTATTCCGACAACGAGGATCTGGCGCTGCTGTCGGGCATCGACCCGGACAAGGTCGTGCGCATGACCTGGATCATCGCCGCCGGCCTGGCGACCATCGCCGGCGTGCTGTACGGCCTGGACAAGGCGTTCAAGCCCTTCAACTATTTCCAGATCCTTCTGCCGATCTTCGCCGCCGCCATCGTCGGCGGCCTGGGCAGTCCGCTGGGCGCCATCGCCGGCGGTTTCGTCGTGGCCTTTTCCGAGGTCGCGATCACCTATCCATGGCTGAAAGTGGTGGGCTATCTGTTCCCGGACTGGCAGCCGGGCGGGTTGCTGCAGCTTCTGGGCACCGAATACAAGTTCGCCGTCAGTTTCGTCATTCTGATCGTGGTGCTGCTGTTCAAGCCGACCGGCCTGTTCCGCGGCAGGTCGGTCTAGAAGGGGGTCGCCATGTCCAACACTCGTCAGGCCAACACCTCCAGCCGCTGGCGCGCGCCGCTGCTGTTTCTGGCGCTTGCGGTGCTGTTCGTGCTGGAGGGCACGGTGCGCAACGCGATGTTTTCGGGCAGCTGGAACACTGCGCTCGGCATTCTGAACATGGGCCTGATCTCGGCCATCACCGCGCTTGGGGTGAACATGCAATGGGGCTATGCGGGCCTGTTCAACGTGGGCGTCGTGGGCTTTCTGGCGCTTGGCGGGCTGGCGCCGGTCCTGGTCGCGACCGCCCCGGTGGACGGCGCATGGCAGGCGGGCGGCCCGCGCATCCTGCTGGGGCTTGCCCTGGGCATTGGCACGCTGGCGCTGGCGGCGCAGGCCTGGAAGCGCATGGCCCGGGGGCGGCTGCGCGGCTTGGTGCTGCTTGCGATCCTGATTGCGGGCTTCATCGCCTATCGCGCCATCTTCGACCCGGCCGTCATCGCGATCGAGGCCAACAACCCCGCCCGCCACGGGAATATCGGCGGCCTGGGCCTGCCCGTCCTGCTGTCATGGGCGGTGGGCGGGGTCTTTGCCGCCGCCGCCGCCTGGGCGGTGGGCAAGGTCGCGCTTGGGCTCCGCTCGGATTATCTGGCGATCGCGACGCTGGGGATCGGCGAGATCATCGTGGCGGTGCTGAAGAACGAGGACTGGCTGGCCCGTGGCGTCAAGAACGTCACCTCGATCCCGCGACCCGTCGCCTACGAGATCGACCTGCAACAGAACCCGGCCTTCCAAAGCTTTGCCAACCGCCTGTCGATGAGCGCGGCCGAGGCATCCGGCATCTGGGTCAAGATCAGCTATCTCTCGCTGTTTCTTGTGGTGCTGCTGGTGGTGATCCTGCTGGCCGAACTGGCGCTGAAATCGCCCTGGGGGCGGATGATGCGCGCCATCCGCGACAACGAGACCGCGGCCGAGGCGATGGGCAAGGATGTCACCGCGCGGCATTTGCAGGTCTTCGTGCTGGGCTCGGCCGTGATCGGGATCGCGGGGGCGATGATGATCACGCAGGACGGGCTGATGGCGCCGGTCGGCTATAACCCGCTGCGCTATACCTTCCTGATCTGGGTCATGGTGATCGTCGGCGGGTCGGGCAACAATTGGGGTGCGGTCCTGGGCGCGGTCCTGATCTGGTTCCTGTGGATCAAGGCCGAGGTCTGGGGACCGGCGCTGATGGGCCTGCTGGTCCTGCCCCTGCCCGATGGCGGGTTGAAGGCGCATCTTCTGGACAGCTCGGCCCAGATGCGCTTCATCGCGATGGGCCTCGTCCTGCTGCTGGTGCTGCGCTTCGCGCCCCGCGGGCTGGTGCCCGAGCGGTAGATCGGCCCCCGGCGGCCGTGCCCGCGCCGAACCTGCGCCGCATTTGCGGCCCGACCAAAGAGCGCGCTGCGACAGAGGGTGCTCACGCGCCGCCCCTCTTGCGCGGCTGCGCAACCGCCCTTAAAGCGCATCCATGACCCAGCACCAGCGCCTTCTGATCGTCGATTTCGGATCCCAGGTGACGCAACTGATCGCGCGCCGCCTGCGCGAATTGAACGTCTATTGCGAGATCCGGCCCTTCAATTCCCTGACCGATGACGGACTGCGCGCCGACCCGCCGCAGGCGATCATCCTGTCGGGCGGCCCGGCCAGCGTGACCGAGGATGGCAGTCCCCGCGCCCCGCAGGCGGTGTTCGATCTGGGCGTTCCGGTCTTCGGCATCTGCTATGGCCAGCAGGTGATGATGGACCAGCTTGGCGGCAAGGTCGAAGCGGGTCATCACGCCGAATATGGCCGCGCGTTCATCGCCCCGGCGCCGGGCCACAAGCAGGACGGCATCTTCGCGGATCTGTTCGGCACCGGTCGCGAAGAAGTCTGGATGAGCCATGGCGACCGTGTCACCGAACTGGCGCCGGGCTTCGAGGTCATCGGGACATCGCCCCACGCGCCGCTGGCGATGATCGCCGACGAGGCCCGCCATTTCTATGCCGTGCAGTTCCACCCCGAGGTGCATCACACCCCGCATGGCCGGATCATGCTGGAAAACTTCGTTCGGCTGTCGGGCTTTGCCGGCGACTGGACGATGGCCAGCTACAAGGACGAGGCGATCCGCAGGATCCGCGATCAGGTCGGCGACAAGCGGGTTGTCTGCGGCCTTTCCGGCGGCGTCGACAGCAGCGTCGCGGCGGTGCTGATCCACGAGGCGATCGGCGACCAGTTGACCTGCGTCTTCGTGGATCACGGCCTGTTGCGTCTGAACGAAGCCGACGAGGTCGTGACGATGTTCCGCGACCATTACAACATTCCGCTGATCCACGCCGACGAGGCGGACCTGTTCCTGGGCGCGCTGGAGGGTGTTTCCGACCCCGAGGTCAAGCGCAAGACCATCGGCAAGCTGTTCATCGACGTCTTCCAGCGCGAGGCGGGCAAGATCGAGGGCGCCGAATTTCTGGCCCAGGGAACGCTTTATCCCGATGTCATCGAAAGCGTCAGTTTCAGCGGCGGGCCTTCGGTGACCATCAAGTCGCACCACAATGTCGGTGGCCTGCCCGAGAAGATGGGCCTGAAGCTGGTCGAGCCGCTGCGCGAATTGTTCAAGGACGAGGTCCGCGCCCTGGGCCGCGAGCTTGGCCTGCCCGACAGCTTCATCGGCCGCCACCCCTTTCCGGGCCCCGGCCTGGCGATCCGCTGCCCCGGCCAGATCACCCGCGAAAAGCTGGAGATTCTGCGCCGCGCCGATGCGGTTTTCATCGACCAGATCCGCCGGCACGGGTTGTATGACGAAATCTGGCAGGCCTTCGTGGCGATCTTGCCGGTCCGCACGGTGGGCGTGATGGGTGACGGGCGCACCTATGACTTTGCCTGCGCGCTGCGCGCGGTGACCAGCGTCGATGGGATGACCGCGGACTACTATCCCTTTCCGCACGATTTCCTGGGCGAGACCGCGACGCGGATCATCAACGAGGTCAAGGGCATCAACCGTGTGACCTATGACATCACCTCGAAGCCGCCGGGCACCATAGAATGGGAATGACGGCCTGATCGGGCTTCGCTCAATCGAGGGACCATGCCGCGTCTGATCCTTGTTCTGGGGGACCAGTTGTCAGACAATCTGTCCGCGCTGCGCGAGGCGCGGGAGGGCGATGTCGTGGTCATGGCCGAGGTCATGGACGAAGCCAGCTATGTCCGCCACCACCCAAAGAAGATCGCCTTCGTCTTTGCCGCGATGCGCAAGTTCGCGAACCACCTGCGGGGCAAGGGCCTGACCGTCGCCTATACGCGGCTGGACGATCCCGAGAACAGCCAGAAGATCGGCGGCGAGTTGATACGCCGCGCATCGGAATTCGACGCGACCGAGGTGATCGCGACCGAACCGGGCGAATGGCGGCTGATCAATATCCTGACCTATCTGCCGATCAAGGTGCATCAGCGCCCCGATGACCGTTTCTTCGCCAGCCATGCCGAATTCGAGAATTGGGCCGAGGGGCGCAAGGAACTGCGGATGGAATGGTTCTATCGCGACATGCGCCGCAAGACCGGCCTGCTGATGGATGGCGACCGGCCTGCCGGCGGTCGCTGGAATTTCGACCACGACAACCGCAAGCCTGCCCGGCCCGACCTGCTGCGACAGAAACCGCCCGAATTCGAACCCGACGCGGTGACGGCCGGGGTTCTGGATCTGGTCGCGGCGCGCTTTCCCGACAATTTCGGTGACCTGAGGCCGTTCCGCTATGCCACCGACCGGCCCGGCGCACTGAAGGCGCTGCGTCATTTCATCGATCATGCGCTGGACGAATTCGGTCCCTATCAGGATGCGATGCTGCTGGAGGACCCGCATCTGAACCATTCGATCCTGTCGCCCTATCTCAATGCCGGGCTGCTGTCGCCGCACGAGGTCTGCGCGGCCGCCGCGACCGCCCATGTCGATGGCAAGGTGCGGCTCAATTCCGCCGAAGGGTTCATCCGCCAGATCCTCGGCTGGCGGGAATACATGCGCGGCATCTATTTCCTCGAAGGGCCGGATTACACCGGGCGCAACGCGCTGGACCACCGTCGCAAGCTGCCCTGGATGTATTGGGGCGGCGAGACGCGCATGGCCTGCATGAAGGCCGCGATCGGACAGACGCGACGGCTGGCCTATGCCCACCATATCCAGCGCCTGATGATCACCGGCAATTTCGCGCTGCTGGCCGGGATCGACCCGGCCCGGGTGCATGAATGGTATCTGTCCGTCTATATCGATGCCTATGAATGGGTCGAGGCGCCGAACACGATCGGGATGAGCCAGTTCGCCGATGGCGGAATCGTCGGCAGCAAGCCCTATGTCAGTTCGGGCAACTACATCAACAAGATGTCGGATTATTGCGGCAGTTGCGCCTATTCGGTCAGCGTCAGGACGGGCGAGACGGCCTGCCCGTTCAACCTGCTTTACTGGGATTTCCTGATCCGCCACCGCGACCGGTTCGAGACCAATCCCCGCATGTCGCGGATCTATGGCAACTGGGACCGCATGGATGCGGACAAGCGCAGGGCGATCCGCGCCGATGCCGCCGCCTTCTTGCGGCGCATGTCGGATGGCACGGTGGTCTGACTTGACGGCGAACCGCGCCGCGCGGGATAGAAGCGTCTGACAATCCGGAGGCACAGATGATCCGCATCGGAATCGGCGGCTGGAATTTCGCGGAATGGCGCGGGGTCTTCTATCCCGACGACCTGCCCCAGCGGCGCGAACTGGAATATGCCAGCAGGCAACTGACCTCGATCGAGGTGAACGCGACCTATTACGGCAGCCAGAAGCCCGCGACGTTCCAGAAATGGCATGACGAGACGCCCGATGATTTCGTCTTCGCGATCAAGGGGCCGCGCTTTGCCACCAACCGGAAGGTGCTGGCCGAAAGCGGCGACAGCGTGGCAAGGTTTCTCGATTCCGGCATCACGAAACTGGGCGCCAAGCTGGGTCCGATCAACTGGCAATTCGCGGAGACGAAGAAATTCGAGCCGGACGATTTCGGTGCCTTCCTGAAGCTGCTGCCCGACAGCCATGAGGGCGTCGCCCTGCGGCATGCGGTGGAACCGCGCCATGACAGTTTCGCCGCCGACGAGGCCGCCGATCTGTGCAGGCAGCACAATGTCGCCATCATTCGCGGCGCCGATGCGGACTTTCCGGAAATCGAGGCCGATACCGCCGATTTCGCCTATTGGCGCCTGATGGGCACGACGGATCTGGAACAGGGCTATTCGGGGGCCGATCTCGACAAATGGGCCAAGGCCGCACGCAAAGCGGGCAAGCAGCGCGACCTGTTTCTCTACGTCATCTCGGGTCAGAAGCTGCGCAACCCGGCCGCCGCGATGGCTCTGATCGAAAGGCTGAAGACATGAGCTGCGCCTGCGGCCATCACCATCCCCGCCACGAAACCGGCTGCGAGGCCGAGGGCCCGACGATCGCGCTGGATCGGCCGATGATCGCGCTGACCGGAAGGTTGATCTGTGCCGATCCGGCGCAGTTGATGACCGCGCTGACGCTGCTGCCGGATCATGTCGATCAGAGCCGGGCCGAACCGGGATGCCTGCGTTTCGATCTGCGGCAGGACGAGGATCCGCTGGTCTGGCATCTGTCGGAATTGTTCACCGATGGCGAGGCCTTTGCAGCCCATCAGCAGCGCACGAAGGCCAGCGCCTGGGGCCGCGACAGCAGGGATATTGCACGCGACTTCCACAGGCGCGAGGCGATGCCTGCGATCCGGCCCGAGAGGCGGCCGGATGCGGACGCGATCTCGCGCCTGCTGCGCGATGCCTTCGCGGGCGAGGTTGAGGCGCGGCTGGTCGAGGCGCTGCGCGCGGCCGGTGATCTTTCGATGTCGCTGGTCGCCGAGGCGGACGGAATGATCCTCGGCCATGTCGGGCTGTCGCCCATGACCGGGGATGAAGCGGCCTTTGCGCTGGCCCCCGTTGCCGTCGCGCCCGCCATGCAGCGGCGCGGCCTCGGGCAGGCGCTGGTCCGCGCGGCACTGGCCGGGGCCGGATCGCGTCCGGTCGTGGTGCTGGGCGCACCCGATTACTATGCCCGCTTGGGCTTTCGTCCGGCGGATCTGGATTCGCCCCATGCCGGACCCTTCCTGCAGGTCGCCGGCGATCTGCCTGCCGGTGCCAGGATCCGTCACGCACCTGCCTTCGAGGCGGTCTAGGCCGGCGCAAGGGGCTGCGAAAGCCGGCCCCATCGAGGGGACCGGCTTTCGCGGGCGGCTGCGCCGCCCCGCCCGGCCGCAGCGTCGCGCAAGCCTTGCACACAGGGCCATGCAGGTTACATCTGAGGCCAAAGCGAAAGGACATGCTCATGGCCACCTTGCCGGTCTTCGATTCTACCGAACCTGCCGCCGATACCCGTTTCGGCGATCTGCCCGTCTGGGATCTGAGCGATCTCTATCCCGGTCCCGACGCGCCGGAACTGACGGCGGATCTGGCCCGGCTTGCGGATCTGGTCAATGATTTCGCCGCCTCCTGGCAGGGCAAGCTGGCCGAACTGGATGCGCCCGCCATGCTGGACTGCATCGAGGCCTATCAGGTGATCGACATTATCGCCGGACGGCTGATGTCCTATGCGGGCCTGCGCTATTACCAGAACACCACCGATGCCGGCCGCGCCAAGATGCTGGGCGATCTGCAGGCGAAGGTCACCGACATCACCACGCCGCTGGTCTTCTTCAGCCTTGAATTCAACCGCATCCCGGACCAGACCTACGAGGCCGTGTTTACCGCGCCCGACGGTCCCGCCCGCTACAAGCCGGTCTTCGACCGGATGCGCGCCATGCGTCCGCACCAATTGTCCGACGAACTGGAACAGTTCCTGCACGACAATTCCGTTGTCGGCGCCGCCGCCTGGAACCGGCTGTTCGACGAAACCACGGCCGCGCTGGAATTCGATGTCGATGGCGAGGTGCTGGGGATGGAAGCCACGCTGAACCTGCTGACCGAACATGACCGCGCCCGGCGCGAGGCCGCGGCCCATGCGCTGGCCCGCGTCTTTGGCGACAATCTCAAGCTGTTTGCCCGCATCCACAACACGCTGGCCAAGGAAAAGGCCATCGAGGACAAGTGGCGCAAGATGCCCACGCCGCAATATGGCCGCCATCTGTCCAACCATGTCGAGCCCGAGGTGGTCGAGGCACTGCGCAACGCCGTCACCGCCGCCTATCCGCGCCTTTCGCACCGCTATTACGCGCTGAAGGCAAAATGGCTGGGGCTGGACAGGTTGCAGGTCTGGGACCGCAACGCGCCGCTGCCGACCGAGGCGCCGCGCGTCATCGCCTGGCCCGAGGCCCGCGCCACCGTGCTGGACGCCTATGCCGGTTTCTCGCCCAAACTCGCCGAACTGGCCCGGCCATTTTTCGACAAGGGCTGGATCGATGCCGCCGTCACGCCCGGCAAGGCGCCTGGCGCCTTTGCCCATCCCACGGTGACGACCGCGCATCCCTATGTCCTGCTGAACTATCTCGGCAAACCGCGCGACGTGATGACGCTGGCCCACGAACTGGGCCACGGGGTCCATCAGCGGCTGGCGGCGGATCAGGGCGAATTGCTGGCCGCGACGCCGCTGACGCTTGCCGAAACCGCATCGGTCTTTGGCGAGATGCTGACCTTCCGCGCGCTGCTGGCCAAGACCACCGATCCGGCACAGAAAAAGACCCTGCTGGCCGGCAAGGTCGAAGACATGATCAACACCGTCGTCCGGCAGATCGCCTTTTACGATTTCGAATGCAAGCTGCACGCGGCCCGCGCCGAGGGGGAACTGACCCCCGACGACATCAACGCCCTGTGGATGAGCGTGCAGGCCGAAAGCCTTGGCCCGGTCTTCGATTTCATGCCGGGCTATGAAACCTTCTGGACCTATGTGCCCCATTTCGTCCATTCGCCTTTCTACGTCTATGCCTATGCCTTCGGCGACGGGCTGGTGAACGCGCTTTACGCGGCCTACGAGGACGGGTTGCCGGACTTTCAGGCGAAGTATTTCGACATGCTGGCGGCAGGCGGGTCCAAGCACCACAGCGAATTGCTGGCGCCCTTCGGGCTGGACGCATCCGATCCGGCCTTCTGGGACAAGGGCCTGTCGATGATCGAGGGTTTCATCGACGAATTGGAAGCACTGGAGGCGTGATCCGCCGCCCCGCGACCGGCGACCTTGCTGCCGAATGCGCCGCCACCGGTGTCACGTCACTCTGTTGCGCCCCTTGTCCTTTTTCCTCTCCTTCGCGGGGCGCTTTGTCATGGTTCTGCCCGCCCGCTGCGCTATGCTGGCGCAGGGACACATGACGGAGACCGGATGCTGAAACGGATCCTTCTGGGAGCAGCGGTTCTGATCGTGGCCGGGCTGGCCGCCTTTCTTGCCTTCGCGCCCGCCTATGTCGAACGGTCGCTGAACCCGATGACCATGCCCGATCAAGGCTGGCCCGTCAGCGCCGAGGCCCGCGCGCTGCATGACCGCCTGATCATCGGCGACTGGCATGCCGATCCACTGCTGTGGGATCGCGATATCCTGACGCGCGTGGACCGCGGCCATACCGATGTGCCGCGCCTGCTGGAAGGCAATGTCGCGGTGCAGGTCTTTACCACCGTCACCAAAAGCCCGCGCGGCCAGAACTATGACCGGAACAGCGCCGATGCCCCCGACAACATCACGCCGCTGTTCATCGGCCAGTTGCGGCCGGTCCGGTCCTGGTTCTCGCTGAAGGAACGCGCGCTGGTCCAGGCCAGGGCCCTGCGCGATGCGGCCGCGCGCGCGCCCGACAGGCTGCGGCTGATCCGGACGCGCGGCGATATGGACGCGCTTCTGGCCCTGCGCGCGAATGGCACAAAGGTTCTGGGCGCGATCCTGGGCAGCGAGGGCGGCCACCCGCTGGAGGGCGAACTGGCCAATCTGGACGTTCTCTACGCTGCCGGGTTCCGGCTGATCGGACTGACGCATTTCTTTGACAACGAATTGGGCGGCAGCCTGCATGGCGAGGGCGGCGCCGACGCCGGCCTGACCGATTTCGGCCGGCAGGTGGTTCAGGCGATGATGGACAGAGGCATGATCATCGACCTGGCCCACGCCGCGCCGCAACTGGTCCGCGACGTGCTGGCGATTGACGGCACCCGCCCGATCCTGTCCCACACCGGCATCCGCAGCCAATGCGACAGCAGCCGCAACCTGCCCGACGATCTTGTCACCCGGATCGGGCGGAAAGGCGGGCTGATCGGAATCGGCTTCTGGTCGGACGTGAATTGCGGTGGCACGCCCGAAGACATCGCTGCCTCGATCCGGGCCGCGATCGCGCTCGTGGGCGAGGATCGGGTTTCGCTGGGCTCGGACTACGATGGCTCGGTCGATGCGCCTTTCGACGCCGCGCATCTGGTCGCGCTGACGCAGGCTCTGATGGATGCGGGGCTGACCGACGACCAGATCGCCAAGGTGATGGGCGGCAACATGATGCGCTATCTGCGCGAAACCCTGCCGGGAGACGAGACATGAAACGCGGTGCGTTGCTGAATGCCGAATTGTCGGGGCTGGTCGCCGCGATGGGCCATGGCGATCTTCTGGTAATCGGCGACGCGGGCCTGCCGGTGCCGCCGGACGTGCGGGTGATCGACCTGGCCGTGACCGGCGGCGTTCCAAGCCTGTTTGCCGTTCTGGACGCCGTGCTGAGCGAACTGGTGGTCGAGCGTTCGGCCATCGCCAGCGAGGCTGCGCCCGAACTGGACCGGGCCTTTCGCGCGCGCAGCATCGGGCAGATCGAAACGTTGCCTCATGCCGATTTCAAGGCCCTGACGCATCGGGCCCGTGCCCTTGTGCGGACGGGCGAGTTCACGCCCTACGCCAATATCGGCCTCTGGTCCGGCGTGGCGTTCTAGGGAAAGCCATCGCCGGCCGAACGGCGCGCCTCGGGGACTTGCGGCCCCGGCCCAACCGGTTATTCTCGAAAGAACGGGGGTTGTTCCGATGCGCGCGATCACTTTTCTTTCCCTGCTGATCCTGCCGCTGCCGGCGCAGGCTTTCATCGCCCAGAACGGCATGGATGCGCGCCGGATCGGCCCGACTGAAATCGCCGTCCAATTCGAAAGCTGGGCGCGAGAAACCGATTACTGGTGCGCTGCGGGCGATTTCGCCGAACGCCGGCTGAACCTCTCGGGCAAGACCCGCCTGTGGCGTGCCACGCCCAGGCCGCGCGAGGCCGGGCTCGGCATCGTCTTCACATTGGACCCGGCGAAAAAGGCCGATGGCGCGGGCCTGTCGCAATTCGGAAAGGGTCCGCGCGACGGCTCACTTTCGGTCGGCGCGGCCGTCGGCAACCATTGCCGCAGGGTGTGGCCTTTTTGGCTGGACTGAACAGGCAGGCGGCGAGGCCTGGTCAATTCTCTGGTGCGAAAACGGGCCTGATCCGTCTGACCATCCCGTGATCTGCGCAACTTTGCGCGTCGCCATCCGTTCCTGAGTGAAGCAGTCGCGTACGGCTGTCCAATTCTCAGGAGGACGACGATGAAGACCATTACTCTCACCGCCGCAATTGCAATGCTCGCCGGGGGCGCCGCCCTTGCCCAGACTGCCGACATGTCACCGATGATCGATGCCTCTGATCAGTCTGTATCCAACGGCGTTGTCAGCGCAGCCAAGGTCGTGGCACCCGCCAATGGCTGGCTGGTCGTCCACCGCACCGATTCCGAGATGAAGCCGGGCCCCGTCGTGGGTTACGCGCCGGTTCGTGAAGGTGAAACCTCCGACGTGGCCGCGATCCTGACCGAAGAGGTCGCATCGGGCGACATGCTGATGCTGATGGTCCATGGCGATGAGGGCGGCAGCAAGACCGGCATGTTCGAATATTCCCTGGGCGCCAAGGAAGACGGCCCGATCCGGGTGGACGAAAAGCCGGTGATGACCACGATCACTGCGCAGTAACCGGCCCGCATCCAGCAGACCTCGGCCCTCCGTGCCCTTGGCGCGGAGGGCCGTTTTCGCATTCGGCTCTAGAATTGAATTTCACCTACGTCAAGTGTTTATGCCGTAGGGTCATTTCGATGCGATTGCTTATGAAGCATCGAATTGATGCGGAGCGAAACCCGATCCCAAGCTTGCTAACTAGACTCTTCTCATGCGGTTCTAAAGCTAGAGCCCAAATCTTACTTTAGCAACTTGCTGGCCGGCAACGTAAATTGTCACCTCAACACCGGCAGGCAATTTGATTCCGAAGACGGTCTTATAGTATATATCCAAACATGCCTTCGCCGCCGTACCCAAATCGATTCCAACCGGAATTGGGATACACACGTCCCCAAGCCCAAAGGGCAATCCAACGCAAACGCCCTTCTTTCCGACTTTTACGTCGAGACACTCAGCCCTTATCGAAAAAGTACTGTCTTGTGCTGGCTTTCCCTGAAGGCTTCTTCCATCAAACTCTTGTCCAAACTCCGCTGCCCGGCCCGTCGCCGCCTCTATAGCCCCCTCGCTGAAGCGATACACTTCCTCTGGCATTATACTAACTCCACAAATTTAAAGCTACGCGAACTTGCGCATAAAAATAATAACTCTATGGCAATAAATTTCAAGTAATATAATATATTTATTAATTGCTAAAATATTATTCCATCTTCAACGCCTGAATGAACGCCGTCTGCGGAATTTCCACTTTCCCGAACTGGCGCATCTTCTTCTTGCCGGCCTTCTGCTTTTCCAGCAGCTTCTTCTTGCGCGTGGCATCGCCGCCGTAGCATTTGGCGGTCACGTCCTTGTGCATGGCCGACAGGGTCTCGCGCGCGATGACGCGGCTGCCGATGGCGGCCTGGATCGGGATCTTGAACATGTGGCGCGGAATCAGCTCTTTCAGCTTTTCGACCATGACCCGGCCGCGCGATTCCGCGCGGTCGCGGTGGACCATGATCGACAGCGCGTCCACCGGCTCGTCATTCACCAGGATCGACATCTTGACCAGGAAATCCTCGCGGTATTCGCTGATCTGGTAGTCAAAGCTGGCATAGCCCTTGGTCACCGATTTCAGCCGGTCGTAGAAGTCGAAGACGACCTCGGCCAGGGGCAGGTCATAGACGACCATCGCGCGGGAACCGGCATAGGTCAGATCCAGCTGGATGCCGCGCCGGTCCTGGCACAGTTTCAGAACGTCGCCCAGGTAATCGTCGGGCACCATGATCGTGGCCTTGATGCGCGGCTCCTCGATATGGTCGACCAGGGTCAGGTCGGGCATGTCGGCGGGGTTGTGCAATTCGCGCATCTCGCCGTCGCGCATGTGCAGCCGGAAAACGACGCTGGGCGCGGTGGTGATCAGGTCCAGATCATATTCGCGTTCCAGCCGGTCGCGGATCACCTCCAGGTGCAACAGCCCCAGAAAGCCGCAGCGGAAGCCGAAGCCAAGCGCGGCCGAAGTCTCCATTTCGGAGCTGAAGCTGGCGTCGTTCAGGGCCAGTTTCTCGATCGCGTCGCGCAGCGCCTCGAAATCGTTCGCATCGACCGGAAACAGCCCGCAGAACACCACCGGTTGCGAGGGTTTGAAACCCGGCAGGGCGGTGGCGGCGGGCTTTTTCTCGTGCGTGATCGTATCGCCGACACGGGTGTCGCGAACCTGCTTGATGGATGCGGTGAAAACGCCGATCTCGCCCGGCCCCAGTTCCGCGATGTCCTTCATCGCAGGCGTCAGCACCGCCAGCTTGTCCAGCCGGTAGGTGGCGCCGGTCTGCATCATCTTGACCTGATCGCCCTTGCGGATGGTGCCGTCCATGACCCGGATCATCACGACGACGCCCAGATAGCTGTCATACCAGGAATCGACCAGCATCGCCTTCAAGGCCGCGTCGGCATCTCCCGTCGGCGCGGGCAGGCGCTGCACGATCGCCTCCAGCACATCAGGGATGCCGAGGCCGGTCTTGGCGCTGATCAGGATCGCCTGGCTGGCGTCGATGCCGATCACGTCCTCGATCTGCGCCTTGACGCGATCGGGCTCGGCGGCGGGCAGGTCGATCTTGTTCAGGACCGGGACGATCTCGTGATCGGCGTCGATGGCCTGATAGACATTGGCCAATGTCTGCGCCTCGACCCCCTGGGTCGCGTCCACGACCAGCAGCGATCCTTCGACGGCGCGCATGGACCGGCTGACCTCGTAGGCGAAATCGACATGGCCCGGCGTGTCGATCAGGTTCAGGATATAGGTCTGGCCGTCCTGCGCCGGATAGGCGATGCGGACCGTATTGGCCTTGATGGTGATGCCGCGTTCGCGCTCGATATCCATGGCGTCCAGCATCTGGGCCTTCATGTCGCGTTCGGCGACGGTGCCGGTCAGCTGGATCAGCCGGTCGGCCAGCGTGGATTTGCCGTGGTCGATATGGGCCACGATCGAGAAATTGCGGATCAGGGACAGCTTGGTCATGGCGCGGCTATACAGGGGCGTCATGCCCGCGAAAAGAGGATTTCGCAAGGCCGCTGGCGAGGCTGCCGCCGCCCCGGTTTCCCGTCTTTCAGCCTGGCCGCGCGACGCTGCCGGCGGGGATCCGGCGCGCGGCGCGATTCAGCCGCGCCTCGCGCCACATCGTATAGCCGCCCGCGACGGCAATAATGGCAGCCCCCGTCAGCATCCAGCCATCGGGGCGTTCGGCAAAGACCAGCAATCCCAGGATGATGGCGAAGACCAGCCGGGAATAGCGGAAGGGTGCGATCGCGCCGATCTCTCCGATCCGGGTCGCGATCACCATGGTCAGATAGCCGAACAGCCCGAAGATCAGCGAGGCCGCCATCAGGCCCCATTGTGCGGGGTCGGGCGCGATCAGCGGCTGTCCTCCGACGACGACCAGCGCGGCCCCGGCCAGCGACATCGACCCGAAGGCCGAGGCCGTCAGCAGCCCCGACCCGATGGAGGCAGGCAGCCGTCGCGTGACCAGATCGCGCACCGCAAGAAACAGCACCGCGACCAGGGCCAGCACCGATCCCGGCTGAAACGCATCCGTTCCCGGCCGCACGATCATCAGCACGCCCAGGAACCCCGCACCGATGGAAGCCCAGCGGCGCCAACCGACTTTTTCGCCCAGGATCAGCGCCGCGCCCAGCGTCATCAGCAAAGGCAGCGCCTGCAGGATGGCCGAGGCGATGGCCAGATCGCCGATCGAAATGGCGGTCAGGAAGAAGACGCCGCAGATCGCCTCGCAAAGATTGCGCAGCAATACGCCGGGATGGAACAGATCGCGCCAGCGCAGTCCCTCGGGGCCCAGGGCAACCCAGGCGCCGAAGGCGACCATGCCGCCAAAGCCCAGCAGCAGCAGAAGCTGTCCGATCGACAGATCCGAGGACAGGAATTTCAGCAGCGCGTCCTCGAAGGCAAAGCCCGCCATCGCCAGCGTCATCAGCAGGGCCGCCCGGGCATTGACGCTCATGGCACCGCCTCGATCTGCGTGATCAGGTCAGGCAGATCCGCGATCCTGTCCAGATGATGCAGGCGCGGATCCGGGCCCGGGTCGGCATGTTCGGCGGCCCAGGTCATCTGGTGTGGAATGAAGACGCCATGTCCGCCCAGTGAAATCACCGGCAGGACATCGCTTTTCATCGAATTGCCCGCCATCACGAAACCGCCCGAGGCGATGCCGAGACGGTCCAGGACGCGGGCATAGGCCGCGGGCGTCTTTTCGGCCAGAATCTCGATCGCCGCGAAACGTCCGGCAAGGCCCGAGGCGGCGATCTTGCGTTCCTGATCGATCAGATCCCCCTTGGTGATCAGCACCAGGCGCCGCCCCGACAGCGCGTCCAGCGCAGCCTCGACTCCCTCGATCAGCTCGACCGGATGGGCCAGCATGTCCCGTCCCAGTTCAAGGATGCGACCGATGGCCTGGCCGTCGATCCGCCCGTCGGTCAGTTCGATCGCGGTCTGCACCATCGACAGCACGAAGCCCTTGATGCCGAAACCGTATCGTTCAAGATTCGCGCATTCGACCTCATAGAGCCTGCCCGCGATGTCGTCGATCTCGGCATGATCCGCCAGAAGCGATGCGAATTCGGCCTCGGTGACGCGAAAGAAGGTCTCGTTCTCCCATAGCGTATCATCCGCATCCAGCCCGATTGCCTCGATCATGTCATCCTCCGTCCGGCAGCGCAGCGGAACCATGCAGCGCGCGCAAAGTCAAACCGCAGCGAATTGTCCGGTCGCTCCGGATCGGGACCACGACACAAGATATTGATGAGGCCGCGCTGTCAGCGCAACAATTCCTCACGTCCCGGTGATTGAGCCCGAATGAGCTTTTTGCTATGTCTGGTGGTGCAGAAAGGGCATTCCAGATCGGGAAAAACCGGCCATGCCCGCTTTCATGAGGATCAGGAAACCGAGGAGACAGTTCCATGCTCAACCGCATCGCGATCGCGGCATCCGCCGTGATGATGACAGCGCCGCTTGCCATGTCCGGCCCTATCGACACCGCCTGTGTGCGATCCGACCGCGCCCGCGGCAACGCGCCGCTTTGCGGCTGCATCCAGCAGGTCGCGGACCAGACCCTGTCGCGTTCAGACCAGCGCCGCGCGGCCGCGTTCTTCCGCGATCCGAATCAGGCGCAGGCCGTGCGGATGTCGAAACGCGATGCCGACAACGCGTTCTGGGCGCGCTACAAGCGTTTCGCCGGCAGGGCCGAGGCCCTTTGCCGCTGACGCATGCGGATCACGGTCCTGACCGGCGCGGGCATTTCCGCTGAAAGCGGCCTGGCCACCTTCCGCGCCGGCACGGGATTGTGGGAACGGCACCGGATCGAGGATGTGGCGACACCGGGGGGTTTTGCCCGCGACCCGGCGCTGGTCCATCGCTTCTACAATGAACGACGGCAGAAGGCAGCCGGCGCGCAGCCCAATGCTGCCCATCGGGCCCTGGCCCGGCTGTCGCGGAACCATGACGTGACATTGGTGACGCAGAATGTGGAAGATCTTCACGAACGCGGCGGCTGCGCCGATGTGATCCACATGCATGGCCGCCTGAGCCGCGCGCGCTGTGCCGCCTGCGGGGCGTGCTGGGATGCGCCGATGACGATGACATCCGAGGACGGCTGCCCCGGCTGCGGGGCAAGGCGGACCCGACCCGACATCGTCTGGTTCGGCGAGATCCCCTGTCACATGCAGCGGATCTGGCAGGCTTTGGCGCATAGCGACCTTTTCGCAGCCATCGGAACGTCGGGAAATGTCTATCCGGCCGCCGGTTTCGCCCGGCACGCCGCCCGGATGGGCGCGGAATGCGTCGCCCTCAACCTGGAAGCCGGCGCCAATGCTCCGGACTTCGACCGCCAGATTCTGGGCCCGGCCTCGCGGATCGTGCCCGAGTGGGTCGCCTCGCTGCCCGCCTGAGGCGAAATTCCTTGCGCCGCGACGGCCCGATCGGCTATGCCCCGGGCTGCCTCGGTTCCGGGTTCGCGCCCGGTGAAAAGGGAACGCGGTGCAATTCCGCGGCTGCCCCCGCAACTGTCAGCGGAGAGCGAGGCCGGAGAATGCCACTGTCCGCCGAATTCGCGGATGGGAAGGCCCGGCCAAGCCTTGACCCGCAAGCCAGGAGACCTGCCCAGGCGATCACCCCAAGGACATGCGGGGCGCATGTGCTTGACGGATCGTCCGTTGTGGTGATGTTCGCCGTCCGGAAAGCCCTTCCGGACAGACCGCATCCCGCCCCGGCATCCGTCCGGGCGACCCGGAAGGGACATCATGAAACGCCTAGCCATCCTGGCCGCAATCGCCGCCGCCCCCCCCGCCCTTGGCCAGCAGACGCCGTATGTATTGCCGGAAATCACCCTGACCGCCAATCGCGAGCAGACCGAAATCGGTCGCTCTGGCAGTTCGGTTTCGGTAATCGGTGCGGCCGCGCTGGCCGATCGCACCGCCCAGCCGATCGCCGACAGCATCGCCGAACTGCCCGGCGTGGCGATCCGCCAGTCCGGGCCGCTGGGCACGACCGGCGCGCTTCAGGTGCGCGGCGCACCGCCCGAATATACGCCGGTCCTGATCGACGGAATCGACGTTTCGGACCCGGCGGCGGGCCAGCCCTATTTCGATATCGGCGGACTGATCACGGCCGGCGTCGGCCGGATCGAATTGCTGCGCGGCACGCAATCGGCGCTTTACGGATCGCGCGCCATCGCCGGCGTGTTGTCGATCGACACCCTGCGCCCGACCGAGGACGGATTGCGCCAGAATTTCGCCATCGAGGCCGGCCAATACCAGACCTTCGCCGCAAGCTACGGCGCGGCTCTGCGCCGTGACGGCACGGACCTGGCCTTCACCGCCAGCCGCGTGACCAGCCAGGGATTTTCCGCCCGCGACGAAAACGACGGCAACTTCGAGACCGACAGCTACAACGCATCGCGCCTGTCCTTCTATGCCGCGCGAGAGCTGCAAAATGGCGGCAAGGTCGGCATCAACGGCTTCTGGGACAAGAGCCGCGCCGAATTCGACGAATTCGGCGGCGACATGACCGGCACGCCGGGCGACGAATACACCACCCGCAAATCCTACGGCCTGCGCGCCTTCGCCGAGGTCACGACCGGATCCATCGATCAAAGCCTTGCCCTGACCCGCTATCGGATCGACCGGAGAAGCTGGTCGAACGGCGTCGAAACGCCCTTCATCGGGTCCCGCACCAAGGTGTCATGGCAGGGCGCGACCGACCTGGGCACGACCGGCGCACGCGCGATCCTTGGCGCCGATACCGAGAAAGAGAAGGCCGATGGCATGGGCGACAGCCGCATCAGCGGGGTCTTTGCCGAAGTTGACGCCCCGATCGGCAGCGATATCGATCTCAGCGCCTCGCTGCGTCGTGACGATCATTCGCGCTTTGGCGGCTTCACCTCGGGCCGGGTCTCGGCCGTCTGGCGGGCACGGCCGGACCTGCTGGTCCGCGCCGCCATCGGAACCGGCTTTCGTGCGCCCTCGCTCTATGAGTTGTTCGGCCCCTACGGCGATGCCGGGCTGGATCGAGAGGAAAGCCGCACCGCCGAGATCGGGGTCGAGAAACGCTGGGGCGATGACAGCTATCTGCGCGCCACCGCCTTTTGGCTTCAGGCCGAGAACCTGATCGGCTTCGATGCCGATGCCACAGCATGCGGCCAGCTTTTCGGTTGCTATGCACAGGTCCAGGGCCAGTCGCGTCGGCGCGGGATCGAACTGGATGGTCGCTGGGCCATCGGCGCGGCCACCGCGATTCGGGGTTCCTATACCTATACCGACAACGCTGCCACGACAGATTGGGCCGAGGCACCCCGCCACGTTCTGAACCTTGGCGCCGAGACCGAAGTCGCCGCCGGCACCAGGGCCGGAATGTCCCTGCATGTCGAGGCCGATCGCCCGCGCGACATGGCCAGCTTCGCGACGCTGGATCTGACCGCCAGCCATCCGCTGCCGAATGGTGCCGACGTCTATCTGCGGGTCGAGAATGTGCTCGACCGCGAATATCAGCAGAACCAGGGCTATGGCACGTCCGACCGGGCCGTCTATGTTGGGCTGCGTGCGGATTTCTGACCTGATATGCGCGGCTGCGGCGCTTCTGGTTGCGGCTCTGCCCGCCGTGGCAGCGCCGCGGCGGGTGGTATCGATGAATCTGTGCACCGACCAGGTTGCGATGTTGCTGGCCGCGCCGGGCCAGCTGATTTCGGTCAGCGATCTGGCGCAGGATCCGCGCATGTCGCCGATGGCGGACGCGGCGCAGGCCTATGACGTGAATTATGGCCGGGCCGAGGAAATCTATCTGATGCGCCCGGACCTGGTCATCGCGGGCCAGTTCGCATCCTCGGCGACGGTCTCCATGCTGCGCCGGCTGGGAATCCGGGTCGAGGTCCGCGACCCCGCCGAAAGCATCGCCGCCATTCGCGACGAGATCGCCGGGATCGGCGCGCTGCTGGGACGCGAATCCCGCGCCCGAACCGTGATCGCGGATTTCGACGCCCGCCTCGCCGCGCTGCGCCGTGCTCCGGGCCGCGACCGCGCCGCCCTGTATTATGCGAATGGCTTCACCTCGGGTCGCGGCACGCTGGCGGGCGAGATCCTGGACGCAGCGGGGTATCGCAACATCGCCAGCGATTACGGCATCGAGAATACCGCGCCGCTGCCGCTGGAGTTGTTGGTCATGTCGCAGCCCGACCGCCTCATCACGGGCGCGCGATGGCCGGGAAGATCACGAAGCGAGGCCATCCTGGACCATCCCGCGCTGTCCGAGGCGACGGATCGCAGAGCCGATGTCACCGATCGCGACTGGGTCTGTGGCACGCCTTTCATCCTGCGCGCCGTCGAAGGGTTGGAATGAAGCCTCTTTTCGTCATCCTCGCTGTTCTCGCCACCGCGCTTTTCCTGGTTTCGCTGCTGACCGGTCCGGCGGGGCTGGGCGCGTGGCGCGGCCTGTCGGCGCTGATGTTCGGCGGCGAAGGCCCGGCGCCCATCGTGATGCGCGAAATCCGCCTGCCGCGGGCCATGCTGGGGCTGCTGATCGGCAGCGGACTCGGGCTGACGGGCGCGGCCCTGCAAGGCTATCTGCGCAACCCGCTGGCCGAGCCGGGGTTGATCGGCGTGTCGGGCATGGCGGCACTTGGCGCGGTGATCGCGATCCAGACCGGGCTGTCGCTATCTGCCCCGCTGGCGCTGCCGCTGGTGGCGCTGGCCGGAGCGGCCATGGGCGTCGGCCTGCTGGTGGCGCTGGCCGGGCCGCGCGGAGGTTCGGTGACGCTGATCCTTGCCGGCGTCGCCATCTCGGCGCTGGCGGGGGCGGGCACGGCGCTGGTTTTGAACCTGTCGCCCAATCCCTACGCCGCCAACGAGATCGTGTTCTGGCTGATGGGATCGCTGGCCGATCGCTCGATGGTGCATGTCTGGCTGGTCCTGCCGCCCATGCTGCTGGGCGCGGCGCTGATCCTGTCGGCGGGGCGGCCGCTGGATGCGCTGACCCTTGGCGAAGGCGCGGCGGCGGCGATGGGCGTCTCGCCTCCGTGGCTGCGCTGGCGGATGATCGCGGGCGTCGCGCTGATCGTCGGTCCGGCCACGGCGGTGGCGGGCGCGATCGGTTTCGTCGGCCTTGTCGTTCCCCACGTCATGCGGCCCTGGGTCGGCGCGCGCCCCTCGGTCCTGCTGGCGGCCTCGGCGCTTGGCGGGGCGATCCTGCTGCTGGCGGCCGATGTCGCGGTGCGTCTGATCCTGCCCGAACGCGATCTGAAACTGGGCGTCCTGACCGCCATCGTCGGTGCGCCGCTGTTCCTGCACCTGATCTGGAAAACCCGCAGCGGGGGGCGCGTCTGATGCTGCTGGCGCTTGCGAACCTTGCCGTCACCCGTCGCAATCGCCCGGTGCTGCGCGGCATCGACCTGACCTTGCAAGAGGGCGAGGTGGTCGGGCTGATCGGCCCCAACGGTGCCGGAAAATCCACGCTGATGGAGGCCGCGCTGGATCTGATCCCCTTCAGCGGCGCGTCCTCGCTGGCCTCGATGACGGCGCGCGATCGGGCCCGCGCGGCCGCCTTTCTGCCCCAATCGCGCGAAATCGCCTGGCCCGTCAGCGTCGAGGATCTGATCGCGCTTGGGCGCATTCCCTGGCCCGGCGGCGGCCGCAGCGCCGCCGACCGCGACGCCATCGAGGCCGCCATCGCGCGCATGGGCCTTGCACCGTTCCGCAAACGCACCGCGCTGCGCCTGTCCGGGGGGGAACAGAACCGCGTCCTGGTCGCGCGGGCGCTGGCCCAGGACACCCCCCTTCTGATTGCGGACGAACCCATCGCCGGTCTCGATCCGGCACAGCAACTGGCCTGCCTGCGCCTGTTCCGCGATCTGGCGTCCGGGGGCCGGGGCATCCTGACCTCGATTCACGATCTGGGCCTTGCCGCCCGCTTCTGCAGCAGGCTGGTCCTTCTGGCCGAGGGCCGCATCCTGGCCGACGGCCCGCCCGACCGGGTGCTGGACGACGCGCTGCTGAACCGGGCCTTCGGCATCACCGCGCGTCGCATCGAGACGCCGGATGGACCCGCCATCCTGCCAGTGTGACCGCCGGCGCAATTCTCAGCCGAAAGCGGCCAGAACCTCGTCCGTCAGCGCGGCCATCTCGTCGCGCGCCACGCCGTTTCGGGCGCGTTCGGCAACGCCGAGGCCCTGGCCCAGCGTCTCGGCATAGGCGACGCGGTTGGCGACCTGCGTGCCGGCCACATCGGCGCCCAGATCGGCCGCCTTCCGGGCCACCTCGACCGACAGGCGCGTATGCGGCCGGACCCGGTTCAGCACCACCAGAACCGGCGATTTCTCGCGCCGCGCCAGATCCAGCACACCCTCGGTCGCCCACAGATCGACATGGCTGGTGGCGACCGGAACCAGAACCAGATCGGCGACCCGAAGCGCGGGGCGCAGGTCACTGTCGATCTTGGGCGGCGTGTCCACGATCACGTAATCGAAACGCTTCTTCAGCTTCTCGGATTCGTAGCTGGCCCCCCAGGCCGATGAGGTCGAGAAATCCATGGCCTCGTCCTCGCCCTGCGCCTGAAGCCGCTCGATGAACCAGCGGCCCATGCTGCCTTGCGGATCGGTATCGACCAGGGCGACGGAATGGCCGCGCTGATGCAGGCACACGGCCAGATTGATCGCCAGGGTGGTTTTCCCCGAGCCGCCCTTCTGCTGGGCGACGGTGATGATCCTGCCTGCCATCGCTGCCTCCTCGTCACGCGCTTTCCAAAACGTATCGGGCCGGTTCAGCGATTGCACGGGCTATCTTGCGGGCCGCGACATCAATCGCCGAAAACTGCCTGAACCTCGTACATCACCGGCTCGAAGCTTTTGCACATCGCATGGATCTCGCGGTTGCGGCGACGCATCTCGTCGCTACGCAGCATCGCCTGATAATCCTTGCGGTCGCGCCACTGCGAATAGGTGGCGATCCGGGTCTGCGCGTCGTTCAGGTGAACCGCGCCGGCGATGAAGCCGGGTTGCCGGCGGATCACCTGATCCCAGGCGGCGGTCAGCATCTCAAGCACGTCCTGCGCGCTGCCGGGCGTCACCTCGAAGGTGGTGATCACGGTCTGGCCGTCGAATTCGGTCCTGATATCGGGCATGGCTGGCCCCTCCTCTGCTGACGCATCCCGGCGCCCAGCCTAGGGGGAAATCCGCAGCACGCAAAGTGGCAACTGCGCGGCATTGCCGGCGCTCGCGCCAGGGTGCATGGTCGGCGCGGGCGGCAAAGGAGGCATTGCATGATCCCGGTGTTCGATGGTCACAACGATTTCATCCAGCGCGTCGTCGCGGCGGGCGAGGACGGGGCGCGGATCTGGCTGGAAGGCGACGGGACCGGCCATCTGGATCTGCCGCGCGCCAGGGCGGGCGGGCTGGTCGGCGGATTTTTCGCTCTCTGGGTGCCTTCGCCCGCCAATCCCAATGATGTCGAATCCATCGCGCTGATGCAGGATCCGCCCTTTCACCTGCCGCTGCCCGACGAGATCGCGCATGACAGCGCCCTGCCATTCGCCTTCCGGCAGGCGGCGGCACTGAAGATGCTGGAACGCACCGGCACGCTGGAGGTCGTGACCAGCGCCACCGGTCTGCGCCGCGCGATCGCCGAAAATCGCTTCGCCGCGGTCATGCACATGGAGGGGGCCGAAGCGATCCGCGACATGGATGCGCTGCATCTGTGGCACGCGGCGGGACTGCGATCGCTGGGACCGGTCTGGTCGCGGCCCACGGCCTACGGTGAAGGCGTGCCCTTTGCCTATCCGGCCGGCCCCGATATCGGCGCGGGACTGACACCGCAGGGGCGCGATCTGGTCCGCGAATGCAACGTCTTGCGGATCATGCTGGATCTGTCGCATCTGAACGAGGCCGGGTTCGATGATGTGGCACGCCTGTCCGACGCGCCGCTGGTAGCCAGCCACAGCTGCGTGCATGCTATCTGCCCCTCGGCCCGCAACCTGACCGACCGCCAGTTGCAGGTCATCCGCGACAGCGGCGGGCTGGTCGGGCTGAACTATGCCTCCAGCTTTCTGCGCGAGGACGGCAAGCGGCTGCCGTTAAAGGGCTTTGACACGATCCTGCGCCATCTCGATCGCCTGCTGGCGGTCCTGGGCGAGGACGGAGTCGGCCTGGGTTCGGATTTCGACGGTGCGCTGATGCCCGAGGAACTGGCCGACGCGGCCGCCCTGCCCGCCCTGATCCGCGCGATGGAGGCGCATGGCTATGGCGACGCCTTGATTCGCAAGATCGCCGGTGAAAACTGGATTTCCCTGCTGGCGCGGGTCTGGGGCAACTGACCCCGACGGCCGGTTCATCACCCGGCCATCATGGGCGCGGCCTCCCCGATGCCCGCGCCTCGGCGATCCGGGCCGCGCTACTCGGTCGCCTGCGCCTCGCCATTTACCGGCGCGGCCTGGGCCAGCGCCACCATCTGCGCCAGTTCGGGATCGGCGTTCAGATCGGCCAGCGCAAATGTTCCGGTCAGCGCATCAGGTGACAAACGGATATTCTTGACCACCTGAGGCCCCGGCGCCGCGGGACCGTAGGTCTTGCCGTTCACCGCGAAATAGATGGCGCCCGAATTGCCCGTGCGCAGCACCGGCGGTTCTTCCAGCTTGGGCAGGCTGAAGCGTTCGCCGGCATCCATGATCTTTTCCAGCAGCACCGTCCCGTCCGAGGTGGTGACCCGCACCCAGGCGGGCCGGGCGGCCAGCAACTGAAGCTCGGGCGCATCCGCCGCCATCGTGACCGAGTGCTGGCTTTCCGGCATCTGCGGTCCGTATTCCACCGCCTCGCCCGCCCCGGCCGAGGCCAGCGCACGCTGGATCGCGTCCGCCCCTTCGGCGGAACCGGCCGTCATGTCGCCGCCTTGCGCCGTCGCCGTTTGCCGTGCAAGCCCCGGATCGATGGCCGCGATCGGGCCGTCGCGAGAAGTCAGCACCGGCGCCTCCAGAATCTGCGGCCGGTAGATCCGGTCAAGTCCCTCGGGCTGCGGCAGATTCTGCGCGATTTCAGCGGTATCGCCACTTTCGAGCAACGGCACCGACATTCCGGCACCGGCAGCCGGATCCAGTTCCGTCACCACGCCTGGGGTGGTTTCGCCCGGCGTCAGCGTCACCCGCTGCACCTCTTGCAGCACGGCCCAGCCGCCATAGGCCAGCCCGCCCATGATCGCGATCAGCACCAGGACCGAGCCCATCGCCCGGGGTTCGATCTGCGTCCAGAAGCTTTCGCGCTGAGGAAGGAACAAGGCATGAGGATTGGCCAGCGCCTCGGCCGGTTCCGACGGCCTGCGCCCAGGTTTCGGCCCCGAGGCCGAGGGCGCCATGCCATGCGTCGGCTGGAAGCCCGATTCAAGACAGAAGCGGCGGAAGGTCCAGTCCGGGTCCATGCCCAGATACCGCGAATAGGATCGCACATAGCCCGAGATGAAGCTGGGCGTATCGAAAGCCGTGATGTCGCAATTCTCGATCGCGGCGACATAGGAGGCCCGGATCCGCAATTCGCGCTGCACATCCAGCAGCGATTTGCCCAGCGTCGCCCGCTCGCCGCGCATGATGTCGCCGAGACGTGTGTCGTCATCGAGGAAATGGTCCACTTCCTCCACCTGCATCAACTCCTCTGCCGGGATTTCAGCCCGCAGCCTGCTCATTCCTGCCTGCCTCTTTGCCCGCTGACCGTATCGCCCGAATCGGAACGATATCCTGCCTTGTTTAAACCAAGGTTATCACGGACGCGAGAGCAGTTCACCCGTCGATTGTGTCACGCGCTCATTTCGGCGCGATTCAACGCACAATGCGACCAAAGTGCATCCATCGCCCGCACCAGCTGATCAATTCGTCCAGGATCGTGCACTGGCGAGGGCGTGAACCGCAGGCGCTCGGTGCCGCGCGGCACCGTGGGAAAGTTGATCGGTTGCACGTAGATGCCGTAATCGCGCAGCAACATATCGGACAATTGCTTGCAGTGGACCGGGTGCCCGACATGGACCGGCACGATATGGCTGCCATGATCGATGATGGGCATCCCCAGCGATTGCAGCCGCATTTTCAGGATCTTCGCGTGCAATTGCTGGGCATCGCGCAGCGTCTGCCCTTCGGCCGTCTTCAGCAGCCGGATCGAGGCGGCTGCCCCGGCGGCCACCGCGGGCGGCAGCGAGGTGGTGAAGATGAAGCCCGGCGCGTAGGATCGGATCGCGTCGCACATGGTGGCGCTGGCCGCGATATAGCCGCCGAACACGCCAAAGGCCTTGCCCAGCGTGCCGTTGATGATGTCGATACGCCCCGCCAGCCCGTCGCGTTCCGCCACACCGCCGCCGCGCGGCCCGTACATGCCGACCGCGTGAACCTCGTCCAGATAGGTCAGCGCGCCGAATTCACGGGCCAGATCGCAGATCGCCTCGATCGGTCCGAAATCGCCATCCATGGAATAGATCGATTCGAAGGCGATCAGCTTGGGCGCGGCCGGATCGTCCGCTTCGATCAGTTCGCGCAGATGCGCCACGTCATTGTGGCGAAAGATCCGCTTGGCGCCGCCATTGCGCCGGATCCCCTCGATCAGCGAGGCGTGGTTCAGCGCGTCGGAATAGATGATCAGGCCCGGAAACAGCTTTGGCAGGGTCGAAAGCGTGGCGTCATTGGCGATGTAGGCGCTGGTGAACACCAATGCTGCCTCTTTGCGGTGCAGGTCGGCCAGTTCGGCCTCCAGCCGCTTGTGATAGACGGTGGTGCCGCTGATATTGCGCGTTCCGCCCGACCCGGCGCCGACCGCATCCAGCGCCTCGTGCATCGCGCCCAGGACCGCGGGATGCTGGCCCATGCCCAGATAATCGTTACCGCACCAGACGGTGATGTCCTGTTTCCTGCCATCGGGACGGGTCCAGACGGCCAGGGGAAACTGCCCCTTCGATCGTTCGATATCGATGAATGTGCGATAGCGGCCCTCGTCGTGCAAACGTGCGATGGCCTGATCCAGGGCGGCGTCATAGTCCATGTGCGGGCGTTCCCTTGCGTAGCTGGCTGGGTGCGATCATTGTCAGATCACGCGCGGCCCCAAGTTGATACACGTCAAATTCCGGCAAGAACAGACCAAAATCGCCGTGACACGACCAAGGAACAGGGCGCGGAAGCTGCAAACACCACCGGGAAAGGACGACCACATGGCGCAGGATGACAGGCTGGAGGCGGTTCTGGCAGAGCTGGACCGGGGGCTTGAGCCGGCCTTGCAGCGGCTGCTGGACTTTCTGCGAATCCCCTCGATCTCGACCGATCCGGCCCATGCGGGCGACGTGCGCGACGCGGCGGAATGGCTTTGCGCACAGCTTGCCTCGCTGGGCTTCGAGGCCAGCGTGATGGCGACCGAAGGCCATCCGATGGTGATTGCGACCTCGCCGCCCAGCGGGGCGCGTCCGCTGCTGTTCTATGGCCATTACGACGTGCAGCCGGTTGATCCCCTGGCCCTGTGGGACCGTCCGCCTTTCGAGCCGGAAATCCAGTCCACCGATGCCGGTGACGTCATTCGCGGCCGCGGCGCCAGCGACGACAAGGGCCAATTGATGACCTTTGTCGAGGCGTTTCGCGCCTGGAAGGCGGTTCACGGCGCCCTGCCCGGCGATCTGATCCTGCTGTTCGAGGGCGAGGAAGAATCCGGTTCGCCCTCGCTGCGCCCCTTTCTACTGGCGCAGAAGGACCGCCTGTCGGCCTCGTTGGCGATGATCTGCGACACCGGGCTCTATGCGGATGGCCGCCCCGCCATCACCACGCAATTGCGCGGCCTGGTCGGCGAGGAAGTGGTGATCCGAGCCGCCGATCGCGACCTGCATTCGGGCAGTTTCGGCGGGCTGGCCGCGAACCCGATCATGATCCTGACGCGCGCGCTGGCGGCGCTGAAGGACGCGGAGGGTCGCGTCACCCTGCCGGGCTTCTACGAGGGTGTGGCCGATCTGCCCGAGACGCTGCGCCGCGACTGGCAGGCGCTTGATTTCGACGCACGGGATTTCCTGTCCCGTGTCGGATTGTCGCAGCCGATCGGGGAAAAGGGCCGTACCCCGCTGGAAATGGTCTGGAACCGGCCCACCGCCGAGATCAACGGCATTGCCGGAGGCTATGCCGGCGATGGTTTCAAGACCGTGTTGCCCGCCGAAGCCCGCGCCAAGGTCAGCTTCCGCCTGACCGGCCGGCAGGATCCCGCAGCGGTGCGCGAGGCCTTTCGCAATCATGTCCGCGGCTTCCTGCCAGCCGACTGCACGGTGGAATTTCACGACCACGGCGGCAGCCCGGCCAGCGTCATGGACACCTCGGATCCCGCCTTCGCGGCCGCCAAATCCGCGCTGAGCGAGGAATGGGGGCGCGAGGCCGCCTTTATCGGCGCCGGCGGCTCGATTCCCGTCGCAGGTGATTTCAAGCATATTCTGGGCATGGATTCCCTGCTGATCGGCTTTGGCCGCGACGATGACCGGATCCATTCCCCGAACGAGAAATACGACGTCGAAAGCTTCGCCAAAGGCGCGCGATCCTGGGCGCGCATCCTTGCGGCCCTGCGATAGGCGGGCGGCAGGGGGGCGCTGCCCCCCTCGGCCCCAGGGGGCCTCACCCCCCGAGGTATTTGAAAAGAGGGCGAGGGGCGATTAACGACAAATTAAGCAATTGCGGACAAGACTGCGAATCGCGGTACAGGCGGAGGCGCCGATGACCGCAAGAGAGCGAGGCGCTCCGGTTTCCCGCCAAGCCCCCTGAGCCGGCAGCCGGAGCGACCTTTCTTCCGTCTCGTTCTCTTTCCAATCGCCTTTGGCGCCATCGGCGGTCCTTGGCACCGGTCTTCCCGGCAGCGCCGCGCAGGCCGACCTGAAACGCCGCTTCTATCCCCGTGGCGTGCAATAGCTCTGGCTGCTGGTCCAGGCGGCTATATCGGCGCGCTTCTCGGGGTTGCGCATCGGCGCCCAGTCGCGCGCCACGCCGCGCCAGCCGCTGCCGTCATTGGCCACCGCATTGTCGCGCGCGACCTGTCGCGACATGATCCGGACGGCGCAGGACATGTTGTCGGCCCCGTTGCGGATATTGCCGTCGCAATTGTAATTGCGCCAGGTCGCGGGCGCGATCTGCATCAGGCCGATCCACTTGCCGCCGCCGCCACTGGCTTTCGGGTTATAGGTGCTTTCATGCTTGGCCACCGCCGACAGCAGACCCGCCCAGAAGGCCTTGCGGCCCGGCGCGCCAAGCTGGGCGTAATTGGGGCAGAAGGCGTCGATGTCCGAGGGCACGCGCGACAGCACCTTCACCCCCTCGCGATCCAAAGCGGTCAGCGTCGCCCTGGTCCAGGCATCCGCGCCCGACCGCTGACCCCACCGCATCGGCGGCCTTTGCGCCAGCGACATCTGCCGGGCCTGCGCCTCGGCCTGCTTCGCCCGTTCGGCCTTGTCGCTCGTCGTGGTCGCACAGGCGCTCAGCAAGGCAAGAGCGGCCAGGGGCAGAAGCGCAGCGTGCATCGGGATCCTCTCTGGAAGGTTTCGTCGCTTCCGGATTAGCCATGCGTGCAATTCCCGCAAGCATCGCGGAATCCTTCGGCGAAATCCCGCCCGGCCACGCCCGCGGCGCGACGAAAATCCGCCGATCGACCATGCCGGGGCGGCCTTCTTGACCTGTCACACAAAGACGTGTCGCAGGGCAGGCGGGGTGCGCGCGTCGGGCGTGACGCAGGCCCCCAGTGACAAGCGCCCTCTGCTGCCCTAGAACACCCGCCGAGACGCCATTTGCCGACGAGGATCCCGATGCTGGACCACCTGAGCTTCACCGCCCCCCAACCAAAGGTCATCGCCGGGGCGAGGGGCGATTGGGAACTGGTCATCGGGCTGGAAGTCCACGCCCAGATCGCCAGCAAGGCCAAGCTTTTTTCCGGCGCATCGACCGAATTCGGCGCCGAGCCGAATTCCAACGTCTCCTTCGTCGATGCCGCCATGCCCGGGATGTTGCCCGTGATCAACGAATTCTGCGTGGCCCAGGCCGTGCGCACCGGGCTGGGCCTGAAAGCCGCGATCAATCTGCGCAGCGCCTTCGACCGCAAGAACTACTTCTATCCCGATCTGCCGCAGGGCTATCAGATCAGCCAGCTTTACCACCCCATCGTCGGCGAGGGCGAGGTGATCGTGGACATGGGGCCGGGCATTGCGCGGCGCGTGCGGATCGAGCGTATTCACATGGAACAGGACGCCGGCAAGTCGATTCACGACATGGATCCCGACATGTCCTTCGTCGATCTGAACCGCACCGGTGTCGCGCTGATGGAGATCGTCAGCCGCCCCGACATCCGCGGCCCCGAGGAAGCCTCCGCCTATGTCGCCAAGCTGCGCCAGATCATGCGCTATCTGGGCACATGCGATGGCAACATGCAAAACGGCAACCTGCGCGCCGACGTGAACGTGTCGGTCTGCAAGCCCGGCGATTACGAACGCTTTCAGGAAACCGGCGATTTCAGTCATCTTGGCACCCGCTGCGAGATCAAGAACATGAACTCGCTGCGCTTCATCCAGGCTGCGATCGATCACGAGGCACGCCGCCAGATCGCCATTTTGGAAGATGGCGGCAGCATCGTGCAGGAAACCCGCCTCTACGATCCCGACCGGGGCGAAACGCGATCGATGCGCAGCAAGGAAGAGGCGCATGATTACCGCTATTTTCCCGATCCCGACCTGTTGCCGCTGGACATCGAACAGGCATGGGTCGATGCCATCGCAGGCGATATGCCCGAATTGCCCGATGAAAAGAAGGCCCGCTTTGTCAAGGAGATGGGGCTGTCGGAATATGATGCGGGGGTGCTGACCGCGGATGTCGAGAACGCCAATTATTTCGAGGCTGTCGCGCAGGGCCGCGATGGCAAGGCGGCCGCGAACTGGGTGATCAACGAGCTGTTCGGTCGTCTGAACAAGGAAGGCCTGACGATCGAGACCTCGCCCATCTCGGCGGCGCAGCTTGGCGGCGTGATCGATCTGATCGGCAAGGGCGAGATTTCGGGCAAGATCGCCAAGGAATTGTTCGAGATCATCTGGACCGAGGGCGGCGACCCGGCCGGGATCGTCGAGGCGCGCGGCATGAAACAGGTCACGGACATAGGCGCGATCGAGGCCGTCGTGGACCAGATCATCGCCGCCAATCCCGCCCAGGTCGAAAAGGCCAGGGCCAATCCGAAACTGGCGGGCTGGTTCGTGGGCCAGGTGCTGAAGGCCAGCGGCGGCAAGGCAAATCCGGCCGCCGTCAACCAACTGGTCGCAAAAAAGCTGCAATTGTAGCGGCTGCGGCGGCAGAGGGTCGCGCAGGCTGAAACGGCGGCCACTTCCTCTGTCGGAGATGACCCCGCCGCCCTTGGCAAGCGATGCGGCATCTGCTCTACCTTCTGGTTGATGCAAGGTTCAGGACGCAGACAGATGCCCTTCGAATACACCGTCATTCCGGCCCCCACGCGCGGCGAGAAAGCCAGGGACGTCAAGACCCCGACCGACCGCTATGCGCTGGCAGTGACGCAGGAACTGAACCGGATGGCAAAGGATGGCTGGGAATATATCCGCGCCGACGTGTTGCCCAGCGACGAACGCAGCGGCCTGACGGGGCGGACGACGATCTATCACAACCTCTTGGTTTTCCGCCGCAAGGCAGACGCCACCGAGACGCCAGAACCCGAAAGGCAGCAGATTCCGCAACCCGAATATCCCGTCGCCGCCGCGCCCGTGCGCAAGCCCCAGCCGGCACCGGCGCTGCCCGAGGCCGCGGCACCGCAGCCCCCGCGTCGGGTTTCCGAAACGGTGCCGGCCGCCACCGCCGACGCCGAGCCGATTGTCAAGGAAAACCCGACCGGGACCGAACCTCCCGCACCGCGGACCGAGCCTGACCGGATTTAGCCCTGCGGTTCAGGGATCATGCCGGATCGGCAGCGGGCGACGTCTCTTCGACGATGACCAGTTCGCGCGTGGACGCATCCTTGGCATGGGCCAGCGCGGCTTGATATTCGGCGCTTTCGTAGCAGGCCACGGCCGCTTCGAAGCTGGGAAAGCGGGCCACGACGTTGCGCGGCCGGTCCTGCCCCTCGAATTGCCGGTAGCGGCCGCCCCGCGCCAGAAAAACGCCGCCATGCGACGCGATCGCGGGTCCGGCAGCCTCGGCATAGCGGCGATAGGCCTCGGGGTCGGTCACGAGGACATGTGCGATCCACAGCGCGCTCATAGTGTCGCCCCGATCAGTTTCTCGACTTCGGCAAAGGCGCTTTCGGCGGCCTCCAGTCCCGGCGCGCCACCCTGGGCGCGATCTGGCCGCCCGCCGCCGCCCTTGCCGCCAAGCGCGGCGGTGGCGGCCTGCACCAGGGACACGGCGCTGAGACGGTCGGTCAGATCCGGCGTCACGCCGGCGGCCACGGTCGCCTTGCCGTCGGCTTCCGACAGGACCAGCACCGCGCCGCTGCCCAGCCTGGCTTTCATCTCGTCGATCAGAGGCCCAAGCTCCTTGCCGCCGACGCCCTCGACCCTGCGGCCGATGAATTTCACGCCGGCGATTTCCTTGGCTTCGGTGGCCCCGCCGCCGCCCATGGCAAGCTGCCGCTTCAACTGCGCGACCTCGCTGGCCAGTGCCTTGCGCTCATCGGCCAGGGCGCGCACCCGGTTCACGACATCGCCCGCCTGCGCTTTCAACAGTGTCGCGATCTCGGCCAATTGCCGGTCTGCCGCGCGCAGATGGTCCAGCGCCGCCTGCCCTGTCAGCGCCTCGATCCGCCGCACTCCGGCGCTGGAAGCGGAATCGCCCAGCAGCGCGAAGGCGCCGATATCGCCCGTGCGCAGGACATGCGTGCCTCCGCAAAGTTCCAGCGAATAGGTCTGGCCATCCGTGCCCTTGCCGGAATTGCCCTGCCGACCCATCGAGACCACCCGCACCTCATCGCCATATTTCTCGCCGAACAATGCCTGGGCGCCCAGGGCACGAGCGTCGTCGGGGGTCATGATCCGGGTTTCGACCGGGGAATTCTGCCGAATGAAATCATTCACTTCCGCCTCGATCTTCGAGACCTCCTCGGGCGTGACGGCATGGTTGTGGCTGAAATCGAAGCGCAGCCGGTCAGGCGCGTTCAGACTGCCGCGCTGCGCGACATGGGCGCCCAGGGTCCGACGCAATGCCTCGTGCAGCAGATGCGTGGCCGAATGGTTGGCGCGGATCATGCCGCGCCGGTCACGATCGACCGACAATTGCGCACCCTGACCCTTTGCAATCGTGCCCAGCGTCACCTGGGCCATATGCGTGAAGACGCCCGCGACCTTCCTGGTGTCGGTTACCCGCGCGGCGCCTGTCTCGGTCCTGACAAGACCGGTATCGCCAACCTGACCGCCCGATTCGGCATAGAAGGGCGACTGGTTCACGACGATCTGGACCTCTGCGCCCTCGGTCGCTTCCGAAGCCTCGGCCCCCTCCACCACCAGAGCCAGGATCTGACCTTCCGCCTCGTCGGTGTCATAGCCCAGAAATTCGGTCGCGCCATGACGTTCGGCCAGATCATGCCAGATCGCTGCGTCCTTCGTCTCGCCGCTGCCCGCCCAGGCCGCGCGGGCCTTGGCCTTCTGTTCGGCCATCGCGGCATCAAAGCCGCTGATGTCGACCGCGCGGCCTTTTTCACGCAAGGCATCCTGTGTCAGATCCAGCGGGAAACCATAGGTATCATACAGCTTGAAGGCCGCCTCGCCCGGCAGATTCGCGCCCTCCGGCAGCTTTGCCACTTCCTCGTCCAGCAGCCGCAATCCCCGGTCCAGAGTCTGCCGGAACCGGGTTTCCTCGCTGCGCAGGGTCTCTTCGATCAGCGGCTGCGCGCGGGTCAGTTCCGGATAGGCCGTGCCCATCTGCCCGACCAGGGCCGGGACCAGCCGATACATCACCGGATCCTGCGCACCCAGCATGTGCGCGTGACGCATCGCGCGCCGCATGATGCGCCGCAGCACATAGCCGCGCCCCTCGTTCGAGGGCATGACCCCATCCGCGATCAGGAAGCCGGTCGAACGCAGATGATCCGCGATCACCCGGTGATGCACCTTGCCCGAGCCGTCCGGATCGACGCTCGTGGCATGGGCGCTGGCTTCGATCAGGCTGCGCATCAGATCGGTGTCATAATTGTCGTGCTTGCCTTGCAAGAGCGCACCGATCCGTTCCAGTCCCATGCCGGTGTCGATGGATTGCATGTCGAGCGCGCGCATCGAGCCGTCCTCGAATTGCTCGTTCTGCATGAAGACAAGGTTCCAGATCTCGATGAAGCGGTCGCCGTCTTCCTCGGCCGAACCCGGCGGCCCGCCCCAGATGTGATCGCCGTGATCGTAGAAGATTTCGGTGCAGGGGCCGCAGGGACCGGTCGGACCCATCTGCCAGAAATTATCGGCCGTGGCGATGCGGATGATGCGGTCGTCCGGCAATCCGGCCACCTTTTTCCAGATATTCGCGGCCTCGTCATCGGTATGATAGACCGTGACCAGCAGCCTGTCCCTGGACAGCCCGAAATCCCGGGTCAGCAATTCCCAGGCGAAGGCGATGGCCTCGGATTTGAAATAGTCGCCAAAGCTGAAATTGCCCAGCATTTCAAAGAAGGTGTGGTGCCGAGCGGTATAGCCGACATTGTCCAGATCGTTGTGCTTGCCGCCGGCGCGGACACATTTCTGCGCCGTCGTCGCGCGGGTGTAGTCCCGCGTCTCCAGTCCGGTGAACAGGTTCTTGAACTGAACCATTCCGGAATTGGTGAACATCAGCGTCGGATCGTTGCGCGGCACCAGGGGGCTGCTTTCGACCACGCGATGGCCGTTTTTCTCGAAATAGCCCAGAAACGTTGATCGGATGTCGTTCAGACTTGGCATGAGCGGCCTTCATCGCAGGAATATCGCGGCGTCCCCGCGCCGCAAAAGCTGGCGTTCGGTCTATCGTCCGCCGTGCCCGCTGTCCAGCGATCCCGCCGCGCGCTGATACCCAGCCGGAGAAAGGCGCCGACCGGAAAAGAAAACGCGCGAAGGATTGCCCCCCGCGCGCGTCGAATGGTCGGTCTGCCCGTTGCTTCAATCCTCGGTCAGCTTTTCGTCCTCGCCGCCCGCGACGCCGAAATCCAGACCATGGCTGGCCCGGATCTTGTCCTCGATCGCATAGGCGATATCGGGATTGTCGCGCAGATATTGCTTGGCGTTCTCGCGTCCCTGGCCGATCCGTTCGTCGCCATGCGAATACCACGCGCCCGATTTCTCGACCACGCCGGCCTTGACGCCCAGATCGACCAGTTCGCCGACCTTGCTGATGCCCTCGCCATACAGGATGTCGAATTCGACCTGCCGGAAGGGCGGGGCAACCTTGTTCTTGACGACCTTCACCCGCGTCGTATTCCCGATCACCTCGTCGCGATCCTTGATCGAGCCGATGCGGCGAATGTCCAGACGCACGGACGCATAGAATTTCAGCGCGTTCCCGCCCGACGTGGTCTCGGGACTGCCGAACATCACGCCGATCTTCATGCGGATCTGGTTGATGAAGATGACCATGCAATTGCTGCGGCCGATGCTGGCGGTCAGCTTGCGCATCGCCTGGCTCATCAATCGGGCCTGCGCGCCAACCTGATGGTCGCCCATATCGCCCTCGATCTCGGCCTTGGGTGTCAGCGCGGCGACGGAATCGACCACCACCATGCTGACCGCGCCGGAACGGACCAGAGTATCGACGATCTCCAGCGCCTGCTCGCCTGTATCGGGCTGGCTGATCAGCAGCTCCTCCAGGTTGACGCCCAGCTTGCGGGCATATTGCGGATCCAGCGCGTGTTCTGCATCGACAAAGGCACAGACGCCGCCCTTCTTCTGTTCCTCGGCCACCGCATGAAGGGTCAGCGTCGTCTTGCCGCTGCTCTCGGGTCCATAGATCTCGACGATGCGCCCCTTGGGCAGACCGCCGATTCCAAGCGCGATGTCCAGCCCCAGCGATCCGGTCGAGGTTGACTCGATCTCGGCCACCGGATTGTCGGCGCCCAGTTTCATGATCGAGCCCTTGCCGAACTGGCGCTCGATCTGAGCCAGCGCGCTGTCCAGCGCCTTCTGCTTGTCCGCGCCGCGTTTGTCGTTCATGTCGAAAATGCTCGCCTGTGCCATGTCGTCCTCACATGTATTTCACAGCCATCCGGGCGTAGCAATCTGCCGGGCCGCCGCGAATTGTTCACTTCTTGTTCTCACGCCTGAATGCCCGATCCGGGACCTCGTTTCAAGTGAAATTGGTTAACCGAGGCGATTCTGCCTCCGATGATGCGCGACGAGCGGTTAACGAATCATTACCGGATTCCCCGATCGTCGGCTTTTGCCTGCCTTTGCCGTTTTTTTCGCCCCGCTCCGTGCCGGTCTGCTGATCCGATCCGGCGGGTCAATGCAGCGTCGGTCCCGGCGGCGCCGACAATTGACGTGCGACGGTCTGGGTCAATTCGGCCAGGGTGAAGGGCTTGGCGAGAAAGGCTGAATTCGGGACCGGCATGCTGCCTTCGCCGAAAATGTCGTCGGTATAGCCGGACATGAACACAACCCTGGTCTTCGGCCGGTCCCTCAGCGCGGTTCTGACCCAGCTTGGTCCATCCATGCCTGGCATCACGACGTCGGTGACAAAGACATCGATCTTCAGCCGGCTGTCGGACAGCATTTCAAGCGCGCTTTCGGCGCTGTCGGCTTCGTGAACCTCATAGCCCTTCAGCCGCAGGGCGCGGACCGCGAAGGCCCGGACAGGGGCCTCGTCCTCGACCAGAAGGACCGAGGCGGGATGGTCGGGGGCGTGTTCACGCCCCGATACCGGTTCGGGCAAGGCTGCGGGCGAACTTTCGGCGGCGGCATCATGCGCCGGAAAATACAGCGAAAAGCAGGTGCCTCGCCCAGGCTCGCTGTCGCAGAAGATATAGCCGCCGGTCTGCTTGACGATACCATAGGCCGTCGACAGGCCCAGGCCGGTACCCTCTCCGGTGCGCTTGGTGGTGAAGAACGGCTCGAAGATCTTGTCCAGCACTTCCGGCGACATGCCGCAGCCTTCGTCGGACACGCGGATGCGGACATAGCTGCCTTTCGGCAAATCGACCCTGTCACGCGACAAGGGTTTGTGCAGCGAGACGTTGTCGGCGCGAACGTTGATCTCGCCGCCCTGCGGCATGGCATCGCGCGCGTTGACCACCAGATTCATGATGACCTGTTCCAGTTGCCGCTTGTCCGCGCGGATCGGACGCAGTGCGGGATCGTTGGTGATCGTCAGCCCGACCCGTTCACCCACCAGACGGTTCAGCAGATGCGTCAGATCGGCCAGCGTATCGCGCGGGTCCAGCGTCTCCAGCCTCAGGGTCTGCTTGCGCGAGAAGGCCAGAAGCTGCCCGACCAGCGCCGCCGCGCGGTTGGTATTCTGGCTGATCTGGTCGAGATCCGCGAATTCCGGATCGCCCTTGTCGTGGCGCAACATCAGCAGATCGCAATGTCCCCGGATCGCCGTCAGAAGATTGTTGAAATCATGCGCGACGCCACCCGCAAGCTGCCCGATCGCCTGCATCTTCTGACTCTGCACGAACTGCGCCTCCAGCGTCTTCAGCGCGCTGGCGTCATGCAAGACCGCGATCAGACCCGGCTGATCGACGGGATCCGGGGCCAGGGCAACCTGGAAGTATCGATCGCGCGCAGGCTCGCCCGCGCGACCTTCGGCACCACGCATCCGCAGCATCTCGGCACGGCCGTCAAGCCGCCCCGACAGAGCGTCGATCAGCCAGTCGCCGATGGGCCGCCCCGGACCTTCCAGCAGCGATGAAAGCTGGATCGGCGTCTCGGACGGCAGGCGGCCATCCAGCAGCTTTCGTGCGGCGATATTGGCACGCCGGATCAGACCGTCCGGCGACAACCGAAGCAGCGCGACCGGCAGGGCGTCGAAATCGTCGTCCGGCCGCGCATGGCCCATGGCCGCGTCATCGACCGGAGACACGCCAGGCATGTGGAAAGACCACAATTGCAGTGGCGCATCCCTGGAGCGGGTCAGCGCGATCATGGCGCCGGTATCAAGCGCCAGCTCGGCGTATCCGCCCTTGCCCGCGCGGGCCAGCATATCCTCGGCATCGCCCTCGGCATCGGCGCGCATCTGCCCCAGCAGCGCCACGATATTGCGTCCCAGAAGATCGCCGAAGACCTCACTGGCCTCGTTTTGAAACAGAACCTGACCCTCGCCATCGCAGACCCAGACAGGTTCCGCGGCCAACGCCACCTCGCGGCGCAGCGCCGAAAGCCCGCGCCGGGCCATGTAGCCCTGAAACCCATGCGCCAGCGAAATCGCGCCGCCCAGCAGATACCACGCCACGGCGATGGTCGAGAACACGATCGCCGCGGCGCCGCTGGGATTGCCCGGCATCACCACCAGAATCAGCGCGCCGATCGCCATCGGCAGCAACAGCAGCGGCAAGGCAGCCATGGCGTTGCGCGACAATCCCAACATCCGGTCCAACTGATCCATCCGAATCGCCCTTCTGCGCGGTTTCGTTCTGGATAGGTCGGACGAGCTTAAGATTGCGTTAATGCGCCTGTGGACATTTTTCATCGCGACCGCTCCAGCAGGGCCAGGAAAAAGCCGTCGCTGGCGGACAGGGGCGACCAGCGATGCGCGCTGCGAAGGGCGAAATCCGGGCGGCGCGCCAGAAAGGCCGCGATCTGCCTGGTATTTTCGTCATCCAGCATCGAGCAGGTCATGTAGGCCAGCAGTCCGCCGGTCGCCACATGGCCCGAGGCGTCGTCCAGGATCCTTGCCTGCGCCGCGACAAGAGCTTGCAGATCGGGTTCGGACAAGCGCCATCGGGCGTCCGGGCTGCGCCGCCATGTTCCCGAACCGGAACAGGGCACGTCCGCCACCACCAGATCGAAGACCCCCGATGGCCGCGGCACGATCTGGACCTTCGCGCCGGACCGCGCCGCACGGACGGGCAGATCGCGCATCCGAGCGCGATCGGCGTCGTGGGCGGCGATCCGAAGGTTCTCGGCACGCCCGGCAAGGGCCAGCGCCTTGCCACCGCCGCCGGCGCAGTAATCGAGGATCCGCTGCCCCGCCCGAACCGGAACCGTCGCACAGGCCAGTTGCACCGACAGATCCTGAAGCTCGACCACTCCGTCGCGATAGGCGCGGCTGGTGGAAAGACGCCGCTCGTTGCGCGTGACGCGCAGCGCAGAGGGCAGTTGCAGGTGGGATTCGGCCGCGATCTCGTCCTCCGCCAGGGCTGCGAGGGCCTCGGGCAAAGTGGCGCGCAACGGGTTCACCCGCAACCAGACCGGTGCCCGCAGGCGCAAGGCCGCGGCCTCGTCATCGGCGCGCGGCCCCAGCGACGCCCGCCAGCGCGGCAGGATCCAGTCGGGAAGATCGATGGCATCGCCCGGATGGTCGGTCATTTCCTCGGCAGTCAGCGGGGCCGGGGCGTGACCCTCGCCGGTGAACAGCGCGCAGGGATCGCGGCCCTCGTCGCGCAGCAGGCCGATCATCAGGCCGCGCCCGCTCATCACGCCGCTACGATGGGCAAGGCTGTTGCGGCAGCGCAGGGCATGAAAGACCAGATCGCGGATGGCCGCGCGGTCGCCCGAGCCGGCAAAGCGGCTGCCGCGCGACCAGCGCAGCAGCGCCGCCTCGGCCGGATCGCCGGCGAGGATCCGGTCCAGGATATCGGCGGCGGCGGCAATGCGCGCGGCCGGTGTCATCGTATCTGTCCGGCCTGTCTCATGCCGCTCCTGCCTCACCGTCAATCCCTGTCGCTTTAGCGCAGGCTTGGCGCCGGCGAAACCGGCCGACGAAAAAGGGCGCCTCGCGGCGCCCTTCTCCCGATCACTGTCCAGGGGCGATCAGACCGAATAATACATCTGATACTCGACCGGATGGGGGGTATGCTCATAGGCATAGACCTCTTCCCATTTCAGCGCGATATAGCCTTCAAGCTGGTCGCGGGTGAACACGTCGCCCGCCAGCAGGAAGTCCATGTCCTTTTCAAGTTCCTCCAGCGCTTCGCGCAGGCTGCCGCAAACGGTCGGGATCTCGGCCAGTTCCTCGGGCGGCAGGTCATAGAGATCCTTGTCCGAGGCGGCGCCGGGATCGATCTTGTTCTTGATCCCGTCAAGACCGGCCATCAGCAGCGCGGCAAAGGCCAGATAGGGATTCGCCGCCGGGTCGGGGAAGCGGGCTTCGACGCGCTTGGCCTTGGGCGATTCCGTCCACGGGATCCGCACGCAGCCGGACCGGTTGCGGGCCGAATAGGCGCGCAGCACCGGCGCCTCGAAGCCGGGGATCAGGCGCTTGTAGCTGTTGGTCGCGGGATTCGTCAGCGCGTTCAGCGCCTTGGCGTGCTTCAGGATGCCGCCGATGAAATACAGCGCCTCCTGGCTGAGATCGGCGTATTTGTCGCCGGCGAACAGCGGCTTGCCCTCTTTCCAGATCGACATGTTGACGTGCATCCCGCTGCCGTTGTCGCCCTTCATGGGCTTGGGCATGAACGTCACCGACTTGCCATAGGCGGCGGCGACGTTGTGGATGACGTATTTGTATTTCTGGATATTGTCGGCCTGTTCGGTCAGCGATCCGAAGATCAGCCCCAGCTCGTGCTGCGCGCTGGCGACCTCGTGGTGGTGCTTGTCCACCTTCATGCCCATCCGCTTCATCGTGGACAGCATCTCGCCGCGGATATCCTGAGCGGCATCGACAGGGTTGACCGGGAAATAGCCGCCCTTGTGACCTGCGCGATGGGCCTGGTTGCCCATCTCGTATTCGGTATCGGTGTTCCACGCCGCATCGACGGCATCGATCTGGAAGGCCACCTTCTGCGGCGTCACGGAATAGCGCACATCGTCGAAGATGAAGAACTCGGCCTCGGGGCCGAAATAGGCCGCGTCGCCGATCCCGGACGATTTCAGGTAGGCCTCGGCCTTGACGGCGGTGCCGCGCGGATCACGGCTGTAGGCCTCGCCGGTATCGGGCTCGACGACGTTGCAGTGAACGCAGAGCGTCTTTTCGGCATAGAACGGATCGATATAGGACGATGCCGGATCGGGGATCAGCTTCATGTCGGACTGATCGATCGACTTCCAGCCCGCGATCGAGCTGCCGTCGAACATGAAGCCTTCCTCGAAGAAGTCCTCGTCGACCAGATCGACATCCAGCGTCACGTGTTGAAGCTTGCCCTTGGGATCGGTGAAGCGGACATCGACATAGGCGACGTCTTCGTCCTTCATCAATTGCAAGACATCCTTGATTTTCATCTCTTCCCTTTCTGCGTCATTGCGACCCGGCGTGTCAGGGCGCCGGGTGCGGAAGTGGTGTTGACCTTGCCGGTTCTCTTAGACTGCGTCGTCGCCGGTTTCGCCAGTGCGAATACGGATTGCCTGCTCGACAGGCGATACGAAAATCTTGCCGTCGCCGATCTTCTCGGTCCGGGCGGCGCCCACGATCGCATCCACGGCGGCCTCGACCTGATCGTCGGGCAACACCATCTCGATCTTCACCTTGGGCAGGAAATCGACCACGTATTCCGCGCCGCGATACAGTTCGGTATGCCCCTTCTGGCGACCGAAACCCTTGACTTCGGTGACGGAAAGACCCTGCACGCCGACCTCTTGCAGCGCCTCCTTCACATCGTCCAGCTTGAACGGCTTGATGATCGCCTCGATCTTTTTCATCACAAATGATCCTTCCTCGCGGCTTGCCTGACGTCTGATTGGCGGGTTTCATCACGCGGGTAAATGCGGCGCGGCGGGGATCGGGGGCGCAAACCACCGGACCGCGATTCATTGCCCGTTTTTAAGGCATAATGGCAATATATCAGGCAGACACAATGCTGACAGGCACGGAAATCCTGACCACCGCCCAAATGCGCGCCATCGAATCCGCCGCCATGTCCGGCGGCCGGGTTTCGGGACTGACCCTGATGGAGCGGGCTGGCGCCGCGGTAGCGGGCCAGATTCGCCTGCGCTGGCCCAGGCCGGGACAGGTCACCGTCCTGTGCGGCCCCGGAAACAATGGTGGCGACGGCTATGTGATCGCCCGTCATCTGGCCCGCGCGGGCTGGCGGGCACGGGTTCTGGGCGTGGACAGCCGGCGCGGCGCCGATGCCGCCGAGATGCAGCGACGCTGGCGCCAGATCGGCCCTGTCGAACCCCTGACCCGGCAATCCCTGCGGCGCGCCGAGGGCGAGGATCTCTGCGTCGATGCGATCTTCGGCACCGGTCTGACCCGCCCGCCCGAGGGCGCGATCGCAGACGTTCTGGCCGGCCTCGGGACAGACAGATTCGGGAACCGGATGGTCGCGGTCGATTGCCCCAGCGGCCTGTGCATGGACAGCGGCGCGATGCTGGGCAGGCCGCGCAAGGGCAGCCCGGATGATCCCCGCGCCGCGTTGACCGTGGCCTTCGACAGCCCCAAGCCTGGCCATCTCATCGGCCTCGGCCCTGTCCTCTGCGGTGATCTGGTGATCGCGGATATCGGGCTTTCAGGCTGGCGCGACCAAAAGCCCGTCCCGCCGTCGCTTGCAGCGATATGGCCTCCGATCGGCCCGACACGGATGCGCGAGTCCGGCATCGCAAGGCTGGCCAAACGATCGGATCAGGCGGCGCATAAATTCGTCCATGGTCACGCGCTGGTCCTTGCGGGTCCGGCCGGCAGGGGCGGTGCTGCGCGACTGACGGCGCGGGCAGCCCTGCGCGTGGGCGCCGGTCTGGTGACGATCGGCCCGCCCGAGGCAGCGATGGGCGATCATGTTGGACCGCCCGACGCGCTGATGCGGCGGTGTGTGGACAGCGCCGACGATCTTGAGCGGATGCTGAGCGACGCCCGGATCCGTGCTGTGGCGATCGGTCCCGGCTGCGGGGTGGACCGTGCGGGGGTCTTGCTGCCGGCGCTTCTGGCTTCGCGCCGGTCCTGCGTGATCGATGCTGACGCGATCACGGCGATTGCGGGGGCGCCGGCCATGCGCGCGACGCTGCACCAAGGCTGCGTGCTGACACCGCATGAAGGCGAATTCGCGCGGCTGTTTCCCGACCTGGCCGACCGTCTCGGGGCGCTGCCCGAGCGCGGCCCGGCCTTTTCCAGAATAGACGCCGCGCGCGAGGCCGCCGCGCGCTGCGGTGCGATTGTGCTGTTGAAAGGCCCCGACACGGTGATCGCTGCGCCGCCGTCCTGTGACGGCGCCAACCCGCATGGCAGGGTCATCATTCACTCCGCCTTCGACATTCCCTGGCTGGCAACGGCCGGCGCGGGCGACGTGCTGGCCGGGATCATCGCCGGCCTGCTGGCGCGCGGCCTGCCTGCGCCGGAGGCCGCCGGTTGGGGAACCCTGCTGCATGCCAAGGCGGCTCGCGCCTTCGGCCCCGGACTGATCGGCGACGATCTGCCCCAGACACTGCCCGCCGTCCTGCGAGAGATGGGCATGTGAGTCCGGCTTGGGACGGTTGGATGCTGTAATGGCGGACCCGGAGCGATTCGAACGCCCGACCCCCAGATTCGTAGTCTGGTGCTCTATCCAGCTGAGCTACGGGTCCGTCGTAGGGCGGTGGTCTACCCCCCCCTCCCAGCGGATGCAAGAGGGTGCGGCGCATTTTCCACGCCATTTTCCCTATCGCGCGGCGGCGCCCGCACGCGCCGGCAAGATCGCCATGTCGCGCGGAATGTGGATCATGAATTCGCTGCCCTCTTCGTCGCTGCGGACCAGTTCCAGCCGGCCCCCATGGCCGCGGATCAGATCGGCGGCGATGGTCAGGCCCAGTCCGGTGCCGCCCTTCCGCGAACTGCCGCTGAAAGGCTTGAACAGGTATTCGCGCGCCTTCTCGGGCAGACCCGGGCCCGAATCGCCAACGCGAATCCACCATTCGGAATCGGTCTCGCCCGCTCCGATCTCGATTGCGCCGGGGCTGCCGGTGCCCTCGATCGCCTGTCGCGCGTTCCGCGACAGGTTCGCCAGCACACGGTAAAGCTGATCGCGGTCGGCGCGGATCGTCAGGCTGGGCGCGATGTCGGTGACGAATTCGACCTGCCCCGCGGCTTCGCCCGCCAGCGTCTCGGCCTCGATCACCTCGGCGGCAAGCTGGGTCAGGTTGAAACGCGACAGGGACGGCGCAGGCTCTTCCGCCTTGCCGAAGGCCAGGGTCGTTTCGCACAGGTTCACTGCGCGAGAGATCGAGTTCACCAGCTTGGGCGCGGCGCGGCGAACCTTGGGATCGGCGCTATCCTCCAGCCGGTCGGCAAAGATCTGGGCCGTCGTCAGGATGTTGCGCAGATCGTGGCTGATCTTGGCCACAGCCTCGCCAAGCTGCGCCATCCTCTCCTTCTGCTTCAGCGACGAGGTGACGGTCTTCTGCATCGCCTCCAGCGCCGTTTCGGCGTCACGCAATTCGGCCAGGCGGGCGTTGGGGGTGATGATGTGGCGCGTGTTGTCGGGTTCCAGCGCGTAAGAGGTCATATGGCTGATCACGCGCCGGATCGGCACCAGGATCAGCCGCTGAGCCGCGATGTTGAGCAGGATCCCGGTCAGTATCGAAAACGCCGCCGACAGCACCAGCAACCGCAGCCCGTAATCGATCATCGCGCCGCGCAGGGGGGCGGTCTTCATGGTGATCTCGATCAGCTGGCCCGCCTGATTGACCGGAGAGCCGATGACGCGCACGGTTTCGTCCCTGTCGTCCAGCAGCGTGACCAGAGCATCGTCGATCGTCTGCACGACGCCTTCTTCGCGCAGATCGTAGGTCGCGCTGACCTGATCGCGGATGGGCGAGGACAGGACCAGCTGGCGCACGTTATCGCGGCGAAGCACAACGTTCAGCACGCCGGCATTCTGCAACAATTCCGATTCCAGGTCGCTGGTCAGCGATTCATCGGTCGCCAGCAGCGCCAGCGATGCGATCTGCGCCCGCTCCAGACGCGATTCCAGAAAGTCCAGCCGAAAGCGTGACAAGGCCGGCAGCAGGATGAACAACTCGGCCAGCACGACGAAAATGATCGTCAGTGCAGCGAATCGGCCGGAAATGGTGTTCAATCGCATCTTGTCCGGATCGTCTTGCTCGTCGCCTGCGTGTTTTCGGCTTTCGCGGGGCCGGTTTGCACATCAAACGAATGTGATCATTCGCTGGTTCCCTTTCCAGAGGCAGTCGGAAAGATTGCCGGCGGCAGTTGACGCGGGCTTTGGGCTGCATTATCCAGCGGACTTCCTGCAACCGGCGCATCGCGCGGGGTTATTGCCCCTGCACATCGCCATACGCAATTACAATTGATCGAAACCGCAAAAGACCGACCCGGAGACCGACCATGAAGCGCACTTTCCAACCGTCGAACCTTGTTCGTGCGCGCCGCCACGGCTTTCGCGCCCGCATGGCCACCAAGGGCGGCCGCCGCGTGCTGAACGCCCGCCGTGCCAAGGGCCGCAAGCGTCTGTCGGCGTAAGCCTTTCCGCCGGGTAACATCCCCGCACGTCGAGGCAATGACCATGCCGCCCCTGCCCCATCCCCGCGCTGAACCGCAGCCAAGGGATGATGGCGGGGCGGCATTTGCCGTGCCCCTCGCCGGATGCGGCAAGATGCCCGTGGTAATTGCGAATCGCGCCGGTTTTCTTGCCGCCGCACGCGCCCGGCGTCAGGGAACGCCGGGTTTCATGCTTCAGGCGCGGGATCGCGGCGATGATGGCCCGCTTCGCGTGGGCTTCACCTGCTCGAAGAAGATCGGCAACGCCGTTGCCCGCAACCGCGCCAGGCGCCGCCTGCGCGAGATCGCCCGGCTGGGCTTGCGGCATGGGGGGCGGGCTGGCTGGGACTATGTCCTGGTGGGTCGCCCCGAGGCGACGATCGCGCGCGATTTCGACGACTTGCAGCGGGATTTGTCGGTCGCGCTGCGCAAGATTCACCGATGAGCCCGCTGGCCCGCCTCCTGGCGCTGCCGGTGCGCGCCTATCGCCTGGTCGCTTCGCCCTGGCTGGGAAATGGTTGCCGCTTTCAGCCGACCTGCTCTGAATATGCGCTGGAGGCGCTGCAGCGACACGGCGCGTTCCGGGGGGGCTGGCTGGCAATCCGGCGCATCGCGCGGTGCCACCCCTGGGGCGGACATGGCCACGATCCCGTTCCCGGGGCCCGAGACTCGGGTCATGATCATGAATGAGAAGGCCCAGGCGATGCCGGATAACACTGACGATACCGAAATTCATCCGCTTTTCGCCGGCGCCCCCTCATCGACCGAGTTCCGCAAGCTGCGCAAGCGCCTTGTGCGCGAAACCCGCGCCGCGATCGAGGATTATGGCATGGTCCGGCCCGGCGCGCGTTGGCTGGTCTGTCTGTCGGGCGGCAAGGACAGCTATACGCTGCTGGCAGTGCTGCACGAATTGCAGTGGCGCGGCCTGTTGCCGGTGGACCTGCTGGCCTGCAATCTGGATCAGGGCCAGCCCGGTTTCCCGGCCACGGTCCTGCCGGAATTTCTGGCGGCGCGCGGCGTGCCACATCGCATCGAATATCGGGACACCTATTCGATCGTGAAGGAAAAGGTGCCGCAGGGACGGACTTACTGCGCCCTGTGCTCGCGGTTGCGGCGCGGCAATCTGTATCGGATCGCACGGGAAGAAGGATGTTCGGCTGTCGTTCTGGGACATCATCGCGACGACATTCTGGAAACCTTCTTCATGAACCTTTTTCATGGCGGTCATCTGGCAACCATGCCGCCGAAATTGCTGAATGAAGAAGGCGATCTGATGGTCTTGCGCCCCCTGGCCTTCGTGGCCGAGGCCGATTGCGACCGGTTCGCGCGGGCGATGGCCTATCCGATCATTCCCTGCGATCTTTGCGGCAGCCAGGAAGGCTTGCAGCGCGTTCAGGTCAAGAAATTGCTGGACGAATGGGAATCGCGCAGCCCCGGCCGCAGGCAGATCATGTTTCGTGCCCTGATGAATGCACGCCCTTCGCATCTGCTGGACCCGAACCTGTTCAATTTCGCCGGCCTCGTCGCGGATCGTTCAAATGCGATGCAAGCGGCTGACGATTCCCTGTGTGAACATTAACTGAACAACAAGCATTCTGCGCTAGACCTGCCAAAGGTAACCCGTGGAAGGGACAGAATGCGCCACCGAATGATGAGATCCGCGAACTGGCTGAAAACGCGACTGTTGCGTGACGGCAAGCCCCGCGATCGCACGGGCCCCCTCAGCGTCCTGCTGATGCGGCTCGAAAATTTCGATGTTCTGACCGACCATCTGGGCAGGGCCGGAATCGGGCACCTGCTGGTCAGCATCTGCATGAGGCTGAACCGCGCGATGCGCCCGGAAGATCCGGTGCAGATCATCGCGCCCGGCGTCTTCGCGGTCGTCGTCTCCGACCGCTGCGAGATCGAGGCGATGCGAATCGCCAGCCGTTTGCAACGCGAGGTGCAGCGACCGGTCGCAGCATCGGGGCGGACCGTGGCCCCGGTTCTGACCGGGGTCATGGTCCATGCCAATGCCGACGCATCGGCCGAACTGGCCGACATGATCGAGGATGCGCGCCATCGTCTGGAGCGGTTGGATGCGGAAGGGCTGGGCAATCTGCGTCTTTACAGTCACGATCCGCAGCGGATCACCGACGCCATCCCCGCCTGCGTCGCGGATGCCGTGGCCGACGGTCAGATCATCGCCTATTTTCAGCCGCAATTGTGTTGCCACACCGGCAAGGTCACCGGTTTCGAGGCGCTGGCCCGCTGGAACCACCCGGTCCACGGGATCCTGCCCCCCGCAGCCTTCATGCCCAAGATGACCGAAGCGGATCACGCCGCGCTCACGCTGTCGATGCTGCGACAATCGCTGGCGGCGCTGCAGCGGTGGGATAGCGAAGGCCGCGATGTGCCGACGGTGGCGTTGAACATATCGAACTGCGAACTGGGCGACAGCGGTTTTGCGGCCAGCCTGTTGTGGGAACTGGATCGCCAGAACATTCCGACCAACCGGCTGGTGCTTGAACTTCTCGAAAGCGTGGGCCCCGTCACCGCGAACAGCGAGGCCCGCGCCAATCTGGAAATGCTGTCCAAGGCGGGCTGCCGGCTGGATCTGGATGATTTCGGCACCGGATATGCCAGCCTGGATGCAATCCGGCTGTTCGGCGTGCACAGGATCAAGATTGATCGCAGTTTCGTGATGGGCTGCGATATCGACCCCGGCCAACAGCGAATGATCCTTGCCATCCTGGCGCTGGCAGAACATCTGGGCGTCGCGACGCTGGCCGAAGGCGTCGAGACCTCCGAGGAACATGCCTTTCTTGCCCAGATGGGATGCGATCAGGTCCAGGGATATTCGATCGCGCGCCCCCTGCCCCTCGAGGAAGCCTGCGCTTTTCTCGACGATCACGCCCGCCGCGCCGAATCGATGCGCCTGATGCCGCCCCGGAAGGCGGGCTGACACCGCCGCGACCCGCGGGTGCGACGGCCTTCGCGGTCGGCTATCTTGACGGCCAGCCCCCCCCGCGAAACGGACCGCGCAAAAGACGTCTGGCCCAATTCCGCTTGACCTTTGACGGCCCCTTCTGTTGAACCGGCGCGACTGACGCGATGACGGTGGACTTGGGACATGGACGACAACAACCGCAATCTGATCCTGGCGACGGTGCTGTCGTTTCTGGTGATCCTGATCTGGTACACGGTCTTCGCGCCCGAGCCCCCGGCACCGACAGAGCCCGCACAGCCCGTGGCCCAGCAGGGCACCGGCGCCCAGCCGGCGGCGCCCGAGGCGACGGGCGATGCGACAGCCACTGCCGATCTGTCGGCCCAAGCCGTGCCGGCTGCGGACAGGGCTGGCCGCGTCCAAATCGATTCACCCGCGCTCGCGGGTTCGATCTCGCTGGCCGGGGGCCGTATCGACGATCTGTCGCTGCTGAAATACCAGGAAACGCTGGATCCGTCCTCGCCCAATGTCCGTTTGCTGGCGCCGTCCTCGGCAACCGCCGATCCCCGCATCGACACGACCGGATCGAAACCTTATTACGCCGTCTATGGCTGGACGCCCGGCCCCGGCGTCGATCCCGCGTCGGTGCCCGGCCCATCGACAATCTGGACGCTCGAATCCGGCGACACGCTGGCACCCGGCAAGCCGGTGACACTGACATGGGACAACGGCGCGGGCCAGATCTTTCGCCGGACCTTCGAACTGGACGACAACTATCTCTTTACCGTCAGTCAGAGCGTCGAGAACAACGGAGAGGCCAGCTTCAGCGCCGCGCCCTACGGCATCATCGCCCGCCACGGCCGACCCGACACGCAGAATTACTTCGTCCTGCACGAAGGTGCGGTGGGGATGCGTGATGGCGAACTGGTCGAACTGAAATACAAGAATATCGCCGATCTGGCCCCGGTTGCCCGCGAGGGTCGTGCGGATGTGATCGACGTCAAGGACAATGGCTGGATCGGCTTTACCGACAAATACTGGATGACGACGCTGGCGCCCGCGCCCGGTCAATCCTTCACCGCGGTCGTAAAATACGCCGAAGGCGCCGACATCTATCAGACCGAGGCGCGCTATCCGATGCAGAATGTCCAGCCGGGCGCCAGCTATACCGCGCAGGGTTATCTCTTTGCGGGCGCCAAGGTCTGGGGGGTGATCAGCGCCTACGAAGATTCGCCCGGTATCCAGCGTTTTGTCGATTCCATCGACTGGGGCTGGTTCTATTTCCTGACCAAGCCGATCTTCCGCATCCTGCACTGGCTGAACGCGCAGATCGGCAACATGGGCTGGTCGATCATTGCGCTGACCTTCATCCTGAAGCTGCTGGTCTTCCCGCTGGCGCGCAAATCCTACATCTCGATGGCGAAGATGAAGGAATTGCAGCCACAGATGGAGGCGATCAAGGAACGCACCGGCGATGACCGGATGAAATACCAGAAAGAAGTGATGGAGCTTTACAAGTCCCAGAAGGTGAACCCCGCCGCGGGCTGCCTTCCGGTTCTGCTGCAGATTCCGATCTTCTTCTCGCTCTACAAGGTCATCTTCGTCACCATCGAATTGCGGCACGCGCCCTGGATCGGCTGGATTCGCGACCTGTCCGCGCCCGACCCCTCGAGCCTGCTGAACCTGTTCGGCATCTTGCCCTTCGCGCCGCCCGCACAGGGCACTCTGCTGCATTCGCTGTCGCTGCCGGCGCTGGCGATCATTCTGGGAATTAGCATGTGGATGCAGCAGCGGCTGAACCCGACCCCGGCCGACCCGTCGCAGAAGATGATCTTTGCGCTGATGCCCTGGGTCTTCATGTTCATGCTGGGCGGCTTTGCCTCGGGGCTGGTGCTGTACTGGATCACCAACAACACCATCACCATCATCCAGCAATACACGATCATGTCGATGCACGGGCACCGTCCCGATCTGTTCGGCAACATCAAGGCCTCGATCCCGAAACGTCCGAAACGCGACAGCAAATCCGGAAGCAAGGGCAAGTGAGCGCACGGCTGGCCCATATCCGCCGGCATCCGATCAAGTCGGTCGGCGGTGAAGGGCTGGACAAGGTGACCCTGCAAGCCGCGCGCCGGCTGCCCGGCGATCGCGAATGGGCTGTCGTCACCGAGGCCGGCGAACGCCATGCGCGGGCCAGCGAAAGCGGCGGTGCGCCGGATCGCTGGCTGCCGAAATCCTGCTTTGTCCGCGGCGTCTCATCGGCTGCGGTTCAGGCCATCGCGGGTGGCTGGCGGAATGGTCGCATCGCGCTGTCGCAACCGGCGCAGTCCGATCTGAGCTTCGATCCCGAAACGGAAGCGGACCGCCTGATCGAATGGCTGCGTCCGCTCTGGCCCGCCGACGCGCCGGCGCCGACCCGCCTGGTCAGGGGTGTCGCGATCTGGACCGACCAGAAGTGGCCCTGGCTGTCGATCCTGTCGCTTTCCAGCCTGTCGGCGCTGGAGGAAAGGATCGGCCATCCGCTGGGTCTTCACCGCTGGCGCGGCAATCTGTGGGTCGAGGGCTGGGCCCCCTTTGCCGAGCGCGAACTGATCGGCCGGATCATCCGCATCGGCGCGACCGAATTGCGGGTGACCGACACCATTGCCCGCTGCGACGCCACCAGCGCCGATACCCGGACCGGCGCGAGGGATCTGGATATGGTTGCGACGCTGGAACGCCTCTACGGGCACCACGATTTCGGGATCTTCGCCGAAGTCGTCACCGGCGGCGAGATCGCCATCGGCGACGGGGTTTCGGCATGAAGGTCGCCTTCCCCGTCGCGCCTCAGCCCGAAGCCGAGGCGGCCGAGGCGGCCCGGCTGCTGTTCGCGGGCCCCGTCGATTTTCTGAAAGGCGTCGTCGCCATGGACGGCCTGCCGCCCCCGGACCGGCCCGAGGTCTGCTTTGCCGGCCGTAGCAATGCCGGAAAATCAAGCCTCATCAATGCGCTGACCGGCCGCAAGGGACTGGCGCGGGCCTCGAACACGCCGGGACGCACGCAAGAGATCAATTATTTCACCCTGGGCGATCGGGCCTATCTGGTCGATCTTCCGGGCTATGGCTTTGCCAAGGCGCCTGTTGCTGTCGTGTCCAGATGGCAGGGCCTGCTGAAATCCTACCTGGCCGGGCGCCCCACCTTGCGCCGGGCCTTCTGTCTGATCGACGCGCGCCACGGCGTGAAGCCCGTCGATCACGAGATCATGACGTTGCTGGACAGATCAGCGGTGCCGTTTCAGGTCGTGTTGACCAAGGCTGACAAGCCCGGCCCGAATGCGATCAAGCCGGTGCTGGCGCAGGTCGAGGACGCGCTGCAAAAGCATCCGGCAGCCTTTCCGCAACTGGTGGTCACCTCTTCCGAAAAGGGCCAGGGAATCGCCACCCTGCGATCGATCATCGCCGCTCTGGACTGATCCTTGCCGGCGTCCTAGGCTCCGCGTCGTCGCATCGGGGGCCTTTGAGGGATGAAAAAGCAGAACATGAACCGGGACTGGATCGCCACAGCGCGCACGCTTTCCGAGGCTCTGCCTTACCTGCAACGCTATTCCGGCGCCGTGGTGGTGGTGAAATTTGGCGGAAACGCGATGGGCGACGACGAAGCGATGGCCGAATTCGCCCGCGACATCGTCCTGATGAAGCAGGTCGGCATGAACCCGATCGTCTGTCACGGCGGCGGACCGATGATCAACGACCTACTGGCCCGCCTGGGTATCGAAAGCCGCTTCGTGCGCGGCAAGCGCGTCACCACCAAGGAAACCGTCGAAGTGGTCGAAATGGTGCTGTCGGGCCTGGTCAACAAGCGCATTGTGCAGGCAATCAATGATGCGGGCGGCCGCGCGGTGGGGATCAGCGGCAAGGATGACGACATGATGGTCTGCGAGGCGGACGACCCCGAACTGGGCTTTGTCGGCCGTCCGGTCGAGATGAACATCCAGATCATCCGCGATCTGTACAATGCCGGCATGATCCCGGTCTGCGCGCCGGTCGCCACGGGCATGGAGGATAACGAGACATTCAACGTCAATGGCGACACCGCGGCGGGTGCCATTGCCGGTGCGCTCAGGGCCGACCGCCTGCTGCTGCTGACCGATGTCGCGGGCGTCAAGGACCAGTCCGGCGAGGTCTTGACGCAACTTCACCCCGATCAGGTCCGCGAGATGATCGGCGATGGCCGGATCAGCGGCGGCATGATCCCCAAGACCGAAACCGCGCTGCAGGCGATCGACGAGGGCGTTCGTGCGGTGGTGATCCTAGACGGAAGGGTGCCCCATGCCTGCCTGCTGGAATTGTTCACCGAACATGGCGCGGGCAGCCTGATCCGCTCAACCGAGCCGCGAATCAAGGCACATGGATTGCGGCAGGGCGAGGATGGTCTGTGAGCCGAACCTGACGGCGCCGGCGGGGCTGATGATCGCGGGCTTTTGCCCCGACGACGCCGCGACGATCGTTCTGATCGCGCCCGAGGGCGCCGCGTTCTGGCGCCGCTTTACCCGATCCGCGGAATATGCCGATGGCAGGCCGCATCCGATGGATCGCTGGTCCAGGCGGATCATCGGGGCCTGGGCCGGGCGACTGGATGCGCAGGCGATCTTTCCCTCTGACGGGCCGCCCTATCCGCAATTCTTCGCCTGGGCGCTGGCCAGCGGTCGCTGCTGGTCATCGCCGGTCGGGATGCTGGTCCATGACGAAGCCGGCCTTCTCATCAGCTTTCGCGGCGCGCTGCGGGTGCCGGGGGGGCTTCTGCCCCTGCCCGCTGCCGCCACCAGCCCCTGCGAGGCCTGCCCGCAGCCCTGCCGCGACGCCTGCCCGGCCGGGGCATTCGACGACGGCTACATCACGGCCCGCTGCCACGATTTTCTCGACCAGCCCCAAGGGCGCGACTGCATGACCGGGGGCTGTCGTGTCAGACGTGCTTGCCCGATCAGCTTGGGCTGTGGCAGGCTGCGCCAGCAATCGGAATGGCATATGAGGCAGTTCCACCCATGACCCCACTTGGACATCGACGACTGATCCTCACCCGCCATGCAAAATCGGCATGGGACGATCCGGCTCTCAGCGATCACGACCGCCCGCTGAACGATCGTGGCCGCCGTTCGGCGCGCGAACTGGGCGACTGGATGGCAAGCCGCGGCCATGAGCCGGAAGAGGTCCTGTGTTCGTCGTCGCAACGCACGAAGGAAACCTGGGCCATGGTCGAGGGCGCCCCGCTGGAGGTGCGGCCGCTGCTGCGGATAGAACCCGGCCTTTATCATGCCAGCCCGGACAAGATGTTGACGATCCTGCGCACGGCCAGCCATCCCACGGTGATGATGCTGGGCCATAATCCCGGCATCGCGGAACTGGCCGCGCTGCTGCCCGCGCGGCCGCCGATGGACCCGGATTTCCGCCGCTATCCGACCTGCGCCACTCTGGTCGTCGATTTCCAGATCGACACATGGTCGCAGGCCGAACCCGGTCAGGGCAGCGTCATGGATTTCGTCCGCTTCGACGGCCGGGCCTGACCGCGGGCAGAGCCTTTCTGACCGTTCGATCATCTTGCCGGCCGGGCAGGTTGCCTCTGGCCGCCCGCGACCCAGACTGCCTATCGGGCCGCGATCAATGCCCCAGGATCTGGCTCAGGAACAGCTTGGTCCGCTCGGAGCGCGGATTGTTGAAGAAATCGTAGGGATTGTTCTGCTCGACGATCTGGCCCTGATCCATGAAGATCACCCGGTTCGCGACCGCCTGTGCAAAGCCCATCTCATGGGTCACGCACAGCATGGTCATCCCTTCCTCGGCCAGTTCGATCATCGTGTCCAGAACCTCCTTGATCATCTCGGGATCAAGTGCCGAGGTCGGCTCGTCGAACAGCATGATCTTGGGCTGCATGCAGAGCGAGCGCGCGATCGCCACCCGTTGCTGCTGGCCGCCCGACAACTGGCCGGGATATTTATACGCCTGTTCGGGAATCTTGACCTTTTCCAGAAAGGCCATGGCGGTGGATTCCGCCTGTTTGCGCGGCACCTTGCGCACCCAGATCGGAGCCAGGGTGCAGTTCTCCAGCACGGTCAGGTGCGGGAACAGGTTGAAATGCTGGAACACCATGCCGACTTCCGAGCGCACCTTGTCGATATTCTTGATGTCGCTGGTCAACTCGACGCCATCCACGGTGATATGGCCCGCCTGATGTTCTTCCAGGCGATTGATGCAGCGGATCAGCGTCGATTTGCCTGATCCGGAGGGACCGGCGATGACGATCCGTTCGCCCTTGTGCACCGTCAGGTCGATGTCGCGCAGCACGTGGAAGGTTCCGAACCACTTGTTCATGTTGCGGATGTCGATGGCGATCTCGTCGCTGACCTTCATGTGGCTGCGGTTGATGTCGCGGTCAATGGCTTCGCTCATGGCGGGATCCTATCGGTGGTCGCGGGCAAGCCGGCGTTCAAGGAACATCGAATAGCGCGACATGCTGAAGCAGATGATGAAGAAGATGGCACCGACGAAGATGAACGGCTCCCAGTAGATGCCCTTCCAGGCGAAATTGGCACGGACGAAGTCGGAAATGCCCTTCAGCGGATCGAACAGGCCCACGAAGGTCACCAGCGTCGTGTCCTTGAACATGCCGATGAACGTCGAGACGATCCCGGGGATAGAGATCTTCAGCGCCTGCGGCAGGATGATCAGCCGTTGCGCCTTCCAGTAATCCAGACCCAGGGCATCGGCCGCCTCGTATTGCCCCTTCGGCAAGGCGGCCAGACCGCCCCTGATCACCTCGGCCATATAGGCCGCGGCAAACAGCGTTACCATTATGATGACCCGCAGGATGATGTCGAAATTCGTGCCCGGCGGCAGGAAATAGTTCAGCAGCAAGGAGGCCACGAACAGAAGCGAGATCAGCGGCACGCCCCGAATGAATTCGATGAACATCACCGAAAGGGATTTCACCAGGAACATGTCCGACCGCCGCGCAAGCGCCAGCATGATTCCCATGGGCAGCGACAGCGCGATTCCGGCGATCCCGATGGTGATGGCCAGAAGGAAACCGCCGAACTGGTCCGAGGCGACCGGCGTGATCGCCAGCGGAAGCAGGTTCTGCAGATCCTCGGCGGCCCGTCCGGCGAAGCCGATCCACCAGACCAGCGCGACGATGATCGCCGCCGCTGCCGCAAGCAGCGGCAAAAGCCGGGCGACCACGACCCATGCCAGCGCCCCGAGGCCGAAACTGGCCAGCACCATCAGCGGCCCCCAAAGGCTGCCGCCCCACAGAAGCCAGACGCCCAGAAACGGATAGAGCGCCGAGAAGATCAGCAGCCGGGTCGGCTGCCGTTCGGCCACGGCGATGGCGCCGATCATCGCGGTGGCGGCCAGGATCAGCGCCGGTGTGGGGATGCCAAGCGCCAGCGCCAGGATCAGTGTCGCCGTCGCGCTGACGATCAGCACGATGCGGCGGATGATGCGCGATTCCGAAAACAGGATCGGTGCCAGAGCCACCATCAGCAGGCCGAAGGCCAGAAGCGGACGCCAGTAAAGCTCGGGCGGATAGAAGCCGAACATGTATTGATGCCAGCGTTCCCGGATTACCGCGAAACAGGCGCCCGACGCGCCCTCGCCCCAGGTTCGGGCGATGATCTCGCGGCATTGCGCCAGGCTGTCGGCGCGCCAGACGGAATGGGCGAACCAGGGCCAGAAATGGCTGACGATGAACCAGATGATCGCGATACCCAGCAGCGTCAGAATCGTGTTGACCGGGCCCGAGAACAGATTCTGTCGCAGCCATCTGACTGCGCCGGCCTCGCGGATGGGCGGCGGCGCGGGCGGCAGCATGGTCTCGCGAACGAAGGGAACGGTTTCGGCGTGCATCTCGCTCATGTCAACGCTCCTTCAGCTTCACGCGGGAATTGAAGACGTTCATCCCGGCCGAGATGATCAGGCTGAGCAGCAAGTAGATCAGCATCATCAGCAAGATGGATTCCAGCTCTCGCCCGGTCTGGTTCAGCGTCGTCCCGCCCAGCGTGCCGCGCAGATCCATGTAGCCCACGGCGATGGCCAGCGAGCTGTTCTTCATCAGGTTCAGATATTGCGAGATCAGCGGCGGGATGATCACCCGCAGCGCCTGCGGCAGGATCACCAGGTTCATGGTCCGGTTCGGCCGCAGGCCAAGCGCGAAGGCCGCCTCGCTTTGACCCTTGTTCACGGCCAGGATGCCCGCGCGCACGATCTCGGCGATGAAGGCGCCGGTATAGAGGGTCAGCGCCAGCCACAATGCGACCAGCGCGTTCTGGACGTTCAGCCCGCCGGTAAAGTTGAAACCCTTCAACTCCGGTGGCAGCAGATGCAGGCCGAAGAACCAGATCAGCAGCAGCGAGGGCACGACCATCACGCCGAGATTGATCCACCAGGTGGTCGGACGGCGGCCGGTCCGGTCCTGCGTGACCTGCGCCCATGCCAGGATCGCGCGGCGCAGGAACCAGCCCGCGATCAGGGCGGCGGCGAAGGCGATCGTGGCCCAGCTGATGGTCACGCGCGCGCCCAGATCCAGACTGCCCGGATCGTTGGTCATGCCCAGTCCGGGAATGGCGGTATAGCGGTTGGTCAGGGCGACATTGTCGAACAGGATCTTCGACCAGGCCGGATTCTCGCCGCGATAGGCATTGGGCGCCGGCATGATCTCGGTGAAAAGCGCGTAGATGATCAGGATCCACAGCAGCAGGGGAATGTTGCGGAACATCTCGACATAGATGGTCATCAGCCGGGCGAACAGCCAGTTGTTCGACAAGCGCGCCACACCCACCCCGACGCCCAGGATGGTCGCCGCGACGCAGCCGAGGACCGAGACGATGATCGTGTTCAGCAGCCCGACAATGGCCGCACGCAGATGAGTGTCGTCCGACGTATAGGGGATCGGGGTCTGCGGGATGTCGTAGCCCGCGCGCTGGAACAGGAAGCCGAAATCGAAATCCTTGCCCAGGGCGCGCAGGTTCTGGATCGTGTTGTTGATCAGCCACCATCCTAGCGCCATCACCAGAATGAAGACGATCACCTGGAAGGTCATCGACCGATAGCGCCGGTCATAGATCAGCATGTTCAGTCGGAACGGCGGATTCGCCGGTGCCGAAACATCCGTCATGGCTTTACCCCTGCATCCGGTCCTGCAGCTTTCGTGCCGCTTCTGGCCGACCGGCTTGTCGTTGTTCTTGAAGCCATCGGGGGCGCCATGGCGCCCCCGACAAGATTGTCTCGTCCGATCAGCGGAACGGCGGGGCGTACATCAGCCCGCCCTGGGTCCATTGCGCATTCAGACCTCGCGCCAGCCCGATCGGAGTCTGTTCACCGATATTGGCCGCAAAGATCTCGCCATAATTGCCGCTGGCCTGGATGGCGCGCTTGGCCCATTCCTTGTCCAGTCCGATCATCGCGCCAAGATCGTCGGTCACGCCCAGCAGACGCTGCACCTCCGGGTTCTGCGAGGATTTCACCAGCTCGTCGATATTCTTCGAGGTGACGCCGTATTCCTCGGCCGCGACCAGCGCGTAGAAGGACCAGCGCACGATATCGGCCCACAGATCGTCGCCCTGGCGCACGGCGGGGCCCAGCGGCTCTTTCGAGATGATCTCGGGCAGGATGACGTGGTTTTCGGGATTGGCAAAGGCCGCGCGGGTGGCGGCAAGACCCGATGCGTCGGTCGTATAGGCATCGCAGGCGCCGGCCATGTATTGCTGCTCGCCCTCGGCGTTGCTGTCGATGTTGACCGGCTGATAGCTCATGTTGTTGGCCTTGAAGTAATCGGCCAGGTTCAGTTCGGTCGTGGTGCCGGTCTGGATGCAGATGGTAGCACCGTCCAGTTCCTTGGCACTGGTCACGCCCAGATCCTTGGGCACCATGAAGCCCTGACCGTCGTAATAGTTCACGGCCACGAAATCCAGCTTCAGGTCGGTGTCGCGCGAGAAGGTCCAGGTCGAGTTGCGGGCCAGCAGATCGACCTCGCCCGATGACAGCGCGGTAAAGCGGGTCTGCCCGGTCGTCGGCACATACTTGACCTTCGAGGGATCGCCAAGCACCGAGGCCGCGACGGCCTTGCACACCGCGATGTCGAAGCCGGCCCAGTTGCCGTTCGCATCCGGCGCCGCGAAGCCCACGAGACCGGTATTGACGCCGCAGATCAGTTCGCCGCGCGCCTTCACATCGGCCAGCGTGTCGGCCATGCCGACCCCGGCACTCAGCGTGACCGCGGCAACCGAGCCGAGAAATAGGGATTTCTTCATCTTGTCCTCTCTGTTGATGCCTTCCGTGCCATTCTCGGCCGGTCGGCTGTTGGAGCCGCCGAGGCAGCCCGCATTCCCACCGGGCCGGTCGGATGAACGGCCCATGATGGGCGGTATTGTGCCGATCAACGCTAACAGGTCAAGCGGATCGCAAGGTGACGCAGCGGCTTTCAACCGGCGCGAGACAGCCACCACAGCCGCTCGGCGTCGATCAATGCGCATCGTCGCGACCGCGCGGCTTGCGCGGCCTCGTCATCCTTGCCCCAGCGGCTGATCTGAAAATCCTCGTCGATGCGCGACAGGCGATGCGCCGTCTCGCCGTCGATCCTGCCCCGGATCACCGCCAGCCCCAGGATCAGCGATCCCGGCAGCGTCACGAGATCGTGCAATGCCGTCAGCCCGAACAGGTCCAGCCCGATCACGACCTGATGCAGGCGCGCCAGAACCTCGGGATCCTGCGGCACCGGGATCACGCCATGGGTGATCCGAAGCGGCGCGCGCAACGCGGTTGCCGCCCAGTCGATCAGCGGATCCCAGCCCTCGGCCTGCAATCCGATCAGTTCCTCGGGCTGGTCGGCGCGATAGGACAAGAGGTCAGTGCCCCCGTAATCGGCCAGCATCCCCGCCACCGCAGCAAATTGCGGCAGAACCTTCTCGATGGCGGAATTGGCCGCGCGGGTCAGCGGCATCGTCGCGGGGTCGATCAAATCCTTCTGCGCGTCCCATTCGGCAGCAATGGCGCCGGCCAGCGCGCTGGTCGGCAGGATCAGGGGTTGCTTGCCGGGCGTCCGGAGCAGGCGATCGTCCAGCGCGACCTGCCATCCCGCGGCGTCGGGCCGGATCGCCGCGGCCTGCCAGAAGCGGCGTGCCTTCCATTCGCTCATGCCGCGGCCCAAGCCTCGATCGCCCGGGTCAGCGCGGCGAAATCGGCGGCGACCAGCGCGGCCCCCGATGCCACCAGTCCCTCTGGTCCGTGATACCCCCAGGAGACCCCGTAGCCCATCATCCCGGCCGCACGCGCCATTTCGATATCGAAACTGGTATCGCCGACCATGATCGCGGCCTCGGCGCCGACACCGGCCTCGGCCAGCGCGGCCTGCACCATCTGGGGCGCGGGTTTCGAGGGATGATGATCGGCTGTCTGCAAGCTGACGAAACGGCCGTGCAAGCCATGTGCCTCGATCATCGCGTCAAGTCCCCGCCGGGATTTTCCGGTCGCCACCGCAAGCAGCAGATCACTGCGGCCGGAGAGATGGTCCAGGCATTCGCGCGCGCCCTCGTAGAGTGGCGCGGCCTGTGCGATCCGCGCCTTCAGGAAGGCTTCGCGATAACCTTGCACGATGCGCGCCCGGACATGAGGATCGCCATCCGGGACAAGCCGCGCCACCGCCTCGGGCAACGACAGGCCGACGATCTGCAACACCTCTTCGCGCGGCAGAGGGGGGCGACCGACGCCCTCGAAGGCCAGGCTCATCGCGCCGTGGATATGATGCTGACTGTCGATCAACGTGCCATCGACATCGAAGACGACCAGTTTCATTCCGCCTCCGCGAAGGGATCCTCGGGGACATCGCTCTCGTGCCAGCCAAGGCTTTTCCAGGTGCGTTTCATGTGATCGGGCAACGGCGCGGTCAGGATGAGGCGCTTTCCGGTGACCGGATGGTCGAAAGACAGGGACCGGGCATGAAGATGCAGCTTGCGGCTGATCTCTCCGCCCAGTTGCGCCCCCCAGCCGTCGCCCAGATTTTCCTGGCCCGAGCCGCCATATTTGCCGTCGCCGACGATCGGGTGGCCCAGTTCGGCCATATGCGCGCGCAGTTGATGGGTGCGCCCGGTGATCGGCACCAGCGCGCACCAGCTTGCCCGGCTCGCCAGCGCGTCCAAAACGGCATAATCGGTCGTCGCCCGCTTCGCGCCTTCGGTGCTGTCGATGTCGCGCGGATGGACGGCGATCATCTTTTCGCCCTCGCCGCCGCGCCCGTGACCCGGAGCCTTGACCAGCCCGTAGCGGATCGTGCCCATGCGCGGCTGCGGCACGCCGGCGACCACGGCCCAGTAGATCTTGCGTGTGGCGCGTGACCGGAACGCCTCGGACAGCGCGCGGGCGACGCGGTCGGTGCGAGCCAGCAACAGGATGCCCGACGTGTCCTTGTCCAGCCGGTGCACCAGCTTGGGTCGGTCCTTGTAGCCGAATGTCAGCGCCTCGGCCAGACCGTCCACATGCCGGTCGCCCTGCCCGCTGCCACCCTGGCTGGGCAGTCCCGGCGGCTTGTTCAGGGCGATGATGTGATCGTCCCTCCACAGCACGGCGGCCTGGATCATGCGCTGATCTGATTCGGGAATGCGCGGCGCATCGGCCCGTGGCGCCGGCCTGGCATCGGGAAGGGGCGGCACACGCACCTCCTGCCCGGCCTCGATCCGGCTGGCGGCCTTGACCCGGCCGCCATCGAGGCGCAACTGGCCGGTGCGGCACATCTTTTCCACCGCACCCTGGGTCAGTTGCGGAAATTTCTTCTTCAGCCAGCGGTCAAGGCGCTGGTCGCCCTCGTCCCGGCCGACGCGCAGGGTCTGCACGCCGCTCATGCGAAAAAGCCCCGTCCGACGACAAGGCCCGCAATCACCGCCGCCAGCGACAGCACGACCGAGACAAGGACATAGACGATCATGCCCGCCGCCTGCCCGCGTTCCCACAGCGTCAGCGCGTCCAGCGAGAAGGCCGAAAAGGTGGTGAACCCGCCCAGAAAGCCGGTCAGAAGAAGCGGCGCATAATGGTTGCCGAACCGCTGCGCCAGCGCGATGGTCAGAATGCCCATGGCGAAGCTGCCAACGACGTTGACGACGCCCGTCGCCACCGGGAAACCCGGCCCGTGCCAGGCAATCGCACGATAGACCGAATAGCGGGCGGTCGCGCCCGCAGCGCCGCCAAGGGCCACCTGAAGGAAGGGATTCATCATCGCGCCCTCCTGTGCCGGAAGCCGCCCAAAGTCAACCGCCGCGCTTCAGCCGCTGGGCGACGAACCAGTCCAGCCGCTTCTTCAGATCGCGCTCGAATCCGCGTTCGACCGGAACATAGAGAACCGGCCGTTTCATGCCCTCGGGGAAATAGTTCTGGCCGCTGAACCCGTCCTCGGCATCGTGGTCATAGGCATAGCCGGCGCCATAGCCCTGTTCCTTCATCATCGCTGTCGGCGCGTTCAGGATATGGGCGGGCGGCATCAGACTGCCGGTTCGCCTGGCCTCGGCCCTCGCGGCCTTGTAGGCGCCGTATCCGGCATTGGATTTCGGCGCCAGCGCCAGATAGATCACCGCCTGCGCCAGCGCCAGTTCGCCCTCGGGACTGCCCAGCCGTTCGAAAAGAGCCCATGCGTCGAGGCAGTGACGCTGTGCAGCCGGATCGGCCAGCCCGATATCCTCGATCGCCATGCGGGTGATGCGGCGGGCCAGATAGCGCGGATCCTCGCCGCCCTCCAGCATCCGCGCCAGCCAGTAGAGCGCGGCATCCGGATCGCTGCCGCGAACGGATTTGTGCAGGGCCGAAATCAGGTTGAAATGTTCATCGCCCGACTTGTCGTATTTCGCCGCGCGCTTCATCAGCCGTTTGGCCATGGCCTGGGCATCGACGGGCGCGGCGGTCTTCCACGCGGCCACCTGTTCGACCAGGTTCAGCGCCGCACGGCCATCGCCATCGGCCATGTCCAGCAGGGCCTCGCGCGCCTGCGCGGTCAGCGGCAGCTTGCGGCCCAGTTCCGCCTCGGCCCGCTGCGTCAGCCGTTCCAGATCGGCCTGGCCCAGCCGTTCCAGAACGATCACCTGCGCGCGAGACATGAGCGCGGCGTTGAGTTCGAAAGACGGGTTTTCGGTCGTGGCGCCGACCAGAAGGATCGTGCCGTCCTCCATGTGCGGCAGAAAGCTGTCCTGCTGCGCCTTGTTGAAGCGGTGGATTTCATCCACGAACAGCAATGTGCCGCGCCCCTGCTGCCGACGCAGCTTGGCCGCCTCGAAGACCTTGCGCAGTTCCGGAACGCCCGAAAAGATGGCGCTGATCTGGACGAAGGCCAGATCGGTTTCGTCGGCAAGAAGCCGCGCGATGGTGGTCTTGCCCACGCCAGGCGGCCCCCAGAGGATCAGCGAGGACAGGCTGCCCGCTTCCAGCATCGAACCCAATGGCCCTTCCGGCGCCAGAACCTTGTCCTGGCCGATCACATCCTCCATGCGCACCGGGCGGATGCGATCGGCCAAAGGTCTTGCCGCCGGCGATTGCGGCGGCTCGGCGGTTGCGGGCGTGTCGAAAAGGTCGGCCATTTCGGCGCCCATCCTAGGCCCGCGGACCCGCGCCGAACAGCCCCCTTCGACTGCCTCGGATCAGTGCATCTTGGGCGTCAGGTCGATCGACACGCACTGGAAGTCTCCATCGTCGATCCACATCCTGCGGCCGATCGCCTCGGCATCCAGCCCGCAGCGGCCATACCAGCGCGGCCAAGTCGCCCCGGTCAGCGCGATCAGCCGCGACGCGCCCAGTTCCCGGGCCGATCCGGTCATGGCCTCGACCATCTTGAAGTGAACCTTGCGACGATAGGTTTGCGGGATCGAATGACTGACGAAAACGCGCGAGCATTCCCAGGTCTGTTCGTCGATGGGCGCCTCGGCGAACAGCAGATCCTGCGGGATCGATCCGCCCAGAATGCCCTTTTGCGCATCGCGGATCATGTAGCTGTAGATACCGCAGCGCGCGATCGTCGGCGTCAATCGGATGCCCGCCAGAACCTCGCCGCGGTCGTGGATCGCGATCCAGCGGCTTTGAGGCGTATCATACTGGTCGAATTCCATATCCTCGGATTCGGGCAGATCCCAGTTCTTCTGGATGATGAAACTCTGCTTGCGGGCGCGGAACAGATTGGCGAACAATTCGCCATGGTTGTGCAGGTTCGAGAAGGAAAGTGTAGTCGTCTGCATTTTACGTACTCCTGGGGTGTGAGGTGTCCCCTCACCGCCTCACGGATCCCCTGGGCAAACGCCTACAACAGACGGTATTCCTTGGCCCTCTGCAGCGCCTCGGCAGTCGTCCGGGCCTTCAATCTTTCGCGGACCGAGATCAGACGTGCCTTGAACGCGCTTTCGGTAATGCCAAGTTTGGCTGCCGCCGCTGCGTGACGATCGCCCTCCGCGATGCAACGAAGGGCTTCTTTCTGAGCCTTGGTCAGGCTCGCCGGCGGCTCCGTGATTTCGTGAAGCCGACGTACGGTGGTCGAGATCTCGGCGATCTCGTCATCGATGAATTCTCTGTCGTCGCGCGCAAAACTGGCGATCGTGCGCGAGGAAATCGGGCCGCAGGACAGGGTCAGCCCGAAGGTCAGTCCGTGATCGGCCGCGTCCTTGAGGATATTGAAGGGATCAGGGATCGGCAGGCTTGACCAGCGACAGGCCCCCGTCGTCGAAAACCCCCAGGCGATTGTCGGGTCACGCAGTGCGTAGCCGTTGGCGGAATAGAATTCCGACCATTCATCGGAATAGGTCTGAAATTGCATGAGAGGAGCGGCAAAACGGATGTGCAGTCCGACAAAATAGCCGGATGGGGCGGTCTTGCCCAGTTTCCGCAAGGCGGCATTTATGTCTGCGCGTGATGACATGGCTTTTTAGACAAATTGTTTTCCGATACGTCAACGTGCACACTAGTCATGGCGCAGAATAGTTGCCATAGCGTTAATCCGTTGGAGCCGGTTGTATGAGCCTTGACGGCCAATCGTCATCTCTGGCCGACAGGCTTCACCAGCAATTGCTGGCGCTTTATCAACGGGGCGATCTGGATCACGCAGAATTCGACGAGGCCTGGGCGGCGATAAAATGTCACATCCTCGCGCCACATTCGGGACTTAACGCTGCGGAAAGCAACAAAAATACCCCGCCGCCGGTGTGGCAACGGGGTCTCTGATTCGGTGATCGTGCGACTTTACTGATCGTCGCTCACAGCTGATTCGGCTTCCAGACGCGCCCGATCAGACGAACCTTTGGCCGACGGGTCGCGGTCGACCAGTTCGATGATCGCCATCGGGGCCATGTCGCCGTAACGGAAGCCGGCCTTCAAGACGCGGACATAACCGCCCTGACGATCCTTGTAGCGGGCACCCAGTTCGTCGAACAGCTTGGCGACGTGGCCGTCCTGCTTCAGTTGGGCCGCGGCCTGACGGCGGGCATGAAGGTCGCCGCGCTTGGCCAGCGTGATCATCTTTTCGACGATCGGACGGAGTTCCTTGGCTTTTGGCAGGGTGGTCTTGATCTGCTCGTGCTCGATCAGCGAGCCAGCCATGTTGGCGAACAGCGCCTTGCGGTGTTCGTGGGTACGGTTGAGGCGGCGATAGCCGCGGGCGTGACGCATGATGTTCTCCTACAGCGTGTTTTGCTTTGTCCGGCAACCCATGCGTGCGGGTCGCTCTCCTTGGGGCGGATGCCCGGTCACAGGCGGGGACGGTGCCCCCGCCCTCTTGCTCAGAACTGGTCGTCGAACCGCTTGGCCAGATCCTCGATGTTCTCCGGCGGCCAATCGACCACGTCCATGCCCAGATGCAGGCCCATGCCCGACAGCACTTCCTTGATCTCGTTCAGGGATTTGCGGCCGAAATTCGGCGTCCGCAGCATCTCGGCCTCGGTCTTCTGGATCAGATCGCCGATATAGACGATGTTGTCGTTCTTCAGGCAGTTGGCCGAGCGCACCGACAATTCCAACTCGTCCACCTTCTTCAGCAGGCGCGGATCGAATTCCAGGCCGTCGTCGTTGTCCTGGCGGTTGGCCGATTCCGGTTCGTCGAAATTGACAAAGACCGACAATTGATCCTGAACGATGCGCGCGGCATAGGCCACGGCGTCTTCCGGGGTCAGCGAGCCGTCGGTCTCGATCTTCATGGTCAGCTTGTCATAGTCCAGCACCTGACCCTCGCGGGTGGGCGTGACTTCGTAGCTGACCCGCTTGACCGGCGAGAAGATGGCGTCGATCGGGATCAGGCCGATGGGCGCGTCTTCGGGTCGGTTCTTGTCTGCAGCGACATACCCCTTGCCGGTGGCTACGGTCAGTTCCACGTTCAGATCCGCGCCGTCATCCAGGTGACAAATCACATGGTCGCGGTTCAGGACGGCAATGCCGGCCGTTTCCTGAATGTCGCCGGCCTTGACCTCGCCCGGACCCTTGGCGGCCAGGGTCAGTCGCTTGGGCCCCTCGACATCCATCTTCAACGTCACGCCCTTGAGATTCAGCACGATGTCGGTCACGTCCTCACGGACGCCCGCCACGCTGCTGAATTCATGCAGCACATTGTCGATCTGAACCGAGGTGATCGCGCCGCCCTGCAGCGAGGACAGCAGAACCCGGCGCAGTGCGTTGCCCAGCGTCAGGCCGAAGCCCCGCTCCAGCGGTTCGGCGACCAGCGTCGCTGTCCGGGTCGCATCGGCGCCCGGCCTGACGACAAGCTGTGTCGGCTTGATAAGTTCGGCCCAATTCTTGTGGATCATGGATGTGCCTCCATTCTTGTTTCCGTCCCATGACCAAGGCCGGAAACGCCCGAGGTGAAATGCGAAATGTCCGGACCGCGCAATCGACACGCGGTCCGGCTTGTTAATGATCCAGGATCAGACGCGGCGACGCTTGGGCGGGCGACAACCGTTATGGGCGATTGGCGTCACGTCGCGGATGGCGGTGATATTGAAGCCTACGGCAGCCAGCGCGCGCAGGGCCGATTCACGTCCCGAACCGGGTCCCTGAACCTCGACCTCCAGCGTCTTCACGCCGTGTTCCTGCGCCTTGCGGCCAGCATCCTCGGCAGCCATCTGGGCAGCGTAGGGCGTTGATTTGCGCGACCCCTTGAAGCCCATCGTGCCGGCCGAAGACCACGCGATCGCGTTGCCCTGGACATCCGAGATCAGGATCTTGGTATTGTTGAAGCTGGAGTTCACATGCGCCACGCCGGTGGCGATGTTCTTGCGCTCCTTGCGCTTCATGCGGGTCTTGTCACGTGCCATTGTCCGTCCCCCTACTTCTTCTTGCCGGCGATCGGCTTCGCCGGGCCCTTGCGGGTGCGGGCATTGGTATGGGTGCGCTGGCCACGGACCGGCAGCCCGCGGCGGTGACGCAGACCGCGATACGACCCCAGGTCCATCATGCGCTTGACGTTCATCTGCACCTCGCGGCGCAGATCGCCCTCGACCGTCAGGTTGCCGTCGATATATTCGCGGATTTGCAGAACTTCGGCATCAGAAAGATCGTTGACGCGGCGCGCACGGTCGATGCCGACGGCTTCGCAGATCTGTTCGGCATACATCGGGCCGATGCCATGGATATAGGTCAGGGCGATGGGGACACGCTTCCCCGTCGGAATGTTGACGCCAGCGATACGAGCCACGCGTTTTCCTTTTCCAGTTGCGATTCCGTAGCGCCGGAACCTTTTTTCACAACACAAGGCCCGAAAGCCAAGCCTTCGGGCCGGTCTATGGTCCACCCGGTTGCCGGGTGATTCTCTTGCGAGATGCCGTGATCTAAAGGCAGTTGCCCGCCCCGTCAAGGGCAGGCCAAGGAAAAGCCTTGACACGGGCGGATCATCCCGCCCGGCTCGATCTCAGACGTCGAAAGCGGCTGCGATCTGGCGCGAAACCTCATCGATATCGGCCAGGCCGTCGACGGGGGTCAGCTTGCCCTTCGCGTAATAATAGCCGATCAGCGGCGAGGTCTTCTTGTAATATTCCAGAAGCCGGGTCTTCAGGCTTTCCTCGTTGTCGTCGGCCCGGCGCTTGAGATCGGTCGATCCGCAGACATCGCAGATTCCAGGCTCTTTCGTCGGCTTGGTGTCGTCGTGATAGACCTCGCCACAATTGCCGCAGGTAAACCGGCCGGTGATCCGGCGCACCAGCGCCTCGTCATCAACGCGCATCTCGATCACGCTGTCCAGCGTCATGCCGGTTTCTTCCAGCAGATCGCCCAAAGCATCTGCCTGCGCCAATGTCCGGGGAAAACCGTCGAAGATGAAGCCGGTTCCGGCCTCGGACAGCTTCTCGCGGATCAGGCCGATCACGATTTCGTCGGTGACCAGTTCGCCACGATCCATGACCTCGGCCACGCGCTGCCCCATCCCGGTGCCCGAGGTCCGGGCCTCGCGCAGCATGTCGCCGGTGGACAGTTGTATCATGCCCCGCCCCTCGACCAGCCGCCGCGCCTGCGTGCCCTTGCCGGCGCCGGGCGGCCCCAGAAGAATGATGTTCGTCGTCATGAAAGCCCGTCCCCCTCGGCTGGCTGTTTGTCAGTCAGTCTCAGCGACGCGACGGCGTGCGCCGCGGCTTCGCCGTCCCCGGCTTGCGTTTACCACGCAGTTGGGATTTCTCAATCAGGCCTTCATATTGGTGGGCCAGCAGATGGCTCTGGATCTGGTTGATCGTGTCCATCGTGACAGAAACCACGATCAGCACCGAGGTGCCGCCGAAATAGAACGGCACGGACCATTGCGCACGGATGATCTCGGGCAGCAGGCCCACGCCAGCCAGATAGGCCGAGCCGAGCACCAGCACGCGATTGACCACGTAATCCAGATATTCCTCGGTCCGCTTGCCGGGGCGGATGCCGGGAATGAAGCCGCCCTGATTTTTAAGGTTGTCCGCCACGTCGTCGGATTTGAAGCTGACGTTCTGGGTATAGAAGTAGGTAAAGAAGACGATCATCGCCGCGAAGAAGATCAGGTAAAGCGGCTGACCCGGTCCGAAATAGGCCAGGATCGTGGACATGACCGGCCCGGTCTGGTTGCCCGAGAAGGTCGAGATCGTGACCGGCAGCAGCAGCAGCGAACTGGCGAAGATGGCCGGGATGACGCCGGCGGGGTTGACCTTGATCGGCAGGTGCGAGGATTGCCCGTCATAGACCTTCATCCCCACCTGACGGCGCGGATACTGGATGCGGATCTTGCGCAAGGCGCGTTCCATGAAGACGACGAACGCAACCACGGCGACGACCATCACGATGACGCCCAGGATGACCGGGGTCGAGATCGCCCCGGTACGGCCCTGTTCGAAGAAACGTGCCAAGGCGGCGGGAATCTCGGCGACGATGCCCACGAAGATGATCAGCGAAATTCCGTTGCCGATACCGCGTGCGGTGATCTGTTCGCCCAGCCACATCAGGAACATCGTGCCGCCGACCAGCGTGATCACGACCGAAGCCTGAAAGAAGATTCCCGGCTCGTGCGCCAGACCGCCGGCCTCAAGGCTTTTCGCAAGTCCGAAGGCCTGGAACAGCGCCAGAAGCACGGTGCCATAGCGGGTATACTGATTGATCTTCTTGCGCCCCTGCTCGCCCTCTTTCTTCAACTGTTCCAGCGAGGGCACCATCGATGCAAGAAGCTGCACGATGATCGAGGCCGAGATGTAGGGCATGATCCCAAGCGCAAAGACGCCCATCCGCCCAAGCGCGCCGCCGGTGAACATCGACAGGATGCCGCCGATACCCGATTGCGCCTGTTCCATGAAATTGCGCAGGGCCGAGCCGTCAATGCCCGGAACCGGAATATAGGTGCCCAGACGATAGATGATCAGCAGGCCGATCGTGAACCAGATGCGCTGGCGAAGTTCGGTGGCCTTGCCCAGTGCCCCCCAGGAGAGGTTCGCGGCCATCTGTTCTGCGGCTGACGCCATGTGTTTTCCGTCCCGTCTCATGACAGCGCCGCCGACCCGTTTCCGGGGACCGGCGGCGCCAGGAAATGCTGATTGCTATCTATGGGCCGCGCGGGCCCCGTTCAACAGCTTATTCCGCAGCCGCCGGGGCCGCCGGCAAGGTCACCTTGCCGCCCGCCTTCTCGACCGCCTCGACGGCCGCTTTCGACGCGCCGGTGACGGTGATGTTCAGCGCCGCCTTCAGTTCGCCCTTGGCCAGCAGGCGGACGCCGTCCAGCTTTCGGCGCACGATGCCGGAGGCGACCAGCGACTCCTCGGTCACCTCGGCCTTCGTGTCCAGCTTGCCCGCATCGACAAAGCCCTGAAGCTGGCCCAGATTGATGACCGCGAAGCTCTTGGCATTCGGCTTGGTAAAGCCACGCTTGGGCAACCGGCGATACAGCGGCATCTGGCCGCCCTCGTATCCGTTCAGGGCCACGCCCGAGCGCGATTTCTGGCCCTTGATACCGCGGCCGGCGGTCTTGCCCTTGCCAGAGCCGGGCCCGCGCGCAACGCGCTTCTTCTTGCGGTTCGCGCCGTCATTGTCGCGAATTTCGTGCAGTTTCATGTCGCTTCTCCTTCGCCGGACTCATCCCCGAAGCGAAACAGGATGGCCACGGCATGTCTTGGCTGGTGAATCAATGTGCTCTTGTGCACCGCGGGCTGATACAGAAGCTACAGGCCGCGGTCAAGTCGCTGGCGCAACCGCTTGTGTTTTGATCGCGCGACATCCCCCGCCATTCGGATCAATTTCCATTCATCCGGTCTCGGCCATGCATGCGCATCTCGGACCCCCAACCGCGATCGCGCTTTTCGTCCAGCCCGCCGATGCCGCCGAATGCCCGCCCGAACCGCTGACGATGGCCACGCCCGAGCCGTCAGAGGGCGCACGCAAGCCCCGCACCGCGCCACGATACCAAAGCCATCAGACTTCAACTGACGCGTGAATTTCCGCCGATGCACTACTTCTTCTGGATGTATTCTTTGACATGCAAGTCCCTGCGACAAAAAACAAAACTATCAAAAAGACAATTGACGGGACAGACAATTCGCGCCAAACAACACGCATTCACGAGTAACTTCGACAGAATGAATCGAGGATTTTATGAAGTTTTCCGGATTGATTGCGGCGGTGTTCGCCGCCTCGACGACCTTTGCCGCCACGATCCAGGCCGCCACCCTGATCGACAATTCGAACACGGCCTACTACAATAACAGCATCGGGCGTGCGCTGGATGGCACCAATCCCTACGCGGGCAGCTTCATGTTTCCCAGGCCGGGCAAACGGCCCGCCAGCGATTTCACGGTCACGTCTGAGCCGGATTTGTCCTCTGCGCAGGCAACGCTTGGCAATTGGCTGACCGACCCGTTGAATCCCGGTGGCACCTGGACGAGAAACCCGGTCAGCATCCGCAAGCATTGGCGCAAGAATACCGAAACCGCGATCATCTATACGCTGGACGCGGGCCTCGGCGGCATTGCCAATGCCATGGCCTCGATCTCGGTCAATAATGGCGCCTATGTCTGGCTGAACGGAAAATTCCTGGGTGGCCTGACCTCTCCCGGCAAGAACAGGAACATGAAGACGCTGGCCTTGGAACTGGGCCCCATCGACGCCGGCATGAACTATCTTCAGGTTCTCCGCGAGGATCATGCGGGCACACGGCGCTATTCGATCAATGTCAGCGGCGATTATATCGACCAGCAGGCCCTGTCGCCGGTGCCGCTGCCGGCTTCCGGCCTGCTGTTGTTCGGCGCGGCCGGCGGCCTCGCGATGTTCCGCCGCCGCAAGGCCGCCTGAGCCCGCTTGCCAGGGTTGAATCAGGACACGCCCCGGTCAGTCATAGCCGGGGCGGAATTGATTCGCGTTACCGGTTGAAAGGACCCCGTATCAACAGACAAGAACGCCCCGGATACCGATCCGGGGCGTCCCTGATTTCACTGCGGGTCTGCCCGGATCAGCCGCGTTCCTCGATGATCGTCACCAGATGCGGGATCTTGGCGACCATGCCGCGGATCGAGGGTGTATCCTCCAGCTCGCGAGTGCGGTTCATCTTGTTCAGGCCCAAGCCTTTCAGCGTTTCGCGCTGGATGGCGGGGCGGCGGATCGGGCTGCCGATCTGCTTGACGACGATGGTCTTGGCCATAATTCTTGCTCCTTACGCTCCGACGGCTTCGGCTTGCGCCTCGGCCGGCTTGTCGTTCGAGGCCAGGATGTCGGCCACCTTCTTGCCACGACGCTGTGCGACCGACCGGGGACTGGCCTCTTTCCTCAGGCCGTCCAGCGTGGCGCGGATCATGTTGTAGGGGTTCTGCGAGCCCAGCGATTTCGCCACGACGTCCTGAACACCCAGCATCTCGAAAACGGCGCGCATCGGACCGCCGGCGATGATCCCGGTGCCCGGAACGGCGGTCCGCATCACCACGCGGCCGGCGCCATGGCGTCCCTCGATATCGTGGTGCAGGGTGCGGCCGTCCCGCAGCGGCACACGCATCATGTTGCGCTTGGCCTGTTCGGTCGCCTTGCGGATCGCCTCGGGAACCTCCTTGGCCTTGCCCTTGCCGAAACCGACACGGCCGCGCTGGTCGCCGACGACGACCAGGGCCGCAAAGCCAAAGCGCTTGCCGCCCTTGACGGTCTTCGACACCCGGTTGATCGCGACCAGGCGATCGGCGAATTCCGGGTTCTCTTCGCGAGGCTGGCGGCCGCCCCGGCGATTGTCACGTTCTGCCATCAGGCATTCCTTCATATCGGGCGCGATCCGCGCCGTTGAAACCGATCCAGGTGGGCAGGAAACGCCCCCGGATCATCGGGGTGGCGCGGCCCTTTCGGACAGCGCCACCCGCAGCGATCAGAACTTCAGGCCGCCCTCGCGGGCGGCATCGGCCAGAGCCTTCACCCTGCCGTGGAAGATGAAGCCGCCACGGTCGAACACGACTTCCTCGACACCGGCTTTCTTCGCGCGTTCGGCGATGGCCGTGCCGATCTTGGCGGCGGCCTCGACGTTGTTCTTTCCGACCAGGCCGAAATCCTTCTCCAGCGTGCTGGCCGAAGCCAAAGTCACGCCCTTCAGGTCGTCGATGACCTGAACCGAGATGTTCTTGGAGGAACGGTGGACCGACAGGCGCGGCCGACCGCTGTTTTCGGCCCGCAATTTGTTCCGCACGCGCAGGCGGCGCTTCTGGAACAGCTGTTGCTTTTTCAGTGCCATTTCATGCGCCCCTTACTTCTTCTTGCCTTCCTTGCGGAAGACATATTCGCCCTTGTAGCGAATGCCCTTGCCCTTGTAGGGCTCGGGCTGGCGCCACTCGCGGATATTGGCCGCGACCTGGCCGACCAGCTGCTGGTCAATGCCTTCCACTACGATTTCGGTCTGCTTCGGCGCGGTGATCGTGACGCCGTCCGGGGTCTCGAAATTCACCTCGTGGCTATAGCCCAGGGACAATTTCAGGGTCTTGCCCTGCATCTGCGCCCGGTAGCCCACGCCCTGAATCTCCAGTTCCTTCTTGAAGCCGTCCGACACGCCGACCGTCAGGTTCTCGACCATCGAACGGGTCATTCCCCATTGCTGGCGCGCGCGCTTCGACGAGCCGCGCGGCTTGACCGCGACGGCGCCGTCTTCCAGGACCAGATCGACGTCATCGGTCGCGGTGAAACTGCGGGCGCCTTTCGGGCCCTTCACCTCGATCGTCTGACCCTTCACTTCGGCCGTCACGCCCTTGGGCAGTTCGACCGGCTTCTTACCAATCCGAGACATCTGCTGCCCTCCTCAGAATACGGTGCAGAGAACTTCGCCGCCGACATTGGCGTTGCGAGCCGCTGCATCCGACATGACACCCTTGGGGGTCGACACGATCGAAACGCCCAGGCCCTGGCGGACCTGCGGGATTTCCCGGGCGCCGGCATAGACGCGGCGGCCCGGTTTCGACACGCGCGACAATTCCCGGATCACCGGGGTGCCGTCGTGGTATTTCAGGCCGATTTCCAGCTCGTTATGGCCTTCATCGGTCGTCACTTCTTCATAACCGCGGATGTAGCCTTCCGCCTTCAGCACGTCCAGAACCCAGGCCCGAAGCTTGGAGGCCGGGGTGCGAACGGTCGATTTGCCACGCATCTGAGCGTTGCGGATGCGGGTCAGCATATCGCCGAGAGGATCGTTCATGTTCATTTTCGCCCCCTTACCAGCTCGATTTGACCAGACCGGGGATCTGACCTTGCGAGCCAAGCTCGCGCAGCATGATCCGCGACAGTTTCAGTTTGCGGTAATACGCGTGCGGACGCCCGGTCAGTTGGCACCGGTTGTGCAGCCGCGTGGCCGAGGAATTGCGCGGCAGGTCGGCCAGCTTCAGCGAAGCCTTGAACCGCTCTTCCATCGGGCGGGACTGGTCGTTGATGACCTCTTTCAGGGCCGCGCGCTTCTGGGCGTATTTCGCCACCATGCGCTCGCGCTTCTTCTCGCGCTCGACCATCGATTTCTTTGCCATATCTCTTTCCCTCCGCGATCAGCTGTTGAACGGCATGTTGAAATGCTTCAACAGCGACTTCGCTTCCGCGTCGGTCGTCGCGGTGGTGCAGATGATGATGTCCATCCCCAGAACTTCGTCGACCTTGTCGAAGTTGATTTCCGGAAACACGATGTGCTCTTTCAGGCCCATGGCGTAATTGCCACGACCGTCGAAAGAGGTGCCCTTGACGCCGCGAAAGTCGCGGACGCGGGGCAGCGCGATGTTGATCAGGCGGTCCAGGAATTCATACATCCTGTCGCCGCGCAGCGTGACCTTGGCACCCAGCGGCATCTCTTCGCGGACGCGGAAACCGGCGATCGAGTTCTTGGCCTTGGTGATGACGGCTTTCTGACCGGCGATCAGCGACAGCTCTTCGGCGCCCTGCTTGACCTTCTTGGTGTCCTTCACGGCCTCGCCGATACCCATGTTCAGGACGATCTTGTCCAGACGCGGGATCTGCATGTCGTTCTTGTAGCCGAATTCTTCCTTCAGCGCGGGCTTGATCGTCTCGCGGAACTGCGTCTTCAGGCGCGGCTGGTATTTGGTTGCGTCCAGCATCAGATCACGTCTCCCGTGGTCTTGGCGAAACGGACCTTCTTGCCATCTTCCTCGCGGAAGCCGACGCGGGTCGCTTTGCCGTTCTTGTCCATCAGTGCCAGGTTCGACAGGTCGATCGGCATGGCCTTGGGCACGCGGCCGCCCTGGCTGTTCTGCGACTGGCGGGTGTGGCGGATCGCGATGTTGACGCCGTCCACGATGGCCTTGTTGTCCTTGGGCATGACGGACGTGATTTCGCCCTGCTTGCCCTTGTCCTTGCCGGCCAGCACGACGACCTTGTCGCCCTTCTTCAGCTTGGCAGCCATCACAGCACCTCCGGCGCGAGCGAGATGATCTTCATGAAGTTCTTGGCGCGCAGTTCACGCACGACCGGTCCGAAGATCCGGGTGCCGACCGGCTCGCCCTGGTTGTTCAGGATAACGGCGGCGTTGCGGTCGAAGCGGATCGAGGTTCCGTCCTCGCGCTTCACTTCCTTGGCGGTCCGAACGACGACGGCCTTGCGGACATCGCCCTTCTTGACGCGGCCCCGCGGAATGGCTTCCTTGACGGAGACGACGATGATGTCGCCCACCGACGCATAGCGACGATGCGAGCCACCCAGGACCTTGATGCACTGCACCCGGCGTGCGCCGGAATTGTCAGCGACATCCAGATTGGTCTGCATCTGGATCATAGGTTTACTCCCGACCTTTGGGGACCGGCCCTTCCGGCCCCAGGGTTTCGATCATTTCTGATCTGTGATGAAGGACTTAAGCCGAGACGGCTTCGTCCGTCAGGACAGTCCAGCGTTTGGTCTTCGAGATCGGCGCGCATTCGGCGATGCGAACGGTGTCGCCGACCTTGAACCGGTTCTCCGCGTCATGGGCGCGGAACTTCTTCGACATCCGCACGGTCTTGTGCAGCAGCGGATGCTTGAAGCGGCGCTCGACCAGGACGGTGACGGTCTGCTCGTTCTTGTCCGAGACGACCTTGCCTTGCAGGATGCGTTTGGGCATGGGCCGGGCTCCTTAGTTCGAGGCAGCGGCGTCGGCCGCTTTCTGGTTCAGTATGGTTTTCACACGCGCCACGTCGCGGCGCACAGCGCGCATCCGGGCGGTATTTTCAAGCTGGCCTGTAGCCTGCTGGAAGCGCAGGTTGAAGGCCTCTTTCTTCAGCGCAACAAGCTGATCCTTCAGCTGGTCGGGCGTCTTCGATTTCAGTTCCTGCGCGTCCATGCGCGTCGTCCTTTCCCACATCACCGGAGAGCCCCGGATTGGCCGGGCCACCCTGATTCCGGTGGAGTTTCGTGATGAAGGCCTGCCCATACAGCCAGAGCCCGGTTCATGCAACCCCTTGCCGGCTTTTTCCGGCAAATGGCAAACCCCGCCGTTTCCGGCGGGGCGTATTGGTATCAGACGCGCCTCGGCGCGCGCGCCCTACCAGTCCTCGCGCGCGACGATGCGGGTCAGGACCGGCAGTTTCATCGCGCCCAGACGCAAGGCTTCGCGGGCGATGGTGTCGCTCACGCCGTCGATCTCGAACATGATCCGGCCCGGATGGACGCGGGCGGCCCAGAAATCGACTGAGCCCTTCCCCTTGCCCATCCGCACTTCGGTCGGTTTCGACGAGACCGGCACGTCCGGGAAGATCCGGATCCAGACCCGGCCCTGACGCTTCATGTGGCGGGTGATCGCACGGCGGGCCGCCTCGATCTGCCGGGCGGTCACGCGCTCGGGCTCGACCGCTTTCAGCGCGAAAGAGCCAAAGTTCAGATCGAACCCGCCCTTGGCGTTGCCGTGGATCCGGCCCTTGTGCTGTTTGCGGAACTTCGTCCGTTTCGGTTGCAGCATTGTTTCGTCTCCTTAGCGGGCGTCGCGGCGCGGACCACGCGGAGCCGGACCTTCCTGCGCCTCGGCGGCCTTGCGGTCGCGAGCCTGCGGGTCATGCTCCATGATCTCGCCCTTGAAGATCCAGACCTTCACGCCGATGATCCCGTAGGGGGTCATCGCCTCGGCCAGCGCATAATCGATGTCGGCGCGCAGCGTGTGCAGCGGCACGCGACCCTCGCGATACCATTCGGTCCGCGCGATCTCGGCGCCACCCAGGCGGCCGGCGACGTTCACCCGGATGCCCAGGGCACCCATGCGCATCGCGTTCTGAACCGAGCGTTTCATCGCACGGCGGAAAGACACCCGGCGTTCAAGCTGTTGCGCGATCGACTCGGCGACCAGCGCCGCATCGACTTCGGGCTTGCGGACCTCGACGATGTTCAGGTTCACGTCGCTCTTGGTGAAATTCGCAAGTTTCTTGCGCAGCACCTCGATATCGGCGCCCTTCTTGCCGATGATCACGCCCGGACGCGCGGCATGGATGGTCACGCGACACTTCTTGTGCGGACGCTCGATGATGACGCGGCTGATGCCGGCCTGCTTGGCCTCTTTCTTGATGAAGTCCCTGATCTTCAGGTCTTCCAGCAGAAGATCCCCATATTCCTTGTCATCGGCATACCAGCGGCTGTCCCAGGTGCGGTTGACCTGGAGGCGCATCCCGATAGGGTTGACTTTCTGACCCATTACGCTTGCTCCTCGACTTGGCGCACCTTGATGGTGATTTCCGAAAACGGCTTCATGATCTTGCCGTAGCGGCCGCGCGCCCGCGGACGGCCACGCTTCATCACCAGATTCTTGCCGACCCAGGCTTCGGCGACGACCAGGTTGTCGACGTCGAGACCGTGGTTGTTCTCGGCATTCGCGATGGCCGATTGCAGGCATTTCTTCACGTCGCCGGCGATGCGCTTGTGCGAGAAGGTCAGATCGGCCAGGGCGCGATCCACCTTCTTGCCGCGGATCAGCTGAGCCACCAGATTCAGCTTCTGCGGCGAGGTGCGAAGCATCTTGGTCTTCGCGAAAGCCTCGTTCTCCGCCACGCGGCGCGGATTTGTTTCCTTACCCATGACGATTACTTCCTCTTGGCTTTCTTGTCCGCCGCGTGACCGTAATAGGTCCGGGTGGGCGAGTATTCACCGAATTTCTGGCCGATCATCTCTTCGGAGACATTCACGGGGATATGCTTATGCCCGTTATAGACGCCGAAGGTCAGACCCACGAATTGCGGCAGGATGGTCGAGCGGCGCGACCAGATCCTGATGACGTCGGATTTTCCGGATTCGCGGGCTTTTTCCGCTTTCTTGAGCACATAGGCATCAACAAAGGGGCCCTTCCAAACAGAACGTGCCATAGCTTAACGCCCCTTCTTCTTCGCGTGACGCGAACGCAAGATGTACTTGTCGGTCGCCTTGTTCGAGCGGGTCTTCTTGCCCTTGGTATCCTTGCCCCAGGGCGTGACCGGCGTGCGGCCGCCCGAGGTGCGACCCTCACCACCACCATGCGGGTGGTCGATCGGGTTCATGGCGACACCGCGAACCGAAGGACGGATGCCCTTGTGGCGGTTGCGACCGGCCTTGCCCAGGTTCTGGTTCGAATGATCGGCATTCGACACCGCGCCGATGGTGGCCATGCATTCCTGGCGCACCATCCGCAATTCGCCCGAGGACAGGCGGATCTGGGCATAGCCGCCATCGCGACCGACGAATTGGGCATAGGTGCCCGCCGAACGCGCGATCTGGCCACCCTTGCCGGGCTTCAGTTCGACGTTGTGGACGATCGTGCCGATGGGCATGCCGCTGAAGGGCATGGCATTGCCCGGCTTCACATCGACCTTGGTGCCGGCGACGATCTTGTCGCCCATGGCCAGACGCTGCGGCGCCAGGATATAGGCCCGCTCGCCGTCTTCATAGCTGATCAGCGCGATGAAGGCGGTGCGGTTGGGATCGTATTCGATCCGCTCGACAATGCCCGTCACATCGACCTTGTTGCGCTTGAAATCGACGATGCGATACAGGCGTTTCGCCCCGCCGCCCTTGCGGCGCATGGTGATCCGTCCGGTGTTGTTCCGACCGCCCTTCTTCGTCAGACCCTCGGTGAGGGATTTGACGGGGCGACCTTTCCAAAGCTCCGAACGGTCGATCAGAACCAGCCCGCGCTGGCCAGGCGTCGTCGGTTTGTACGACTTCAATGCCATCTTTCTGTCTTCCGTTGCTCTGGACCGATCTGGTCCGTTTCAGTCAAACGATTGCGGCCCCGGCTGGTCCGGGGCCGCGCAATCGCGGCCGTCGATCAAAGTCCGGTCGAGACGTCGATCGAGTTGCCCTCTTCCAGGGTCACATAGGCCTTTTTCACGTCGCTGCGGCGACCAAGCTGGCCGCGAAAGCGTTTCTGCTTGCCCTTGGTGATGGTGGTGTTGACCGCCTTCACCTTGACGCCGAACAGGGCCTCGATCGCGTCCTTGATCTGCGGCTTGCTGGCATCCTTGGCGACCTGGAAGACAACGCCGTTGTTCTCCGAGGTCATCGTGGCCTTTTCGGTGATGACCGGTTTCACGATCACATCGTAATGTTCTGCTTTCGCGCTCATTTCAGACGAGCCTCCAGAGCTTCGACACCCGCCTTCGTGATCACCAGCGTGTCACGCTTGAGGATGTCATAGACATTCGCGCCGATCGAGGGCAGGACGTCCACGCCATCGAGGTTGCGCGCGGCGCGGGCAAAGCCCTCGTTCACGTCCGAACCGTCGATGACCAGCACCCGCTTCCAGCCGTTTTCCCGGACGGCCTTGGCAACGGCCGAGGTCTTGGCGTCGTCGAGGTTCAGATCCTCGACGATCACCAGTTCGCCGGCGGTGGCCTTGGCGGACAGGGCATGTTTCAGGCCAAGCGCGCGCACCTTCTTGGGCAGATCAAAGGCGTGGCTACGCGGGGTCGGACCCTTGTAGGTGCCGCCGTGACGGAAGATCGGCGCCTTCTTGGACCCGTGGCGCGCACCGCCGGTGCCCTTCTGGCGATAGATCTTCTTGGTCGAATAGCTGACATCCGACTTGCCCAGCACCGAATGCGTGCCGGCCTGCGCCTTGGCGCGCTGCCAGCGGACAACGCGCTGCAGGATGTCGCCGCGCGGCTCCAGCCCGAAGACCTCGTCGGCCAGCTCGATGGACCCGGCCCTGCCAGAGTCCAGCTTGATCACATCGAGTTTCATTCCTTGTCTCCTTCGGGCGCGCCGTCGGCCGAACCAGCGGACTGGTCGGCATTGGGATCGGCTGCGGCCTTGTCGGCGTCGATCTGCGCCTCGGCTTCCTTCAGCGCGGCCTCTTCTGCGGCGGCGGCTTCGGCAGCGGCAGCCTCGCGGGCGGCCTCTTCCTCGGCGGCGGCGGCGGCGGCGGCTTCCTCGGCGGCGCGATGAGCAGCCTCGGCGGCCGATTTCAGCGCGGCGGGATAGATCACGTTGTCAGGCAGCGCCTTCTTGACCGCGTCCTTGATCGTGACCCAACCACCCTTCGAGCCGGGAACCGAGCCCTTGACCATGATCAGACCGCGATCGGAATCGGTGCGCACGACCTGCAGGTTCTGGGTCGTGACGCGCACTGCGCCCAGGTGGCCCGCCATCTTCTTGCCCTTGAACACCTTGCCCGGATCCTGGCACTGGCCGGTCGAGCCGTGCGAGCGGTGGCTGATCGACACACCGTGGCTGGCGCGCAGACCGCCGAAATTGTGCCGCTTCATGGCACCGGCAAAGCCCTTGCCGATCGAGGTTCCGGCGATGTCCACGAACTGGCCGGCAAAGTAATGGTCGGCCGTGATCTCTTCGCCCACATTGATCAGGTTTTCTTCGGCCACGCGGAATTCCGCGATCTTGCGCTTGGGCGCGACCGAGGCCTTGGCGAAATGACCGCGCATCGCGGCGGTCGTGCGCTTGGCCTTGGCCACACCGGCGCCCAGTTGCACGGCGGCATAGCCGTCACGCTCGACGGTGCGCTGATCGACGACCTGAAGGCTGTCCAGTTGCAGGACGGTGACGGGAACCTGACGGCCATCCTCGAGGAACAGGCGCGTCATGCCCAGTTTCTTGGCGATAACACCAGTACGCAGCATGGGTTACCTCCTTACACCTTGATCTCGACATCCACGCCGGCGGCGAGGTCGAGCTTCATCAGCGCGTCAACCGTCTGCGGCGTCGGGTCAACGATGTCCAGCAGGCGCTTGTGGGTGCGGATCTCCCACTGGTCGCGCGACTTCTTGTCGATATGCGGGCCACGCAGGACGGTGAATTTCTCGATCTTGTTCGGCAGCGGGATCGGGCCGCGGACGGTCGCGCCCGTGCGCTTGGCGGTGTTGACGATTTCCTGGGTGCTGGCATCCAGCACGCGGTAATCGAACGCCTTCAGCCGAATTCGGATATTCTGACTTTGCATCGTCATCCCTCGGTCTCTGAGGGTTTCAGTCGAGAGGCTGACCACGCACCACGCGGGGCCAGCGTCGGACCGTATGAAAAACTGCAAGGCCGCCCCCTTAGCGGACGGCCCTGGCCACGGCAAGCGATTCTTGATGCATCGGTTGCGATGGCGCGCTTATGCGGAAAACCGGCGACGCCGTCAACCCTCGACAAGGCATTGCCCCGGACAATGCGGCGCCCATGTCGAAAGTCTCCGAAACCTCGCCTTCCGGCCGTCGGGGCGCGACCATGCGCCGCGCCATTCCCGGCATCGTCTGTATCGCAAAAGGCCCGCCCTTTCCGGGGCGGGCCTTTCATGTTGGCTTGCTGCGCGGGCGCGCAGTTGCGCGATCACTCGATGATCTTGGAGACCACGCCGGCGCCGACGGTGCGGCCGCCTTCGCGGATCGCGAAGCGCAGCT
>NZ_JBSXNM010000040.1:0-97122 GCF_056857655.1 Paracoccus sp. L-17
CGGCCAGACCTATCAGGCGCTCTGCAGCGCGGGAAAGCCGGCGAAAGTCGCGCTCACCGCCGTCATGCGCAAGCTCCTGATCCTCGCAAACGCCCTGATCAGGGATGACCGAAAATGGGCCGAAACCGCCCCTTGATCAAATCGGATAACCTGTCTGTTCGGATACCGATTATTGACAGCGTTCAGGCGCGGCTGCTGGATCTGCTGCGCGGGCTTGTGCGCGACATGGGATTGTCCGCGATCGTGGTGACGCATGATCTTGCCGTGGTGCGGCTGGCTTGGCAGGCGCATGGCCTGTGCTACGGTGTTTCCTGGCCGGAACCCGGTGGCGGGACGGTGCTGGTCGACCTGTCGCGGCGCTGCCTGGCCGATGCGGCGCGGGTCTTTCCGGGGCTGGGCGTGATCCATGTCGGCGCGGAACCGGCGCTTTGTGTCGCAAGGCTGGCTGCGCGCGGGCGCGAGGATCGGGCGCAGATCGCCGATCGCATCGCCCGCGAGGCGGTCTTCGATCCGGGGAACCTGCGCCTGATTCGTATCGACAATTCCGGCGATCCGGCGGTTTCGACGATCGCCTTTCTCGCTGCGCTGGACGAGGTTGTTCCATGATGATCCTTGCAAATGCCGAACTGATCCTGCCCGACCGCGTGATGCGCGGCGCCATCCATGTGGAGGACGGCGTGATCGTGGCCATCAGCGAGGGCGCCGCCGTTCCGCCCGGCGCGATGGATTGCGGCGGCGACCACGTCGCCCCCGGCCTGGTGGAGCTGCATACCGACAATCTGGAACGGCATATCCAGCCGCGTCCCGGCGTGGATTGGCCCCATGCTGCCGCGATCTTCGCCCATGACGGTGAACTGGCCTCGGCCGGGATCACCACGGTCCTCGACGCGGTAAGGGTCGGGTCGATCCCCGAAGACGGGGCGGGCTACGCGAAATATGCGCGCCCGCTGGTCAGCGAGATCAATGCTCTGCAGGCCGAGGGACGGACCCGGATCAGTCACTGGATCCATTTGCGGGCCGAGATTTGCAGCCGGACCCTGCTGGACGAACTGGCCGAATTCGGGCCGCAGGATCGCGTCCGGCTGGTCAGCCTGATGGATCACACGCCCGGCCAGCGTCAATTCCGTGACATCGCCAAGCTGGCCCGGTTTGTGCAGGGCAGGAAGGGGCTTACCGATGCGGCCTTCGCCGATCATGTCGCGCGCCTGACCGCGCTGCGCGACCGTTTCGGCGCCGCGCACGAGGCCGGCGCGGTCGCCGCCGCGCGCCGCCTGGGCGCGACGCTGGCCAGCCATGACGACACCACCGCCGATCAGGTCGCGACCAGCGCCGGCTATGGCATCCGCCTGGCCGAGTTCCCTACCACGGAAGAGGCCGCGCGCGCCTGCCACGACCACGGCATTGCGGTGATGATGGGCGGGCCGAACCTGATCCGGGGCGGATCCCATTCGGGCAATGTCGCGGCCGAGGCGATGGCGCGGGACGGATTGCTGGATATCATCTCGTCCGACTACGTGCCCTCCAGCCTGTTGCTGGGGGCGCAGCATCTGGCGCGTGTGTGGAAGGATCCGGCGCGCGCCTTCGCGACCGTCACCGACGCCCCGGCGCGCGCGACCGGCCTGACGGATCGCGGCCGGATCGGGACCGGCCTGCGCGCCGATCTGATCCGGCTGGCCGACATGGACCGGACGCTGCGGGTGGCCGGGGTCTGGGTCAAGGGCCGGCAGGTCGGCTGAGGATCAGTCCGGCGCCGCGACCGCCTCGCGGACCAGCGCGCCGGGATGGGCGATCACCTTGCGGCTCAGCGCGTGACCGGCGCGGATCGCATCCTCCGGACCCGCGCCGCCAAGGCTGGCGGCCAGATAGCCGGCGTTGAAGGCGTCGCCGGCCGAAGTCGTATCGATCGGCGTGGCGCGTTCCAGATCGCCGACCACGCCGACGCCCTGTGCGCCGCCGAACCGGATCGGCTCGCCGCCATTCTTGATGACCACCTCGCCCGCGCCCAGATCCAGATATCGCGCCAGAGTCGCCTTGTCATCCGTATCGCCGAAATGGGTCATCTCGTCCTCGAGGCTGGGCAGGACCAGATCGGCGCCCGAGGCCGCGGCCTCGATCCAGCGGCGCATCGCGGCGGCCCCGGTCCACAGCCGGGGTCGCAGGTTCGGGTCGAAGACGATCCGGCAGCCCGATGCCCGCGCCCGTTTCAGCGCCGCCAGCAGTCTGTCGCGCCCGGCGTCGGACAGGATCGCCAGCGTGATTCCCGACAGATAGGCGATGCGGCACCCTGCCAGCGCAGTGTCCAGCGTCTCCGGATCGTCGGCCAGATGCCGGGCGGCGGAATTGTCGCGCCAATAGGAAAAGCTGCGCTCGCCATCCTTCAGCGAAATCGCGTAAAGGCCGATCTCGCGGTCGGCGTCGCGGGTGACATGCGCGGTCTCGATCCCCTCGGCATCGAGGAAATCGACCATCTTCTGCGAGAACTCGCCCGTGCCGACGCGGCTGAGATAGCCCACGCGCCAGTCGGTCCCCAGGGTCCGGCGCAGATACCAGGCGGTATTCAGCGTATCGCCCGCGATCCCCAGACGCCACAATTCGCGCGTGTCCGACCGCGACAATTCCAGCATCGCCTCGCCGATGGACAGGATCAGGCCGCTCATGCCGGCACCTCCGTCAGCGGATGGCTCAGGGCCGCCTCGACCCCGCGCAGTTCGGCCAGACCCTTGAGGCGGCCGATGGCGGGATAGCCCGGCTGGCCGTCGCGTCCCAGATCATCGAGGATATCCTGACCGTGATCGGGCCGCATCGGAATCACCGCATCGGACCGCCCGGCCCGTCGCCGCCGCCTTTCCTCGCGCAGCACCGCGGCGATCAGCGCCACCATGTCGGTCTGGCCGGCCAGATGTTCGTCCTCGAAGAAAGAACCCCGGATCGCGTCGCCGTCGCGGCGCACATTGCGCAGGTGCAGGAAATGCACCCGGTCGCCCAGCCGGTCCATCATGCCGGGCAGGTCGTTGTCGGGCCGCGCGCCCAGCGATCCCGAACACAGGGTGATGCCATTGGCGGGAAGATCGACGGCGGCCATCCGTTCGGCATAATCGGCCTCGGTCGACATGATCCGGGGCAGACCCAGCAAGGCGAAAGGGGGATCGTCGGGATGGCAGCACAGCCGCATCCCGATCTCTTGCGCGACGGGGGCGACCTGTTCCAGGAAATCGTGGAAATTGCGGCGCAGGACCGCATCCGTCACCGGCGCATAGCTGTCAAGCAGGTCGCGGACATCCTGCAGGCTGAAACGTTCGGCTGCGCCCGGCAGGCCGAAGACGACGTTGCCCGCCAATTGCTGGCGTCGCGCCTCGTCCATGTCGGCAAAGCGGCGCGCGGCCTCGTCGCGGACATGCTCGGGGACATCGCGGGCCGCGCCCTGGCGTTGCAGGATGTGGATGTCGAAGACCGCGAAATCTGTGAAATCGAACCGCATGCAGCGCGCGCCCGAAGGCCGGGGCCAGGACAGGTCGGTCCGGGTCCAGTCCAGAACCGGCATGAAATTGTAGCACAGCACCTCGATTCCCGCGTCGCGGAGATGGCGCATCGAGGCGATCCAGTTCGTCACATGCGCCCGCCAGTCGCCGCTCTGGGTCTTGATGGCCTCGCTGACCGGCAGGCTTTCGACCACCTCCCAGGCCAGCCCCGACGGGGTGCCGTCGCGCATGGCGGCGATCTGGGCCTGGCGGCGCGCGATCTCGTCGGGCAACCATGTTTCGCCGGTGGGAATGTGGTGCAGGGCCGAGACCACGCCCCGCACCCCCGCCTGAAGCATGTCGTCGATGGAAACCCGGTCCTGCGGCCCGAACCAGCGCCATGTCTGTCGCATTCTGTCCCTCTTTTCCTTCAGCCGATCGCGGGCCGGTCGGTTGCGCCCTGTCTAGCTGTCATTGCCCCAGCATCTCGGGTTGTTCAATGCGCAGTCGCTCCAGCGTCTCGTTGATGCGTGACAGATGGTCGGTGACGGCGGCGGCGGCGGCATCGGGGTCGCGATCGCGCAGGGCGCGCAGGATCACGCGATGTTCCTGCATCGCGTTCTGCGCGTTGTAGGACAGCGACAGATAGCGGGCGCGGTCCATGTGGCCCTTGTTTTCCTTGATCAGGGTCCACACCACCTCGCGACCGATGAAGGCGCAGATGTCGTGGTGAAACCGGTCGTCCAGCGCATGAAAGCCGCTGCGGTCGTCGGCTGCGATGGCGGCGTCCTGCCGGGCGATCAGATCGTCCAGCGCCCGATGCTGATCCGGGGTCAGGCGCAACGCGGCCTCGCGCGCGGTGGCGATCTCCAGCGCGTTGCGGATGAAATGCGCCTGCCGGATGGCCTGCTCCGAGATCTGCGTGACCACCGTCGCGCGCTGCGGACGGATCAGGATGAAGCCCATCTGCGACAGCCGGTAGAAGGCATCGCGCACCGGTTGGCGCGACACCCCCATCTGCGTCGCTACCTCGGCCTCGGACAGCCGGGCGCCGGGCGGCAGGGTCAGGTCGATCACCCGCTCATAGAGGGCGTCATAAACCTGGTCGGTCACGCTGGGCGGTCTTGCCTCGTCCAGCGCCGGCAGGGCGACATTGGCGGGCGATGCGGGCGGGGTCATGGCGGCTCCGGTTGACATCTCATAATCTAGCATATTAGATGACTAGCACAGTGGCAAGGCGAATCGGGGGGATGATGGCGCTGCTTGACGACGACCGCCTGTTTCCGTCCGAACCGGTTCAGCGAGATCTGGCGCGCGATCTGTATGAAGGCGTGCGCGATCTGCCCATCATCAGTCCGCATGGCCATACCGACCCGCGCTGGTTCGCCGAGGATCAGCCCTTTCCCGATCCGGCGCAGCTTTTCGTGACGCCGGACCATTATGTCTTTCGCATGCTGGCCTCGCAGGGGGTGCCGCTGGCCGATCTGGGCGTGCCGCGGGTCGATGGCGGCCCGGTCGCATCCGACGGGCGCAGCATCTGGCGGATTTTCGCGCGCCACTACCATCTGTTTCGGGGCACGCCGTCACGGCTGTGGCTGGATCATTCCTTCCGGCATGTCTTCGGCATCGACCGCCGCCTGACGGCCGAAACGGCGGACTGGTATTACGATCACATCGCCGATTGCCTTGCGAAACCCGAATTCCGGCCCCGCGCCCTGTTCGACCGCTTCGGGATCGAGGCCATCGCCACGACCGAGGCCGCCACCGACGATCTTCGCTGGCACCGGATGATCCGCGAATCGGGTTGGCCGGGCCGCGTGGTGACGACCTATCGCCCCGATGGTGTGATCGACCCCGAGATGGCGGGCTTTGCCGATAATGTTGCGCTGATGGGTCAGCAGACGGGGTTCGACACGACGACCTGGGCGGGCTACCTGGACGCCCACCGCGCCCGCCGCGCGTATTTCAGGGATTTCGGCGCGACCGCGTCCGATCATGGCCATGCCAGCGCCCGGACCGAGGATCTGCCGCAGGCCGACGCGGCCGCGCTGTTCGGAAAGGCGCTGAACGGTCGGTGTTCCGCCGAGGAAGCCGATGCCTTCCGAGGCCACATGCTGACCGAGATGGCCCGAATGAGTCTTGATGACGGGCTGGTCCTGCAAATTCATCCCGGATCGCGGCGCAACCATTCGGACGCGGTCATGGCGACATTCGGCCGAGACAAGGGTTTCGACATTCCCGGCCCCACCGATTACGTCTCCGCCCTGCGCCCGCTGCTGAACGCGGTGGGGATGCGACCCGATCTGACGGTGATCCTGTTCACGCTGGACGAGGCGGCCTTTTCGCGCGAACTGGCGCCCCTGGCCGGGGCCTGGCCCTGCTTGCGGCTTGGTCCGGCCTGGTGGTTCCACGACAGCCCCGAGGGGATGCGCCGCTTTCGCGAGACGACGACCGAAACGGCAGGTTTCTACAACACGGTCGGTTTCAACGACGATACCCGTGCCTTCTGTTCGATCCCCGCCCGCCACGACGTCGCGCGGCGTGTGGATTGCGCCTATCTGGCCACGCTGGTCGCAACCGGCCGGCTGGACGGGGAGGAAGCGCCCGAAGTGGCGCGCGAGCTGGCCCACGGCCTCGCCAAACGGGCCTACAGACTTTGAGCTTCATCCAGGGAGGATTAAACATGAAGTTCCTGAATACGACACTGATCGGGCTGCTGGCTTCGGCCGCCTTCGCAACCGCGGGCGCGGCTGCGGAATGCGAAATCACGCTGCGGTCATCGGACACCCACCCCGACGGCTATCCGACCGTCGAGGGGGTCAAGTCGATGGCCAGCGAGGTCAAGGAGAAATCCGATGGCCGCATCTGCATCGAGGTCTTCCCGGCCGCGCAGTTGGGAGAGGAAAAGGACACGATCGAGCAGACCCAGTTCGGCGTGATCGACATGGTTCGTGCCAGCTTCGGCACGTTCAACGACATCGTGCCGGTCACTCAGCTTTTCTCGCTGCCCTACCTGTTCCGGTCGCAGGATCAGATGCACAACGTGCTTGATGGTCCGATCGGCGAAGAAATCGCGCAGAATTTCGCGGAAAAGGATCTGATCGTTCTTGGCTATTATGATGGCGGCGCGCGCAGCTTCTACAACAGCCAGAAACCCATCACCTCGATCGAGGATCTGAAGGGCATGAAGTTCCGCGTGATGCAGAACGACGTCTTCGTGGACATGATGTCGGCGCTTGGCGCGAACGCGACGCCGATGCCCTATGGCGAGGTCTATTCAGCCATCCAGACCGGCGTCATCGACGGGGCCGAGAACAACTTTCCCAGCTATGACAGTTCGGGCCATGCCGAGGTCGCCAAATACTATACCCTGGACGAACACCTGATGGTGCCGGAACTGGTGGCGATGTCGAAACTGTCCTGGGAAAAGCTGAGCCCCGAGGATCAGGAGATCATCAAGACCGCCGGCAAGAACTCGGTCGAGGTCGAGCGCAAGCTGTGGGCCGAGCAGGAAAAGGCGTCCGAGGAAAAGGTCGTCGCGGGCGGGGCGCAGATCATCAAGGATATCGACAAGACCGCCTTTCAGGAAGCGATGGCCCCGGTCTACGAGAAATACGTGACCACGCCCGAGGCCAGGGATCTGGTCCGGCGCATTCAGGAAACCAAGTGATCCCGTGACCTTCCGGCCGCCCGCGCATCCCGCGCGGGCGGCCCCTTGCCCTTGCAGGAGATCGCCCGATGCGCGGTGCAATCTTGAAACTGGCCGACGTGACCGGGCTGGTGGCCCGATTGGGATTGTGGCTGGCGGGGATCGGCCTGGTCCTGATGACGGCGGCGGTCTTCGCGCAGGTCTTCTATCGCTACATCATCGGCTACAGCCTTTTCTGGGCCGAGCCCGCCAGCGTCATGCTGATGGGATGGTTCATCTTCATCGGCGCGGCGGTCGGCGTGAAAGAGGGCTATCACCTGTCCTTCGACGTCGGCCTGATGGTCGTGCCGGAAGGCTGGCGGCCCTGGTTTCACAGCCTGTCGGACGTGGTCGTGGCAGCCTTCGGCTTCGGGATGTCGTGGTTCGGCTGGCAACTGGCCACAAAGGCCGCCAGCGGCGACATTCCGGGACTTGGCATTTCGCGCATCTGGGATTTCGCGCCGCTGATCGCGGGCGGGGTGCTGCTGCTGCTGTTCTCGGCCGAGCGTATCCTGCGCCGGCTGGTGGGGCTGCGCACCCGGCGCTTCGGCGACATGGATGACGCCGCCGATGGCGAGGTCGACGGCCATGCGGCGGGCGCGCGGGCCCGCGACATGCTGGAGACGAAGTGATGGAATACTGGATCCTGTTCGGAAGCTTCACGGGCCTGCTGCTGATCGGAACGCCGGTTGCCTTCTGCCTTGGCGCATCCAGCTTTTTCACCGTTCTCTATCTGGGACTGCCCCCGGTGGTGGTGTTCCAGAGGCTGAATTCCGGCATCTCGGTCTTTGCGCTGATGGCGATCCCCTTCTTCATCTATTCGGGCGATCTGATGGTGCGCGGCGACATCGCGCGGCGGCTGGTCGCACTGGCCGGGGCGATGGTCGGGCACCTGAAGGGCGGGTTGGGACAGGTCAACATCATGGCCTCGCTGATGTTCGGCGGCGTCTCTGGCTCGGCCGCGGCGGATGCCTCGGCGGTGGGCGGGCTGATGGTGCCGCAGATGAAGGCGCGGGGCTATGACGTGGATTATGCGGTCAACATAACCGTGGTCAGTTCGATCATCGCGCTGATGATCCCGCCCAGCCACAACATGATCATCTATTCCATTGCCGCCGGCGGCCGGCTGTCGATCGCGGATCTGTTCACTGCGGGGATCATTCCCGGCCTGCTGCTGGCGCTGATGCTGATGAGCGCGGCGTGGTACGTGGCCCGCAAGAAGGGCTATCCGACCGAGCCGTTTCCCGGGTTCCGGATGATGGGCGCGCTGTTCGTCTCGGCCGTGCCGGGGCTGATCCTGATCGCGATCATCTTCGGTGGCGTCCGGTCGGGCATCTTCACGGCCTCGGAATCCTCGAATGTCGCGGTGGTCTATGCACTGCTGATCACGGCGCTGGTCTATCGCAGCCTGCCATGGGGCGAATTCGTCGAAGCGACCAAGGGCGCGGTCCGCACCACTTCGATGGTGCTGCTGGTCATCGGCAGCGCGGCCTGTTTCGGCTGGCTTCTGGCCTATCTCCGCGTGCCGGCACAGCTGGTCCAGCTTTTGCAGAGCGTCTCCGACAACCCGCTGGTGATCCTGCTGCTGATGAACCTGATCCTGCTGATCCTGGGCACCTTCATGGACATGTCGCCGCTGATCGTGATCACCACACCGATCTTTCTGCCCGTTGCGCAGGCCTTCGGCGTGGACCCGGTGCATTTCGGGGTGATCCTGATCCTGAACCTGGGCATCGGATTGTGCACGCCGCCGGTCGGCGCGGTGCTGTTCGTGGGCTGCGCGGTGGGACGTATCAGCATCTGGCAGGCGATGCGCACCATCTGGCCGTTCTACGGCGCGGCCTTCCTGACGCTGATGCTGGTCACCTACATCCCGGCACTGTCGCTGTGGCTGCCCTCGGTGTTCAGATGAGCGATCCCGTCCGCACCGTGCTGGCCCACAGCCCCGAAATGATGGTCGTCCGCTTTGCCTTCGCGGCGGGCGACCGGGGGGCGCTGCACAGCCACCCGCATGTCCAGTCGACCTATGTCCGCTCGGGCCGCTACCGTTTCACGATGGAGGGCCGCGAATTCGAGATCGGGCCCGGCGACGCCTTCGTGATCCCCTCGGGGGCCGAACATGGCTGCCTGTGCCTGAAAGCGGGAGAGTTGATCGACAGCTTCACCCCGCGCCGCGACGATTTTCTGTGAAAGGATTCCTGATGACCCATGTCGAAACCCGCCACGCGATCCATCCCGACCACGCCAAGGGCATGGATACCGCCGAGCTGCGCCGTCACTTTCTGGCCGAGGGCGTGTTCGCGGACGGCCAGATCCGGCTGGTCTATGCCCATTACGACCGCTTCGTGATTGGCGGCGCGGTGCCTGCGGGCGGATCGCTGGTGCTGGACAGGATCGAGGAAACGAAGACCGACAGCTTTCTTGAGCGCCGCGAGATGGGGATCGTGAATATCGGCGAGACGGGCACGGTCGCCGCGGCCGGTCAGTCCTGGGACATGCAGAAGGGCGATGTGCTGTATCTGGGCATGGGTTCGGGCGCGGTGACCTTTTCGGGGCAGGGGCGGTTCTACCTCGCCTCGGCCCCCGCGCACCGCGGATTGCCCTGCCGGCTGGTCACGGTCGGCGAGGCGAAAGAGGTCAGGCTGGGCGCGGTCGAGACCAGCAACAAGCGCACCATCCGCCAGTTCATCCACCCGCTGGTGATGGAAAGCTGCCAGCTGGTCCTGGGCTATACGACGCTGGAGGACGGATCGGTCTGGAACACCATTCCCAGCCATGTTCACGACCGGCGGATGGAGGCCTATCTGTATCATGGCATGGCCCCCGAGGCCCGCGTCCTGCACCTGATGGGCGAGCCGCAGGAAACCCGGCACCTGTTCGTGGCCAATGAACAGGCGGTGATCTCGCCCACCTGGTCGATCCATTCCGGCGCGGGGATCGGCGGCTATACCTTCATCTGGGCGATGGCGGGCGACAATGTCGACTACACCGACATGGATTTCGTGCAGCCGGAGGATCTGCGGTGAACCCGTTTTCGCTGGAGGGCCGCACGGCGCTGGTGACCGGCGCGAATACGGGCATCGGGCAGGCGATCGCCGTGGCGATGGCGCAGGCCGGCGCGGAGGTGATCGCCGCAGCACGCCGCGATTGCGACGAGACGCTGGCGCTGATGGGGTCGGGTCGCGCGTTGCGCCTGGATTTCGCCGATCCGATGGCGGCGCGGGACCTCTTCGCATCGGAACGGATCGACATTCTGGTCAACAATGCGGGCATCATCCGCCGCGCCGATGCGGTGGATTTCACCGAGGCCGACTGGGATGCGGTGATGGATGTGAACATGAAGGCGCTGTTCTTCACCTGCCAGGCCTTCGCCCGCGCCGCGCTGCCGCGCGGGGCCGGCAAGATCGTCAACATCGCCTCGCTGCTGTCCTTTCAGGGCGGCATCCGGGTGCCGTCCTACACCGCCAGCAAGCATGGCGTGGCGGGTCTGACCAAGCTGATGGCCAATGAATGGGCCGCGCGTGGCCTGAACGTCAACGCCATCGCGCCCGGCTATATCGAGACCAACAACACCAGCGCCCTGCGCGCCGATCCCGACCGCTCGAAAGCCATTCTGGATCGCATCCCCGCGGGTCGTTGGGGCAAGCCGGAAGACATTGCGCAGACGGCGGTTTTCCTGTCGGCGCCGGCATCCGGTTACGTCAACGGCGCGGTCCTGAACGTGGACGGAGGCTGGCTTGCCCGATAGGCTTTTCCGGTCGCCGTCCGAGGCTCCGGCGGGCATCGTCCATCTGGGGCTCGGTGCGTTCTTCCGCGCCCATGGCGCGATCTATCTGGCCGAGGCGATGGCGGCCGGGGGCGGCGACTGGGGCGTCACCGGGGTTTCGCTGCAATCGCCGGGCACCCGCGACCGGCTGCGGCCGCAGGGCTGGGCCTATCAGGCGGTCGAACTGGGTCCGCAGGGCGAGGCGGCGCGGGTCGTGACGGTTCTGCGCGACGTGCTGGTCGCGCCCGAGGATCCTCAGGCGGTGCTGGATGCGATGGCGGCGGCCGCGATCCATATCGTCAGCCTGACGGTGACCGAAAAGGGCTATTGCCACGAACCTTCGACCGGGCGGCTGAACCGTGACCATCCCGACATCGCGCATGATCTGGCCCATCCGCTGCCGCGTTCCGCCCCCGGCTTTCTGGTCCGCGCCCTTCAGGCCCGCCGCAGGGCCGGCCTGCCGCCCTTCACCGTCCTGTGCTGCGACAACCTGCCCGAAAATGGCCGCGTCGTCCGCGGTGTCGTGCTGGAACTGGCGCGGCTGATCGACCCCGATCTGGCGACATGGATCGATGTCGAGGGCGCTTTCCCCTCGACCATGGTGGACCGCATCGTCCCTGCCACGACGGCGGCCGATCTGGACCGGCTGGAAGCCCGGACGGGCCAGCGCGACGAGGCCCCGGTCATGCACGAACCCTTTCGCCAATGGGTCGTCGAGGACCGTTTCTACGGCCCCCGTCCGGCGTTGGAACAGGTCGGCGTGCAGATCGTGGGCGACGTGACCGCGTTCGAACACATGAAGCTGCGGATGCTGAACGGCACCCATTCATCGCTGGCCTATCTGGGTTATCTGGCGGGACACGAGACGATTTCCGACACCGTGGCCGATCCGGTCTTCTCGGCATTCGTGCAGCGCCTTTGGCGCAACGAGATCATTCCTGCGCTGACCCCGCCTCCGGGCGAGGATCTGGCTGCCTATGCCGATGCCCTGCTGGATCGATACCGCAACCCGGCCATCCGGCACCGGACATGGCAGATCGCGATGGATGGCAGCCAGAAGCTGCCGCAGCGGATTCTGGGCACCATCGTCGAAGGCCGCGCAGCGGGGCGCGACGTGCCGGGGCTGATCCTCTCGGTGGCGGCGTGGATGCGCTATGCCTCCGGAACCGATGAGCAGGGCGGTCCGATCGAGGTCAAGGATCCGCTGGCGGCGAAGCTGGCCGCGCAATGGGCCCGTGACCCTGCCCGCACAGTCGCCAATTTCCTGTCGCTGGGCCAGGTTTTCCCGCCCGTCCTGCGCGAGGATGCGGCCTTTGTGCGCGATCTGACGGCGGCGCTGGCCGGGCTGGTGCAGAAGGGGGCGCGGGCCATGGCGGCAGAGCCGTCCGATGGCTGAGCCGATGATCCTGAACCCGTCCGACAATGTCGCGATCCTGACCGAGAGGGGGGTCGCGCCGGCGGGGCACAAGATCGCGCGCCGCGCCATCGCCACGGGCGAGCCTGTCTTCAAATATGGCCAGATCATCGGCTATGCGACCGCTGACATCAGCGCGGGCGATCACGTCCACAGCCATAATTGTGCATTCGGCGACCACGATCGCGCCCATCGCCCTGGCGCCGGCCTGCCTGCCGCGCGCGCCGCGCTGGACCGGTATCGTGGGCCGGCCCTGACGTTTCAGGGCTATCACCGCGAGGGCGGGCAGATCGGGACGCGGAACTTCATCGCGCTGGTCTCGACCGTGAATTGTTCGGCCACGGTGATCCGCCGCGCGGCCGAGGAATTGCGGATCGAGGGCGCGCTGGACGCCTTTCCGAATGTCGATGGCGTTGCGGCCTTCGCCCATGGCTCGGGTTGCGGCATGGCCGATGGCGGGCCGGGCTGGCGGGCGCTGCAACGGGTGCTGACCGGCCATGCGGGCCATCCCAATGTGGGCGCGGCGCTGTTCGTGGGGTTGGGCTGCGAGGTCATGCAGATCGCCCGGATGAAGCAGGAACTGGGCGCGGCCGCGCGCTTTCACGGCCTGACCATCCAGCAGAACGGCGGCACCCGCGCGACCATCGAGGCGATCAAGCTGCGCGTGCGCCAGATGCTGCCGCAGGTGAACGCCGCGCTGCGCGCGTCCGCCCCGGCCTCGGCGCTGAAGATCGGGCTGCAATGCGGCGGTTCGGACGGGTTTTCGGGCATCACAGCCAATCCCGCGCTTGGACTTGCCAGCGACATGCTGGCGGCGCAGGGGGCATCGGTGGTGCTGTCCGAGACGCCCGAAATCTATGGCGCGGAACGTCTGCTTCTGGACCGCGCCGCCTCGCCGGACATCGCGCAGCGGCTGCTGGACCGGATCGCCTGGTGGCAGGATTATACCGCCCGCAACGGCGCCTCGCTGGACAACAATCCAAGCCCCGGCAACAAGGCGGGCGGGCTGACGACGATCCTGGAAAAATCGCTGGGCGCCGTCGCCAAGGCGGGTGCTACGCCGCTGAACGCCGTTCTGGATTATGCCGAAACGATCACCCAGCCGGGGCTGAATTTCATGGATACGCCGGGCTATGACCCGGTATCTGCCACCGGCCAGATTGCGGGCGGGGCGCAGCTGATCGTCTTTACCACCGGGCGCGGCTCGGCCTTCGGGTCCAAGCCTGCGCCGACGATCAAGCTGGCCACGAATGACGCGCTGTTCCACGCGATGTGCGAAGACATGGACCTGAATTGCGGCGATATCCTGTCGGCGGCCGTGACGCTGGAGAACAAGGCCCACGAGATCGTCGCGCTGATCATCGCCAATGCCTCGGGCCAGCCCAGCAAGAGCGAGGAATTGGGCCTGGGCGACAACGAATTCGTCCCCTGGCAGATCGGCGCCGTGTTGTGAAAGTCCGGGCCCGGCGTGCCGGTCTTTCTTCACGCTACCGTCCTGCCCTGGAGATTGTCCCTGCGCCGACGGGCAAGCCCCGTTCCATGTCGCCTTCTGCCACGACCGCCGTGGCCATTACGGGACGGCCGCGGCGAAAGCGGTCTCCACGGCATCAAGCAGGATCTCTGCCTCGGGCTGCTGCAGCACCAGAGGCGGGCGGATCTTCAGGATATTCGCGCCGGGTCCGGTGGCGCTGATCAGCACCCCGTTCTGACGCAGATGGTTGACCACAAAGCCGGCCAGCGCCGCGTCGGGCGCGTTGGTTTCGCGCCGGGTCACGCATTCCACCGCCAGGAACAGCCCGGCGCCGCGCACATCGCCGATGGCCTCGTGCCGGGCGGCGATCCGGTCCAGCCCGGCCTTGAGAAAGGCACCTATTCGCAGCGCATTGTCCTGCAAGCCCTCGTCCCGGATCACGTCCAGCACCGCAAGGCCGGCGGCGGCCGCGACCGGGCTTCCGCCGAATGTATTGAAATAGCGGGATCGCGCGCCGAATTCCCGCACCAGTTCGGGGCGCATGGCGACCCCCGAAACCGGAAAGCCATTGCCCATCGGCTTGCCCATCGTGACCATGTCGGGCACCAGACCGTGCCGCGTGAAACCCCAGAACGCCTCGCCGGTGCGGGCGAAACCGGGCTGCACCTCGTCGGCGATGAAAACGCCGCCCTCGGCGCGGATCAGCTCGACGGCGGGGCGCAGGAAACCGGCCGGTTCCGGATGCAGACCGTCGCTGGAAAAGATCGTGTCGGCGATGAATGCCGCCGGTTCGATCCCCTCGGCGCGCATCCCGGCAATCGCGCGGGCCAGATCGGCGGCGAGCCTTGCGCCCTGATCCGCCGCAGGCACCCGCAGGCCGTCCGGCGCCTCGATCAGCCGGACGCGCGGGCCGCGCGGCACGAATTCGCCCAGCGACGGCGACAGTTCCGACACCGCTTCGGTCAGCCCGTGATAGGCCAGCCGGGTGACGACGACACCCTGCCGTCCGCCACGGCTGCGCGCGATGCGCAAGGCCAGGTCATTGGCTTCGGACCCGGTGCAGGTGAACATCACATGCCCCAATGCGTCAGGCATCGTGGCCAGCAGCCTTTCGGCATAGATGACCACATCCTCGTGCAGATAGCGGGTATGGGTGTTCAGCACCCCAAGCTGGGCCGAAACGGCCTCGATCACGCGCGGATGGCAATGGCCCAGCGAGGCGACGTTGTTATAGGCGTCCAGATATCTGCGGCCGCGCCTGTCCCACAGCCAGACGCCCTTGCCCCGCTGGATGTGCAGAGGCTCTTCGTAGAACAGCCGGTAGGCGGGCCCCAGAACGCTGGCGCGCCGGGCGATCAGCGCCTTGTCCTGGGGGTCGAGACGGGCCTCGCCGCTGCCGTCGAAGGCGTTGATCATGGTCATGGCATCCGCTCCGGCGGCAGGGCGCGTTTCAGAATGTCCAGGACGGCCGCGGTGCCGATCCGGTCCAGCACGGTCAGCCCGCGCAGCGATGCCGCGCCGTTGCGCCGCAGATAGGCCGCATTGGCGGGATAGCGCCGCGCCCGCCAGGCCCCGATCGTCAAGGTGGCGGCATGGCGCATGCGCATCAGGTCGGGCAGCAGATCCAGTTCGGCCCGTTCCAGCGGCAGGATCGGGGCATAGCCTGCCAGCAGCCGCCCGATCGCCTCGATCGGGCGCGGTCCGTCGCCGATCTGGTAGGAACAGGCCACCGCCAGATCGCAGACCAGAGGCGTGTGCACCATATCGCCGAAATCGATGATCCCGGTCAGGCGGGTGGCGCGGGGGGCATCGACCAGCAGGTTGTGCGGATTGAAATCGTTGTGCACGACCTGGGCGCGCAGGCCGCAAAGGCGCGGCGCGATTTCGGCGTCGAAGCGGTCGATCAGCCGCGTCAGCCGCCCTCGCAACCGGCCGTCCTCGACCGCCTCCAGCATCGGGCGCAGGTGGTGCGCGCGCTTGATGTCCCATTGCAGCATATGCCGGGCCGCGGGATGGTCGAACCCGCGCAACCCGATCGTCAGCCGGGCCAGCAGCGCGCCGATATCTTGGTGCAGGCCGGTGGCGGACAGGGCCTGCCCAAGCGTCGTCCCCTCCAGATAGGTCAGCAGGCGGACCATATGGCTTTGCCCGCCGGGGATCGACAGGATGTGGGCGGCCCGCCCGGTCAGGGTTGGCCGGATATGGGGCACGGGCAGCGTGGGATCGACCCTGCCCAGATGCATCAGGGCGGCGGTCTGCATCTCGGTCACGCCGCGGTCTTCGGCAGCGTTGGTGATTTTCAGCAGGACCGGCGGGCCTTTGGCGGGGGTGATGCGGAAATTGGCGTCCTTTTCGGCGCTGAGCCATTGCACATCGCCGCAGACACCAAAGATCTCCGCTGCCAGTTCCGCCGCCTGCGCGGACGTCACCGCAGGCGCCGCATGGTCCAGCAGGTCGGGCGCGACCGCCGTTCCGGACAGCCCGACCAAGGATCGGGGGCCCGTGTCACGCATCAGGTCTGCACCGGTTCGACGCCGCACCATTCGGCGACGAACAGCGCCATGGCCTGCGTGACCCGTCTGACCGAAGTCAGGCTGACGCATTCGTCGATGCCGTGGATATTGCGCGCGACCGGCCCATAGCAGAGCGCGGGGATCCGGTTGTAGAGTGCATGGACCCGCGTATCGAGGTAACCGGCCGTCATGAAGGATTGCAGCGGCGCGCCGATGGCGGTTTCATGCGCACGGCCCAGCACCGCCTCGGCCTCGCTGCCCGGTTCCAGCACGTAACCTTCGGCGTAGAAGCCGTTGAAAACCACTCGGGGCGGGTTGTTGGCCAGGAACCTGTCGGCTTTGGCGAAGGCCGCGACACGCGCGGTTATCTCGTCGGCGGCATCCCCGGCGCTGCGGCCGGGATAGATCGATACCCGGCAGTCGATCCTGCACCAGCTGGGCACGGACGAGGCCCAGTCGCCGCCTTCGATCTTGCCGATATTGAGATTGATCGGATGGGCTTCCTTTTCGAAATGGGGGTGCCTGTCCTTGTCGGCGTTCCAGTCCGCCTCCATCTCGCGCAGCGCGGCGATGATGCGGGTGGCGCCGTCGATGGCGTTGGCGCCTTCGCCCATCTCGCGCACGTGCACCGGCACGCCGCGGACCTGCACCTGAAACCACAGGACGCCGGTATTCGCACGCACCAGCATTTCGTCCTCGGGTTCGGGTATCAGCACTGCATCGGCGGTATAGCCCTGAAGAAGGGTTTGCAGCGCGCCGTTGCCGGTCGATTCCTCCTCGACGACCGATTGCACATAGACGCTGGCTGCGGGCTGAAATCCCGCGCGGCGCAGCGCGTCCAGCGCAAAGATGTTGGCCGCCGCGCCCGCCTTCATGTCGCCTGCGCCGCGGCCATACATCCAGTCGCCCCGGATCCGGGCCGAGAAGGGCGGTTCCGCCCACATGTCATGCGGCCCTTCCGGCACCACGTCGAGATGCGATTGCAGGATCAGCGAACGGCCCGTCTGCTGACGCGGGCGGTGGATGCCGACGACGATAGGCGCGTCCGAATGATCGTCCGAGAATTTCGACCCTCCCGGATGCGCCTCGATCGCCGTCCGGTCCATCCGGAACCGGTCCATCGCGTATCCGCGTTCGCGCAATTCCTTGAAGATCAGATCCTGGATCGGATGTTCGCGTCCGCGCAGCGACGGCATCCGCACCAGTCTTTGCGTGAAGGCGACCTGATCGTCGAACCCGTCGGAAACGGCCTGCAGGATACGGTCGCGCAGATTGGCGTCGAGAGGCATGGAATTCCCTTTTCCGGTTGCTGGCTCAGATCATCGCTTCGATCAGGAACGGGCCGGGCTCGGCCATGGCATTGCGCAGGGCCCGCCGGAATTCGCGAATGTCCTCGACCCGTCGGCCCGGCACGCCCATGCCGCGCGCCATGGCCACGAAATCCAGCCCCGGCCGGTCCAGGTTCAGCATCCCGAGCGCGTCGGGACCGGGCTGCGCGCCGACATTGTGCAATTCGCCCTTGAGGATCGCGTAGGCGCGGTTGGCCAGGATCACGGTGGTCACGTTCGCCCCCTCGCGCGCCTGGGTCCACAGCCCTTGCAGGGTGTACATCGCCGAGCCGTCCGCCTGCAATGTCAGCACCGGACGGTCGGGACAGGCGATCGCGGCGCCCGCCGACAGCGGGATGCCGATGCCGATCGAGCCGCCGGTCAGAGCCAGCCAGGAATGGGGCGCGGCGGCAGCGCCGCCGGGAAAGATGTCGCCGCTGCTGGACACGGCCTCGTCGATGACGATGGCACCTTCGGGCAGGGTCTCTGCCAGCACGGCGGCGATGGTGACGGGGGTGATGGCCCCGGCCTGCGGCACCGGCGCCGGCTCGATATCGCGCGCCGTGACGGGCCGGGCGCCGATGCGGTCGGCCAGCGCCGCAATGGCGGCCGGCCCATCGCCGTCGATCCCCGCCAGGGTAAGCGTGTCGCAGGTTTCGGGCAGCAGCAGGCTGGGCTTGCCCGGATAGGCGAAAAAGGCCACGGGCGGGCGGGTTTCCACCAGGATCGCCCGCGAATAGCCCGCAAGGCAGTGCAGCGCCGCGTCGATCGGATAGGGGATCTTGCCGATGGCGAACCGCCCGCGACCGCGTTCCATCCGCCGGTTCGAGGTGGGGGCAAGAACATCGGCCCCGGTCCTTTCGGCGATGCCCTGCAGTCGCGCCAGCGCCGAGACATCCTCCAGCACCGACAACCCCGCGATGATCACCGTTCTTTCGCCGCTTTCCAGCGCGGTCACGGCGGCATCCAGCGCCGTCTCGTCCAGCGGGGCAGGGCCGGCGGTCGCCACCGGGGCCGCCATATTGCCGCCCGCGTCCCAGCCGATATCGGCTGGCGCGATCAGCGTCGCGATGCGGCCGGGCTTGCCCTTGGCCACCGCCAGCCCAGCCATGGCGTCGGCGGCAAAGCTGCCGGCGTCCTGGCCCGTCCGCACCCAGTCGCTGAACGGCGCGCAGGCACCCTCCACATCGGCGGAAAGCGGCGAGTCATATTGCCGATGCCGCAGCGCGTGATCGCCCACCAGGTTCAGCATCGGCACCCGTGCCTTTCGCGCATTGTGCAGATTGGCGGCGGCATTGGCGAAACCCGGCGCCAGATGCAGAAGCGTCACCGCCGGCTTGCCGGCCATCCGGGCATAGCCGTCGGCGGCGGCGCTGACCACGCCCTCGAACAGGCCCAGCACGCATCGCATCAGCCTGGTTCGGTCCAGCGCATCGACGAACTGCATCTCGGAGGTGCCGGGATTGGCGAAACAGACCTCGACGCCATCGGCATGAAGGCTGCGCAGGACGCTTTCGGCGCCGTTCATCGGGGCAGGCCGTTCCGTCATCGTGTCGCCTCGCGGAACGTGGAAAGAAAGGCGCGGGCATTGTCGGCCAGGGACGGGCCAAGATAGCCACCTTCCTGGATCAGCGCGGTGGGCAGGTTCAGCGCCGCCAGACGGCGGGCCATTTCCGCGAAACCGCCCGGATAGACCGCAACCGCAGCCAGCGGATCGTCGGCGGCCATGTCGAAGCCCAGCGAGACCACCAGTGCCTCGGCCCCGAAATCGCGGATCGCGGACAGACCGCGGTCCAGCGCCGCAAGCACCTCGGCCTCGCCCGCGCCGTGTTCCAGCAGGATGTTCAGTGACCGGTTCCTGCCTTCGCCCGCGCCGGTCTCGTCGGGATGGCCAAGATAGAAGGTCGGGAAGGTTCCGGGATCGGGATGCAGCGAACAGAAGAAGATGTCGCCACGCTCGTACAGGATGTCGAGCGAACCATTGCCGGTATGCACATCCACGTCGATCAGCGCGACCTTGCGGAATTTTCGCGTCAGGTGGTTCGCGGCGATGCAGGCATTGTTGAAAAAGCAGAATCCGTTGGCACAATCACGCATGGCGTGGTGACCCGGCGGACGACACAGGGCATAGGCCGCGCGCGCACCCGCGATGATGTCCTCGGCGGTTGCGATGGCGGTCTGGGCTGACCAATAGGCCGCCTCCCATGTGCCTTCGGTCAGCGGTGTCGATGTATCGGTCATCCACCAGCCCAACTGGCCGTGGATGTCACGGGGCTCTCTGCCACGCCTGGCGCCCGGATGGGTGGTGGGGATGGCCAGCGCGTCCGGCCCGGCATCGGCCACGAAGCGGGCATGGGCGTCGGTCAGGAAATCGACGTAATCGGGATTGTGAACCGCCTTGATCGGCCCGGCTCCGTAATCGCGCGGTCCGGTGATGTCGAACCCTTCCCCGATCAGCATGTCGCGCAACAATTCCGCGCGTCGGGGCTGTTCCTGATGCGGCATGGCCGCCCCGCGCCGGAAATAGATTTCGGGCGCATGGCGCAGCTGGCGCGGGTCGAAGAAGGCTTTCATGATCGGTTCCTTCGCGAGAGTTCGTTCCTGTCGTGGTGGCGCGTCCGGCCCGCTTGGCGCGTGCCGGCATCATCGCAGGCATGATTTGCGGATTCAATGAACATGATGCATCATGCACCAAAATCGGCCCATCGGCGGAAAGCCTGCCGGGAATGGGGCTGGGGGAGAGGATGAAGGTAATCAGCAGGGATTCGCTTGGAGACGCCATCTACCAGCGCCTGTGCCGGGATCTGGTGCGCGGCAAGCTGCGACCGAACCAGAGGGTCACGATCCGCGGTCTGGCAGAGGCCCTGGGCACCAGTTCGACCCCGGTGCGCGATGCGGTGCAGCGATTGCTGCGGGACAACGCGCTGGTGCAACGCTCGGGTCGCGATGTGCGGGTTCCGGTGCTGACCATCAGCCAGTATCACGAGATCGCGCTGATCCGGATCGAGTTGGAGGGGCTGGCCGCCGCCCGCGCCGCGGAGCTGGCGCAGGACCGGGATGTGGCCCGGTTGCAGCGGATCGTGGCGCGCAACGAGGAGGCCATTGCCGCCGCGCGGTGGCAGCAGGCCAACCAGCTGAACCAGGAATTCCACTTTGCCCTGGCCGAGATCGCCGACATGCCGATCCTGCTGGATGTCCTGGACCGGCTGTGGTTGCGGATGGGGCCGCTGCTTTCGGAATATTATGCCTGCGCAAAGCAGGATATGGTCAGGCAGCATCACATCGTCATTTCCGCCTGCGGCAATCGTGACCCGGCGACGGCCCGCGAGGCCATGCAGACCGACATCGCAACGGCAAGGGAGGGGATCGTCGCCTATATCAGATCGCTCGAAACGGTCTGACGCTTGTGCCGCCCCGGATCGGGATCGTCGCAAGCAGCGGGCTGGTCGTCATGTTTCAGGCGGCCGAAGCAGAAAATGCCAAGAACCTATATCAACGTCAGGGAGACACCATGTTGAAGCACATCAAGATCACCGCCACCGCCACGGCCGCCGCCGCCATTCTTGCGCTGGCGGGTCCGCTGGCCGCGCAGGACGCAAAGCCGCAGACGGGCGGCACGCTGAATGTCGTCATCCAGCCCGAACCGCCCGGCCTGATGATCGGCCTTCTCCAGAACGGACCGACCCAGATGGTCGCGGGCGACATCTACGAAAGCCTGCTGCGCTATGATTCAGAACTCAAGCCCAGCGGACAGCTGGCCGAATCCTGGGAAATATCGGAAGACGGCAAGACCTACACATTCAAGCTGCGCAAGGGCGTGGTCTTTCATGATGGCGAGCCGTTCACCTCGGCGGACGTGAAATTCTCGATGGACAAGTTCCTGCGCGAAACGCATTCACGGATGCGGACCTATATGGAACATGTCGAAAGCATCGACACGCCCGACGATTATACCGTCGTGTTCAAGCTGAAGCAGCCGTTCGGTCCCTTCCTCGGCATATTCGAGCCGGGCACGGCGCCGGTCATTCCCAAGCACATCTATGAAGGCACCGATTTCGCCAACAATCCGGCGAATGCCAACCCCATCGGCACCGGCCCCTTCAAGTTCGCGGAATGGGTCAAGGGCAGCTATATCCGGCTGGTCAGGAACGAGGATTACTACATGGAGGGCAAGCCCTATGTGGACGAGATCTATTATCAGGTGATCCCGGATGCGGCCTCGCGTGCCGTGGCCTATGAAACCGGCCAGGTGGACGTGCTGCCCGGCGGCGCGATCGAGAATTTCGACGTGCCCCGCATCCGCGAGATGGACAATACCTGCATCACCGACAAGGGCTGGGAATATTTCGGGCCGCTGTCCTGGATCTGGATCAATCTGGACAACAAGCCTCTGGACGATCTGAAGGTCCGCAAGGCGATGATGTATGCGCTGGACCGCGAATTCGCGAGGGACGCCTTGTGGAGCGGTCTGGGCAAGGTCGCCACCGGTCCGCTGTCGTCCTCGACCCGGTTCTATTCCGCCGAGACCCCGGACATTTCCTATGACCCCGAGAAAGCCAGACAGCTTCTGGAGGAATCGAGCTATGACGGCGAGACCATCCGTCTGCTGGGTCTTCCCTATGGCGAGACCTGGCAACGCTGGGCCGAAGCGGTCAAGCAGAACCTGACAGAGATCGGCATGAACGTGGAAATCGTGCCCTCCGACGTGGCCGGATGGAACCAGAAGGTCAGCGATCGCGACTTCGACCTCGCCTTTACCTATCTCTATCAGTATGGCGATCCGGCCCTGGGCGTATCGCGGACCTACATGAGCACCAATGCCGAGCCCGGTTCGCCCTGGAACAACGTGGCCGATTACCAGAACCCGGAGGTCGACAAGCTGTTCGAGGAGGCGGCCCTGATGGCCGACCCCGAAGAACGGCGCGCAGCCTACAAGAAGGTCCAGGACATGATCGTCAGCGACGTTCCGAATCTGTGGCTGCTGGAACTGGGCTTCCCGACGATCTATCGCTGCAACATCAAGAACCCGGTCAACACCGCCCTGGGCGTGAATGACGGATTCCGCGATGTCTGGATCGACAAGGCGCAATAGGGACACCGGTCCCGCCGTCCGGGCCAAGGCGTTGGCCCGGACCGAACGCATCACACGGACGGCAAGGCAGACAGCGTGATAAGGTTCATCCTCGGCAGGCTGGTCAAGGCAGTGTTCATCCTGCTGGCCATCCTGATAGTCAACTTCCTTCTGATCCACGCCGCCCCCGGCGATCCCGCTGCGGTCATGGCCGGCGAGGCGGGCGCGGCGGACGAGAAATTCCTTGCCGATCTGCGGACGCGCTTCGGGCTGGATCAGCCACTTTATGTCCAGCTCTGGACCTATCTGAAGGGGGCGGCACAGCTTGATCTGGGCTTTTCCTATCGGCAGCAGATGCCGGTGGCCGACCTGATCGCCGACCGCCTGCCTGCGACCCTGCTGCTGACCGGCGTCGCCTTCGTGCTGTCGCTGGTGCTGGGGGTGATTGCGGGTGTCGCGGCCTCGGCCCGGCAGGGATCGTGGAGCGACACGATCATTTCCACGCTGGCGCTGCTTTTCTACGCCACGCCCCTGTTCTGGGTGGCGCTGATGGCGGTGCTGGTGTTTTCGGTCTGGCTGGAATGGCTGCCGGGCTTTGGCTATTCGACCATCGGCGCCGGCTATACCGGACTTGCGCATGTGCTGGATGTGGCCAGGCATCTGGTCCTGCCGGCCAGCACGCTGGGGCTGTTCTTCATGGCCATCTACATGCGCATGACCCGCGCCTCCATGCTGGAGGTCAGCCGGCTGGATTTCGTCAAGACCGCCCGTGCCAAGGGACTGAAACACCGGGTGATCCAGCGCCGGCATATCCTTCGCAACGCCCTTTTGCCGGTAATCACGCTGGCCGGGCTTCAGGCGGGACAGATCTTCGGCGGGGCGATCCTGACCGAAACGGTCTTCGCCTGGCCCGGCATCGGCCGGCTGATGTTCGAGGCCATCAACCAGCGCGACTATGCGGTGATCCTGGGCGTGTTCTACATTTCGGGCGCGATGGTGCTGTTGTTCAATCTGATCACCGATGTCGTCTATGTCATCGTTGACCCGCGCATAAAGCTGACAAGATGAAAGAGTTCTGGAAACGCTTCCGCTCCAACCGGGGCGCAGTGATCGGGCTGGTCATCCTGGCCGTGGTGATCGCCACCGCCGTGACCGCGCCCTTCCTGTTTCCCACCAGCCCGTGGAAAATGGTGCAGCGCCCGTTTTTGCCCCCCTTCACGCAGGACGGCCTGCCGCTGGGCACCGACGCCGTGGGGCGCAATGTGCTGGCGGGACTGGCGCATGGCGCCTATGTCAGCCTTCTGGTCGGTCTCGTCTCTACCATCGTGGCGCTGGCCATCGGGGTGCCCGTGGGCGCGCTGGCGGGTTACTTTGTCGGCCGGACCGATGACGTGCTGATGCGCTTTACCGAATTCTTCCAGACCATCCCCAGCTTTGCGCTGGCCATCGTGCTGCTGGCGATCTTTCAGCCCAGCCTGACCTTCGTGATCATCGCCATCGCCATCGTCTCATGGCCGCCGGTGGCACGACTGGTGCGGGGCGAGGTGCTGAGCCTGCGCACGCGCGAATTCGTCGAGGCGGCGACCCTGTCGGGGCTGGGCAACACGCAGATCATCCTGCGCCATATCCTGCCCAACGCGCTGCCGCCGATCATCGTGCTGGCCTCGCTGATGGTGGCGCAGGCCATCCTGCTGGAAAGTTCGCTGTCCTTTCTGGGGCTGGGCGATCCCAACATCATGTCCTGGGGCTACATGATCGGCGCCGCACGCACCGTGATCCGCACCGCCTGGTGGCTGTCCTTTCTGCCCGGCATGGCGATCCTGCTGACCGTGCTGGCGCTGAACCTGATCGGCGAGGGATTGAACGACGCCCTCAATCCGCGTCTGACAAGGAAATCGGAATGAGCCTGCTGAGCATCCGCGACCTCGACATCGCCTTGCCCGAGGGCGCCGACCGCGCCTACGCCGCGAAGGACATCAGCTTCGACCTGGCCGCCGGTGAAATCCTGTGCATCGTGGGCGAAAGCGGCTCGGGCAAGTCCATGTCCGCCAACGCGGTGATGGGGCTGTTGCCGCAGGAGGTCAAGCCGGTGCGCGGCGCCATCACCTTCGACGGCCAAAATATCCTGGCCCTGTCCGAAGCGCAGATGCTGGAACTGCGCGGGCGGCGGATTTCGATGATCTTCCAGGAACCGCTAAGCGCACTGAATCCGCTGATGCGTGTCGGCGCGCAGATCGCCGAGGTCTTCGAGGCGCATGGCCAACTGCGTCCCCAACAGCGGCACAGCCGGGCGCTGACCCTGCTGGAAGAGGTCGGGATCCCCGATCCCGAATCGGCCATCCGCGCCTATCCGTTCCAACTGTCCGGCGGGCAGCGTCAGCGGGTGATGATCGCCATGGCGCTGGCGCTGGAACCCGACATCCTGATCGCCGACGAACCCACGACCGCGCTGGACGTCACCACCCAGGCCCAGATCCTGGACCTGATCGAGGATTTGCGCCGGTCGCGCGGGATGGCGGTGATCTTCATCACCCATGATTTCGGTGTCGTGGCCGACATCGCCGATCGCGTGATCGTCATGCAGACCGGCGAGATCGTCGAAACCGGCGCGGCGGACGAGGTTCTGCTGCGACCCCGGCATCCCTATACTCGGGCCCTGATCGCCGCGATTCCGCGCCTGACCCTGCAGGCCGATGCCCCAGCCGGCGACCGCGTGCCGGTGCTGAGCGTCGAGGGGCTGAACAAGACCTTCGTCACGGGCGGCGGCGGGCTGTTCGGCAAGCCGCGCGTGGTCAGGGCGGTGCGGGATGTCAGTTTCGATCTTCACGCCGGTGAAACCATCGGCATCGTCGGCGAAAGCGGTTCTGGCAAATCCACGGTCGGGCGCTGCCTGACACGCCTGATCGACCCCGATGGCGGCCGCGTGATGATCGGGGGTGCCGATATCGCGCTGATGTCGGGGGCAGAACTGCGCGACAAGCGCCGCCAGCTTCAGATGATCTTCCAGGATCCGTTCTCATCGCTCAATCCGCGCGCGCGGGTATCGCGCATCCTGACCGAAGGGCTGATCGCCTATGGCACGGGCCGGGCGCAGGCGATGGAAAGGGCACGGGAATTGCTGGGTCTGGTCGGGCTGGACCCGTCGGCGATGCATCGTTTCCCGCATGAATTTTCCGGCGGCCAGCGTCAGCGGATCGGCATCGCCCGTGCGCTGGCGCTGGAACCGTCGATCATCATCGCGGACGAGGCGGTCTCGGCGCTGGATGTGTCGATACAGGCGCAGGTTCTGGATCTGCTGGCCGAATTGAAGGCGCGGCTGAACCTGTCGATGCTGTTCATCACCCACGACCTGCGCGTTGCCGCCCGCATCTGCGACCGGATCATCGTCATGCAGAAAGGTGCCATCGTCGAAGTGGGACCGACGGGCAAGGTGCTGCACGACCCCGACACGGCCTATACGCGCAGCCTGCTGGACGCGATTCCGGGCCAGGAATACGAACGCGCGCTGGCGGCGGGTGGCGACTTCTAGACGCGCGGCCGATGGCCTGTTGCACGGGTCAGGGCGCTGATCTTCAACTTGCGCATCCGGCCTCGCCTAGCGGCACTTGGGATTCAAGCTGAAATGGCAGACGTAGGCATCGTTTTTCCTGGCTGGGCCTGCCGCCCGTGACCTTGTTCCCCGGACGGCCTGCGCGCCGGCACGGGGGGCGGGCAGGCGCACGGTCAAGAAGGAAAATGACCTGCGGCGGGGCTTGACCTTCCGGCTGCCAGGACAAAGCCTTTTCAGAAGGCGACGGGCAAGGCGGGGTGATCCTTGGTCCCGGCGATGTCGCGAAACTCCGCCGGTCCGCGAACAGGCTTCACGGGCGGCCGGGGATCGGGCAGATTGAAGGGCAGGCGCAGGGTCGCATCAGGTCGATCCCGATCAAAATCACATCGCTTTCAGCCGTTGAAAGACGGCATCGCGATGATTGGCACGGCCCCAGACGACGAACGGGAAAGGGAGAATGGCGTGATGAACAACGGATTTGGCGGCGGCATGATGTTCGGGATGGGCCTTTTCTGGCTCATCGCATTGGTGGTGGCGGTCCTGGTCGTGGCCGCCTTGATCAAGTACCTGCGGAAATAGGGGGCGGAAGGCCGGATGGATGATCGCGAAAAACCTCTTGTCGTCGTAACCGGATCAAGCGGGTATCTGGGCGGCGCGGTGGTGCGGCGCCTGCACCGGCGCTATCGGGTCGTGGGACTGGACCGGCATTCGCCGCCGCATCCGCCGCATCAGGCCGAATGCATCTGTTTCGACATCACCGACCAGGATAGCGTGGACAAGGCGCTGTCCCGCCTGCGTCTCGCCTATGGCGACCGCATCGCCGCCTGCGTCCATCTTGCCGCCTATTTCGACCTGACGGGAAAGGAAAGCGGCGCCTATGACGCGGTGACGGTCGATGGGACGAAACGTCTTCTGACCGGCTTGCAGGAATTCGAGCTGGAGCAGTTCGTCTTCGCCTCGACCATGCTGGCCCACGCACCCACCGAACCGGGGCGGCCGATCGCCGAGGATGATCCCTTCGATCCGAAGCTGCCCTATCGCGCCTCCAAGATCCGCACCGAGGCCATGTTGCGCGAACAGCGGGGCCACGAGAAGCTTGTGCTGATGCGCCCTGCGGGCGTCTATGACGACAGCGGCCGTTCGACCTTCCTCGCCCATCAGATCGCCCGCGTCCACGAAAAGCGGTTCAGCGGCAAGGTCTATCCCGGCGATCTGGCACGCGGGCAGGCATTCCTGCATCTGGAGGATCTGCTCGACGCGGTGGAGCGGATCGTGGACAGGCGCGCCGATCTGCCGGACGTCTTCCCGGTGCTGCTGGGCGAGGAAGATCCCGTCCCCTTCGGCGAGTTGCAGCGTTTGATCGGCCGGGAACTGCATGGCGAGGACTGGATCACCTGGAACGTGCCGCCGCGCCTGGCCAAGGCAGGGGCGTGGATCGAGAACCGGGTCTTCGGCGAGGATGCCTTCATCCGCGCCTGGATGGTGGACATTTCAAGCGATCACTATGAACTGGATCTTTCGGCCGCCAAAAAGCATCTCGGATGGACGCCGCAGCACAGCCTGCGCGACGACATGCCGAAGATCCTTCAGGGGCTGAAGGACGATCCCTATGCCTGGTATCGCGGCAATGGCCTGAATGCCGCCCGCGTTTCGGCGGCAAAGGTCGAGAAAGCCGCCGCCGAGGAGGCGGCGGAATACGCGCCGCCCGCCGCCGAACAGGATACGGCCGAACGCGACCAAGCCGCCCAGATGCGGCAGATGCATTTCTCGATGCTCTGGGTTCACTGGCTGGTGATGGGGCTGGGCCTCTGGCTGGCAACCGCGCCGTCGGTCTTCGGCACGTTCGACCAGACCGAGTTCAGCGCCGCAGTCCAGCGCGTGACCGAGGATCGCGGACTTTTGGACGCTGCCACGCGCAGTTGGCTGACCGCCTGGAACGATGTTTTCACCGGACTGCTCATCATGGTCTTTGCCGGGCTGTCGCTTCGCCCCGGCATGGGCTGGGCGCAATGGGCGAATGCCGCGCTTGGCGTCTGGCTGCTGGCCGCCCCGCTGATCTTCTGGACGCCGGATGCGTCGGTCTATGCCAACGACACCCTGATCGGCGCGCTGGTGATCGCGCTGACCATCCTGATCCCGATGATGCCGGGCATGTCGCGCGAGGGGATGATGGACGATGGCGACATCCCCCCCGGATGGACCTATTGTCCCTCGACCTATGTCCAGCGCCTTCCGATCATCGCACTGGGCGCTGTGGGGTTCATCCTGTCGCGGATCCTCGCGGCCTATCAGCTTGGCCATGTCGATGGCGTCTGGGAGCCGTTCTTCTCCTCGCCCTCGGGCCTGAACGGCACCGAATACATCGTCACCTCGGATGTCTCGAAAGCCTGGCCCATCGCCGATGGCGGACTTGGCGCCATGAGCTACATGTTCGAGATCCTGATGGGAGTCATGGGTAGCCGCCTGCGCTGGCGGACGATGCCGTGGATGGTGGCGCTGTTCGGGATCGTGGTCGGGCCGCTCGGCATCGTGAGCATCTATTTCATCATCATCCAGCCGATCACCATCGGCACCTATTGTACCATCTGCCTGATGGCTGCGCTGGCGATGCTGATCATGATCCCCTTCTCGCTGGACGAGATCGTGGCCATGATCCAGTTCATGGTCTGGAACACCCGGCGCGGCCGCCCCTTCTGGCGTGCCTTCTTCCGCGGCGACGCGCTGCCCGGCAGCAGCAAGGGCGGAGACATGAGCTTCGACGCCGGCGTCCTGGCGGTCTTTCGGCAAGGCGCGCGCGGCGTCATCGTGCCCTGGACCCTCGCGCTCAGCGCCGGGATCGGTATCTTCCTGATGTTCTCTCGCGCGATATTCGGCAACGAGGCGGCGATGGCCAACAGCGATCACCTGATGGGAGCGCTGGTGCTGACCACCGCGGTCATCGCCTGGGCCGAAGTCGCGCGGCCGCTGAGATTTCTCAACATTCTCTTCGGCCTGTGGCTGATCGTCGCACCACTTTTCCTGGAGGGCGGAACCGTCGCGGGCAGCCTTGTCGGAATGATGCTGGGCGGTGCGCTGATCCTGCTGAGCCTGCCGCGCGGGCGCCGCAGCGACGAGCATTACGGAAGCTGGGACAGATTCATCGTCTGACGGCATTGTCGGAAGTGGATTGATCCGGCGCCGGCTGTCGGGCCTCCGCCGAAGGCGGTCGCGCGGCGATCCGGATCGCCGCGCGCCGATGGGTCCCGAGAACCGACCCCGCCGCGACGAGGATATGGCGGGCCTTTCCCGCCAAGGCGGAGCGATCCGCCGAGAAGCGGAAAAACCTTCTTCTGCTCGCTTGACCTTCCCCCTGGTGGAAGGATTAGTTTCGTCTCAGTCGAGAAGGATCGCTGCCATGACCATCGGACCTGTCGCGGATCAGACGGAAGGCTCGTCAGGACCATCCGCCATCGCGATCCCGCGCCTGGCCGTCATGGCTATGACCGGCCGGCCTTTTGTCGCGGTCGGGCCGAGGCCGGGCGGGGCCGGATGGGCTTTGGCGAGTCGATCACCAAATCGCGCATACGCCACACTGGCATTTCCGCCGGCCGGAGGCTAGATACCAGCCATGCAATTGTTCGCCCGCCTGATTCTGGTCGCCCTGCTTGCCGCTTTCGCGGTCGGCACGGTCGCGCAGGCCGCCGGGTCGGCGGGTATCGCCACCGAGATGGCTGCGGTCGATGTGGCAACCTCGGACATGGCGGATTGCGACGCTTGCGGCGATTCCGGCGCTGGCGGCATGGGACTTGCCTGCGAATTCTTCTGCGGGGCGGGCAGTTTTTCGGCCGTCCTGGCGCCGCAAACCGACAGGTTTGCCGAGGCGACGGGCAGTTCGCTCTGGCCCGCGGCAGCCCATGCCCCCAGTGGTGTCATCGGGACGCCCGCCAAGCAGCCTCCAAGAATCCTCGTCTGATCCGACGCCCGGTGCATGACTGCATCGGGGCGCCTTGTCGTGCCGGCCCGTGCGCCTGTTTCGATGCAAGGCCGAACCGTCGCCCGCTGCCCTCTGTCTTCCGGCGACCAACCCGATGATCAGCAAGAGATGAACGATGACTCGATTTCCCCATATGCCGCTTTCGGCCGCCTCACGATCGGCAGCGACAAGCCGGCATTGTTTTTCCGACCCGTCCAGACGCGGATTTCTGACCGCATCGCTGGCGGCAGCCGGCCTTCTTCTTCTGCCGACGTCGCTGCGCGCGGCCGATCCTGCGCGCTCGTCGCTTGCGGCGCTGGCATTCGACGGCGATGTGTTGCTGGCCGCGGGACAAGCCCTGGTTCGCAGCGATGACGGCGGCCAGTCCTGGTCGCCGCTATCCGGCCCCGCGCAGATCCTGACACTTGCGACGCATCCTGAACGACCGGGCCGGATCCTGGCAGGTCTGGCTGCCGACGGCATCGCGCTGTCGGAAGATGGCGGCAGGACATGGACAAGCCGCGCAAGCGGATTGCCCGCGGGCCCGACGGACGCCCTGGCGATCGCGGCCGGCCAGCCCGACATGATCTATGCCGCGATCCGCGGCGACGGGCTGTGGAAAAGCGAGGATGCCGGCGAAAGCTGGAGCCTTGCCATGGATCGTCCCTGGCTGGACGAGGCCGAGCGGGATCTTCTGACGCTCGCCTCGGTCGATCTTGCCACCGGCATGGGCGGGATCTGGATCTATGCCGGAACCGAGAAGGGGCTGACACGACTGCCCGATTGCTTCTGCCGCTGGCAGGATGTCCAGCCAGGCAACGCGATGGATGCCCTGGTTTCCGGCGATGCCCCGCCCTCCGAAGCCCCGCTTCCGGCGGGCCAGCCGATCCGGGCGCTGGTCAGCGCGGCTTCCGCACCCCAGACCCTCTATGCAGCCCTTTCATCAGGCGTCTGGACCTCGCGCGACGCCGGCGTGGTCTGGTCGCGCCTTGCGCCGGGTGACGCAGTCTCGGTGGCGGTTCACCCGACCAATCCCGACTACATCTTTGCCGCCGTGGACGGCGGTCTGAAACAGAGCCGCGACGGCGGCACCACCTGGTCCGCGCTGGCGGCCATCTGAAGGACATCAACATGAAAAACGTTTTTGCATTCGCCCCGATAGCAGCCCTTGCAGTTGCAGGCGGCATCGCCTTTGCCTTGCCGTCCTTCGCGCAGGAAACGGGTTCGGCGGCCAGCGCCGGCGCGCCGGCGGAACCGGCCGCGCAGAGCAAGCAGCTGACCATGTGGCGCAGTCCCGGCTGCGGATGTTGCGACGCCTGGGGCGCCTATATGGAAAAGGCCGGATACACGGTCGAGATCATCGACGACCGCAACTTCGACAAGACGTCGGTTTCGGTGGGCGTGCCGCAGCAGGGGCTCGGCTGCCATCTGGCGAAGGTCGGCGGCTATTTCATCGGCGGTCTGGTGCCGGCCGAGGTGGTCGACCGTCTGCTGGAGGAAAAGCCCGAGATCACCGGTATCACCCTGCCCGGAATGCCCCCCAACGCCCCCGGCATGGCGAAGCAGAAGTCCGGCACGCTGAGGGTCTATTCCTTCGGGCCCGAGGGCGTGGCAGTCTATTCCGATGAGTGAATGCATGGGCGGAATGATGAGCGGCCCGATGATGGGAACGATGATGGCGGGCGGCGTCCTGCTGCTGCTGCTCGTGCTTGCGATACTGGTGCTGACGGTCGCGGCGCTGGTAAAATATCTGCGGAGCCCGGCATGAAAGGCAGGGCGCTGACCTTCACCTGCGCCATCGCGGCGGGTCTTGCGACGACCATGCAGTTCGCGGCCGCGCAGCCACCTGCCGCGCCGGAAGCGATCACGTTCCTGGGTGAACCCGTCAGTGCCGACCGGATCGCGCAGGGGCAGGAGATCTATGCCAATACCTGCGCGTCCTGCCATGGCGCAAATCTGGAAGGTCAGCCGAACTGGAAGCGGCGGCTGCCTGACGGCCGGATGCCGGCGCCTCCGCATGACCAGACCGGGCACAGCTGGCAACACCCCGACCGGCAACTCTTCGACTTTACGAAGCTGGGCATCGGCGGTGTCGTGGCAGGCTATGAAAGCGACATGCCGGCTTTCGGGGACGTGCTGACCGACGCCGAGATCACGGCCGTGCTGGCCTATATCAAGAGCACATGGCCGGATCTTCAGCGTGACATGCAGGCCAAACTCACCGCGAAAGACGAGGAGGGATCATGAGCCCGGATCTTGAACAGGAACCCCGGCGGCGGGGCGGGCGGCTGGTCCTGCTTCTGCCGCTGGCGGTCTTCGGCCTGGTCGGCGCGGCCTTCTTCTGGGGGCTTTTGAACAACAACAGCCCGTTGCCATCACCGCTGATCGGAAAACCCGTGCCCGAATTCACGCTGCCGCCGATCGAGGGGCGCGATGACGGCCTGTCCTCGGCTGATCTGCGTGGACAGGTCTCGCTTGTGAACGTCTGGGCATCCTGGTGTGTGCCCTGCCGGGCCGAGAATCCGCTGATGGTCGAGCTTTCCAAGACGGGCGAAGTCCCGATCTACGGGATCAACTACAAGGACAAGGCCGGCGAGGCGCTGGCCTTTCTCGACGAACTGGGCGATCCCTTCACCCGCATCGGAGCAGACCTGTCCGGGCGCGTGGCCATCGACTGGGGTGTCTACGGCATTCCGGAAACCTTCGTGATCGATGCCGCCGGACGTGTTGCCTACAAGCATGTCGGCCCGTTCAATCGGCAAATTCTGGAAGAAGACATTCTGCCGGTGGTGCGAAAGCTGCAACGCGATGCCGGGCAATGATGTCGCGACCTTTCCTGTCCGGTGCAGGCGCGCCGCTGCGTGACGACCTGCGATGGATGCCTTCGCCCCGGCGGTCGGGATCATCGCGCGCGAGCCACCCCGGTGCCACGCCGCCGAGAGCCTTCAGACAACATCATTTTCGAGGAGAAACCGATCCATGTCCGAAACATCCACCCCACAGACCCGCCCCGCCCGGTTCAGGCTGCCGCTTGATCGCCGGGGCCTGGTGGTCGCTGCCATGGTCCTTGTCGGGGCCGGCCTCTGGCTGAACTGGGGCTGGGTCGCGGCGATCGGGGCCGCACCGCTGATCCTGGCGCTGGCCCCCTGTGCCGCCATGTGCGGCCTCGGATATTGCGCCACATGCAAAAGCAAGGGCGGTGACGCAGACAAGACCCCGGCCGACGCGCCGGGTGCAACGAGGGACTGAGACGAAACCCAACCAAGGAGACGACCATGAAGACGAATACCCGATTTGGCCTTGCCGCCGCGCTTGCGGCGATGATCGCAGCGCCGACGGCCTTTGCGCAGGATACCGCAGCCCCCGGAGATATGAAGCCGGGTGAATCCATGAATGGCGAGATGACCGGCGGCGACATGTCCGGCATGCAGGGTATGGAAGGCATGCAGGGAATGCAGGGGATGGAAGGCATGCAGGGGATGATGCCGATGATGCAGATGATGCAGCAGATGGGCCCGATGATGGCGGCCTGCACCGAGATGATGCAGACCATGACCGAGCAGATGAAATCCTCGGCGTCAGGCCAGAAGGAAGGTTGACCTCGATACCGCGCGGGCCCGAAGCCGGGCCCGCGCGGAACCTTCCTTCAATGAGATGACCATGACATCCACGACCCGTAACCTGCGCCATGTTCGGCTGGCGACCCTGGCTGCTGCGGCCGCGCTTCTGCTTTTGACAGGCGGCGCGCTGATCCTGCGCGCCTACACCCCGTCGCCGCCATCCCTGGCAACGACCGTCGGAGAGGCGGACGTTCGCTCTGAATTCTCGCTGATCGACCAGACCGGCACCGCCGTGACCGAGGCCGATTTCGCCGGCCGCTGGCAGCTTGTGTTCTTCGGCTTCACCAATTGTCCCGATATCTGTCCGACGACCCTAGCCTATATGGCAAGCGTGCTCGATCTTCTCGGACCCAGGGCCGAACAGGTTGCGCCGCTTTTCATCACCGTCGATCCGGCCCGCGACACCGTGCCCGTGATGGCGGAGTATGTCTCGAATTTCCATCCTCGCCTCGTCGGTCTGACAGGCAGCGACGCGCAGGTGGCAGACGCCGCGCAGAGTTTCCGGACCTGGTACACGCGGGTCGAAGAAAAAACGGTGCCCGATGGCTATCTGATGGCCCATGCCGGCTACATCTATCTGATGCGGCCCGACGGGCGTTTCGAGACCGTCGTCCAGGAGCGAGACCAGCCGCCCGAGGAACTGGCCCGTCGGATGTCGACCCTGATCGACGAAAGCATCTGATGCCGCCGTTGCCGCAACAATGGCCGGTCGCGGAGGCGACGCGGAGCCCGTCGCAGCTTGAAGCTCGGGACGCGCCGCGCACCGTGCCCGCGGGTCACGTGATTGCGCGCGGCGGACGCCCTTTCGGCGCAAGCCGTCGCGACAACGACCTGACCGTCGCGCCGCCACCCGGGCCGCCGCGGCACGACAACATTGTCCGACTGGTTCGATGATGACGACGATCTGTCCGACGGGAAGGCCCGACTGGCGGGTGGCGCTGCGGCGCTATCTTCTTTTTCTGGCCGCCGCGAACCTTCTGTGGGAATTCGCGCATCTGCCGCTTTATACCATCTGGCTGACCGCAAAGCCCCCGGAACTGGTCTTTGCGGTGCTGCATTGCACCGGCGGCGACGTGCTGATCGCGCTCAGCGCGATCGTGCTGGCGCTTTTGCTGTTTGGCAGTTCGGAATGGCCAAGGCTGGGTGCCGGACGCGTTCTTCTTGCCGTTCTGGCCTTCGGGATCGGCTACACCATCTTCAGCGAATGGCTGAACATCGTGGTCCGGCAGGCCTGGGCCTATCGCGACCTGATGCCGGTCATTCCGGTAATCGATACCGGTCTCAGTCCGTTCATGCAGTGGCTGGTCGTGCCGCTGGCCGCCTATTCCTACGCCACCGGCTGGCGACCATGGCGCCGCAAGAAAAGAGAGCCCGTACATGCCTGACCTTTCCCTGATCGGCCTGACCATCGTGCTGCTGGCGGGCGTGATTTCCTTTGCCTCGCCCTGCGTGTTGCCGTTGGTGCCGGGCTATGTCTCCTACATTGCCGGACGAACCGTCGGCGGCGCGGCGCGGCCCAGCCGTGGTCAATCCATCTGGCTCAGTCTGTTTTTCGTGCTGGGCTTCTCGACGATCTTCATGATCCTTGGCGCCTCGGCCACGGCTTTGGGCCAGTCGCTTCTGCGCTGGCGCTACGAGTTGAACATCATTGGCGGCGGCATCGTCGTCCTGTTCGGATTGTTCATGCTGGGCGCAGCGCGGATCCAGACGATGCAGCGGGATTTTCGCTTTCAGCTTGATCTGCCGGGCGGGCAGCCGGTGGCGTCCTATGTGCTCGGGCTTGCCTTCGGCTTCGGCTGGACCCCTTGCATCGGCCCGATCCTGGGCGCGATCCTGACCGCCAGCGCCGCCAGTGCCACGGTCGGGCAGGGGGTGGCGCTGCTGGGCGTGTATTCCATCGGGCTGGGCGTGCCGTTCCTGATCGTGGCCGCCTTCACAGACGGCCTTGCCGGCCGCCTGCGCGGCGCCCGCCGGCTTGGGCGCCGCCTGCATCAAATCGCGGGCGTGGTGATGATCGTGATGGGCGTTGCGATGATGACCGGCCAGCTGAGCGCGCTGTCCTACTGGATGCTGGATGCGTTTCCCGTGTTGGGCAGGATCGGCTGAGGCCGCGGAACCGGTATCACCGCGAAGCTCCGGCCTCGGGACGCGTCAGGAAATTTCTGCCGCGGCCCTTGAACCTCAAGCTACTGGAGATCCCATCTTGGGGAGACGAAAAGCGAAGGGGCGGCCGTGCCCCTGATCGGAACAGGAGGATCGACGGATGGTGGCTGACGTGAATGATGCCGGGCGCGGCCCGCAAGGGGGAGGCGGCAAGATGCGCTGCCCGGTCTGTGACGTGCCGCTGAGCATGGCCGACAGGCAGGGTGTCGAGATCGATTTCTGCCCCGATTGCCGGGGCGTCTGGCTGGACCGGGGCGAACTCGACAAGATCATCGAGCGCAGTGCGGCGGACGTGGCGCCACAGCGCGCGCCCGAACCGGCCGAACCGCGCGGCTATGCGGAAGAACGCGGCTATGGCGGCGGCTATGGCAAGCACGGTGGCGGGCACCATGGCAGCGGCTATGGCAAGCATGGCCGCCGCCGCAAATCCTGGCTCAGCGAAATCTTCGACTGAGACCGGCATGGGAGCGGGACATGATCACGGTGGCGGACAGGGCGGCGGAACCTCTGCCAGCCGCCACAAGGGCAGCCTTCGCTGGGCGCTGGCGCTGACCGGAACATTCCTCGTCGTCGAGGTGGTGGGCGGGCTGTGGACCGGCAGCCTGGCACTTCTGGCGGATGCCGCGCATATGGCGACCGACGTGGGCGGGCTGTTCATGGCCCTGGTCGCGGTGCGTTTTGCCGAACGGCCGGCGACGCCGCGGATGACCTTCGGCTATGTCCGCACCGAGGTGCTGTCGGCGTTGGTCAACGCCGTGGTGCTGCTGATCGTCACCGTTTTCGTGCTGCGCGAGGCCTGGGCGCGGCTTTTCGCGCCGCCCGAAATCCTCGGCGGCCCGATGCTGGCGGTGGCTGTGGCGGGGCTGATCGTCAACCTGATCTCGATGAAGATGCTTCATGCCGGGTCGCAGGAAAGCCTGAACCTCAAGGGCGCCTATTTCGAGGTGCTGGCCGACATGCTGGGTTCGGTCGGGGTGATCCTGGCCGCGCTGGTTGTGATGCTGACCGGCTGGACCATCGCCGATCCGATCATCGGCGCCGCCATCGGGCTGTTCATCGTGCCGCGCACCTGGATCTTGCTGAAAGGCGCGCTCAACATCCTGATGGAGGGAACGCCCGCCCATGTCGATACCGAGTTGCTGCGCCGGCGGCTGGCGGAAATTCCGGCCGTGACCGGGGTGCACGACCTGCATGTCTGGACCCTGACCTCGGGCCTCGACGCGATGAGTTGTCATCTGGTCGTGGACGACCCGGCCCGCGGCAGCGATGTGCTTGCCGCGGCCCGCAAGGCGATGAAAGAGGACTTCGCCATCACCCACACCACGATCCAGGTCGAGGACGCCGAGGCGGCCGAGACCGAGGATCCGAGCCATATGTGAGGACAGAGGCAGCATGGGAAACCATCTCTTTCGATCCGGGAAACACGGGCGCCGCGGGGACCGATATCGCGATGCCGGCAGGGGCGGCCACGGCGACGACCGCAGCGGCTTCGGCGACATCGCCCCGGCGCGCGGCCCGCGCATCGCTGGCGCGGTCCTTCTGGGCGGGCTGATCGTCTGGAGCCTTCTCGCGCTTGGCCTCTGGGCGCTGGTCGATCCGGTCCTGGCCTGGGCCGCGGGCATGACCGGCTCCGCCACCGATCTTGGCGTCGGTTTCGCGCGCTGGTTCGGCCTTGGCCGCGAGGCTTCGGCGTTGCGCGACGCGGCGAATGTCGATGGGCTGGTCGGCTGGGCGATAGGCCCGGTCCATGTCCTGGCCAAGGCTGGCCTGATCCTCATCTGGCTCGCCGGGGCGGCCGCGCTGGTCGTGCTGCCGGCGATCCTGCGTCGCCGATCCCGCTGGTGACATGCACTGAACGACGCTGATCCCCGCCGCCGATTGCGGCCCCGCGCGCGCGCCCGTCCGGCGTTTTTCGACCAGGCTGTCAGCCGACCGACAGGATGAAGATACCCGTGCCGAGGATCAGTCCGAATATCGTCAGCACCCCGAGGCCCAGAAGCAGACCCAGACGGTTGTTTGCCGCCGTCGCCGCGCGGGCCGGTCTTCTTCCATAGTCGCCGCCGGACGAAACCGAACCCCGGACCGGTCCGGCCATGTCCCGACCTCGCCGCAGCCGCTTTCCCTCCGTCCGGTTCCAGTCGAAGACGACAACCAGTATGGCGATCACCAGCATCATGCTGCCCGGCACCCAGAGGATAAAGCCGCCGGCGGTCTCGTCGGTCAAGGGCGCGATGCCGAAAAGCCGCCCCTCGATGTCGTAGGCGGTGTAGAGGATGCTGGTCTTGAAAACCGTGATCGCGCCGAGAAGAATGTTCGACACGATCGCCGCGAACAGCAGCACGACACGCAGAAAGTGCGACGGGTCAGAGGGCAGGTCGCGCCGGTCGAAGATCATCGCGAAGAACACCAGCCCGCCCGCCAGCATCGTCAGATGCATCGTCCAGTGGATCGCCGGATCAAGCAGGGCGGCGTTGTGGATCGGCGGAATCTGCCAGAAATAGAGCGATAGAAGAAAGATCACGAATGCCGTGACCGGGCCGGTCAGACGGCGGTAAAGTCCCGAGACCGCGCCGTCGGTCATCAGCGGCGCTACCAGCCACTTGCGCAGGAATTCCGGCAGGCCCGCGATCAGCAGGCCCTGAGGACGCGACAGAACGACCAGCATCGGCCCCACCATCCGAAGCAAAAGATGCTGGATCTGATGGGCGAGAAACAACCGTTCGCCCATCGGATCGACCGGCGATTGCAGCGACAGGAACAGCGCCAGGATTCCACCCCCGAAAAGGACATGCCGCAGGGCCGGGACCGGTCCTGTAACGGAACGGCGGCGCCACGCGCCGCGCAGGTAGACCGCCAGGATCAGCAGGATCGGACCGCTGATTTCGGGGGTGAGGTTCCAGGCCGTCCAGGCTTCGGCGGCCGAAAGGCCTTCGCCGCCATGAGCCAGCGCGACGGAAGGCATGGTCAGGGCCGCAACAGGCAGCAAGACGCGGGGCCGGATCGGACGAAGCCGGGCGGTTCGGGGTGCAGGGATCGGCATCTTGGTCTCTTAGAAGGCGTAGATGATTGTCGCGCCGGTAATGATCACGGTGGCGAACATCGCGACCGAAATCAGCGCCAGCGTGCGACCCATGCGGCGGTTTGACTCGGCCACCTTCAGTCGCAACTCATACGCGGTTTCGGGAAATTCGAGCGCGGCCGAGTTCGATCCGCTCCAGTTGTGCCGCGCGTTCCAGCGTCGGACCTCGGTCCGGTTCCAGCCGTTGAAGGCCAGGATGATGGCCGCCAGGATGACGAAGGACGAGGGAACCCAGATCGTGTAACCCCCGGTCGCCTCGTCGGCCATTGGCGCGAAATCCCACAGCCGTCCGGCGGCGTCATATGCGGGATAGAGCACCATCTCCTTCATCGTGGTGAGCGAGCCGAGCAGGATGTTCGAGACGATGACACCGACCAGCGCCAGAAGCCGCTTTCCGTGGGGTGCGCCCTCGGGCGGGCTGCGCCGGTCGAGCGTGACGGCAAAGAAGTTCAGACCCGCCAGCGTCATGCCGAGATGCGCCACAAGCGCCAGCGGCGGCATGGCGACCGCCGCGTTGTGCAGCACCGGCACCTGCCAGACATAGAGCGACGCGACCAGCAGGACGAAGCTTGTGCCGACGCGGGACAGGGCTCGCGCTGCGCTCTGTGCCGCGGGATGGTCTTTGCGCCGCCCGAGCCAGCGGCGAACCGGCCGGGGCAGACCCGCCCGCAGGACCGGCCAGGGATAGGCCAGGATGAACAGCAACGGCCCCAGCAGCCGGATGACCAGATGCTGAACCTGATGCGCCAGGAAAAGGCTTTGCCCCGCGCCCGCCAGCGGCCCTTCGAAGGCCAGGGCCAACAGCAGCATTCCGGCCGCGAACAGGCCGTGCCGGACCGGTCCGACCTGTTCGCCGACGATGCGGGGCCGGCCCATGCCGCGCAGATAGAGCCACGCGACGCCGCCAAGAACGGCAAGCGCGACCGGAGACAGGCTCGGTCCTAGCGGGTCGAGGATCGCGACGTTCATGCGGTGACCCGGTCCGGGCCGACCGCACCGGCGACGGATCGCCGAAAACCGCCAGCCGTCAGCGGCCGGGGGATTCGATGCGTGTCCCTGTCTCTGGGGTCCGACCGTCGGCGGCTTGCAGTTTCAAAGATCATTGCGCACGCGCGACCCGGATTGCAGGGATGGGAGGCACGGACCCGTGGGCTGCGGTCGAGCCCCGCCAGAACCATGCCGCCAGCATCGCGCCTTATGCATCAGTGGGCTCCAGCCGCCACAGCATCCGCAGGACGCTTGCGTCCGTATCTCGATGACCAGGCGCCTCATGGGCAAGGGCCCGGTTCGCTGTCCTGATCAGCAGGCCGCCCGCCGCAAATGCTTTTCATGCCCTGTCCCTTTTGCCTCTACGGAGGGATGGAAACCTCATTCGAGGGTCTGCCTACAACCTAAACCGGCTACAGGTTCAAGCAGAGAATGACCCGCGCGGCAATGTCGCGCCGCAATGTCGCACATGCTCCTGGAGGGGTCGCGCAGGCGGCGCTGCGGCGACCGGGTCGGAGAAAACAGCATCCGTTCTTCAGGCCGCCGGACGCAGCCGAGGTCATGCGGCCCGGCGGGCCCACGCACGGATCATGCCGCCAAAGCCGTGCCTTGCGCCTGGGGCCCTCGGTCATCTGCGTGCCGATGGCGTCGAAGAAGCCAGCGAACGCACCCGTTTGAACGGCCGATATCCGTTGCGGTTCATCAAGCAGACGGGCAAGGGGCCTTGCCCAGATCGGACAGGTCAGGTCTGCAATGGCCCGGTCGGTACGCCCGCCATCCCGCCTGGACGTTTCGCAGCCGCGGCGATGCGGTTCTGACCGGACATTCGTTGCCAGGCCAGCCCCCCAGCGGACCTGCTGCCGCCCCCCCCCACGCAGGCCGAGCCCCGACTGGCGTGCGTCCTGCCCGAGATGACGCTCGCGGACCTGCCGGTGTTCGTTCTCACGCACGAAAAATTCCGTGCCCTGTCTCGGATTCGCGCGGTCTTCGATGCGCTGGTCCAGAGAGCGGAAGACGTGACCGTGGGGCAGGGCGTCGCGCCCTGGGAAAGACGCGGCAGAGGTTCGGAAATGGCGGGCGAACGGCGCGAACCGGATCGCGGTCAAAGTCCCATGGCCGAACCTGCAAGCGCCTGCCGCGCGGCGTTCAATCGCTGAAGCGCCGATCTGGTCTTTTCGGGCTCGGATGCCGAAAGCGCGATCAGCAGCCCCTCCAGCAGGGCGAGGGTGCCCGCGTGAAGCCCGAAGCCGCCGGTCCGGCCGCGGGGAACCCGCACAAGGATGCCTGCGCGCAGATCGGGAATATGCGGTCCCATCGAGGTCACCAGAACCGAGCGCAGCTTCAGGCCGCTTGCCCTGTCGAACAGGGCCCGCACCTCGGGATAGGGGCGATCATAGGCCAGCGCGATCACCGCATCGCCCGGCCCGATGCCGATCAGATCATCGGCGAGTTGCAGTCCGGTGCGCAGGATGGCGCGTGCATCGAAACCCAGGCGCACCAGCTGCGCCGCGAAATAGCCGGCGATGAAGCCCGACGGACCGATGCCGAAGACATGAATCCGGCGCGCCGAACGCATCGTCATGACGAAATCCGAAACGAGCGCGGGCGCCATCGTCTCGATCGCCTCGAGAGCGTCACGAAACGCCTGTGCCGAAGACTCCAGTCCCGCCGCCCTGGCGGGCCGGGCCAGTTCATTGGCCATGCGATCGGCCAGGGTCAGGTCACGACGCAGATCCTCGGCAAGCGCGCGACGCAGTTCGGCAAGCCCGCCATAACCAAGCTTTCGCGCAGTTCGGATCACCGTCGCGTCACTGGTCTTCGCGGCCGTCGCGATTTCCGCCGCAGAGGCGCGCAGTCCATGCTCGCGATTGCGGGAAAGCCAGTCGATAACCCGCGCCTCGACCGCCGAAAGCCGCGACCCGACAGCCAGGATTCGCTGCGAGAAGGTTGCGTCCGTCGGGTCAGTCGTGTCGGTTTCGATCATGTTGAAAATGCTACCTCGATGATGTAGTAAACACAACAATAGAGTCGCGGCCGCACCGCAGCCAGGATCGATTGAGAGAAGGCTTCATGTCGCCGGATTTCTGGACCGCCCTTTTTCCCGCCGTCGCCGCGGCTTTCCTTGCATCCCTCGTCGAGGTGGTGGAGGCCTTCACGATCGTGTTGGCGGTGGGCACCACGCGCGGCTGGCGACCGGCCGTCGCCGGGGCCGCCGCGGCGATTGTCGTTCTGGGACTGATCGTTCTGACGCTGGGTCCGGCGCTTCGATTCATCCCGATCCGGACGCTGCAGCTTGTCGTGGGGATCCTGCTGCTGCTGTTCGGCACGGGCTGGCTGCGAAAGGCCGTTCTTCGCTGGGCCGGCGTGATCGCGCTGCATGACGAGAGCGCGGCTTACGCAAGGGAAGCCGCCGATCTGAGGTCACGGACGGGGGCGCCGCGGACATTGCGGTGGATTGCAGGCATCGCCGCGTTCAAGGCCGTTCTTCTCGAAGGCCTGGAGGTCGCTTTCATCGTCATCGCCATCGGTGCCGGCAAGGGCCTGCTGTGGGAGGCCTCGCTTGGCGCCCTTGCCGCCTGCGCCCTGGTGCTGGTCCTGGGCGCCGCTCTGCGCAAGCCCTTGGCCCAGGTTCCTGAAAATACGCTGAAGTTCGGGGTTGGCGTCATGCTGTCGGCCTTTGGCGTGTTCTGGACCGGCGAAGGGCTGGGCGTGCGGTGGCCTGGTGCGGATCTCGCACTCTTGCCCCTGGCGGCGCTTTTCCTGTTGGCGGGCATCGGCCTTGCCCATCTGGCGCGCGCCTTGGCCGCGGGGCGGCCGGCATGACAATCCTGGGCGATGTCTTCAGGGAGCTTTTCGGGATGTTCGTGGCCGACCTGCGGCTGACGCTGTCGGTTCTGGGTGGCGTTCTGCTTGTCGCCATCCTGATGAACAGCGCCGTGCTGGGGCCCGTCGCGGCAGGGTTCGTGCTGGCGCTTGGTTGCGTCCTGATCCTTGTCGAAACGGTCCTGCGCGAGACGCGCCGCGGCAAGTGATGCAGGGGCGCGGCCGGCTGGTCCGCCATTCCGGTGTCTGGGCGATCGCATGGCGGCGTGGGCCTTGCGGCGACAGCGGGCGTCAGGACGGCGGGGCCACCGCGTCAGCCCAGATAGGTCCTGATCGCGGCGCCGACACCCTGATCCTGCACCAGTCTCAGCTTGCGGGCGAAAGCGTCCTGAAAGCGCGGATTGTCGGCCAGTGCGCCAAAGACGGCACGGTTCGACAGGAAGGCCAAAGGATCGCGGCGCGCGGCCAGGGCATAGTCGCGCAATGCGTCGCTGTTCTCGTCATTGGGCGCGATCTCGTTTCCGGCCTCGTCGATACGTTCGCAATAGCGGCACCAGAAGGCGACCTCTTGCGCCAGCCCGTCGATGGCGGCATCCGATCGCAACGCGTCGGCCAAAGTCGGCAGGATGAATTTCGGCTGCCGGTTAGACCCGTCGAGGCACAGCCGCGGGATGGTGTCGCCGATTTCCGGATTTGCGAAACGGCCGAGGATGAGGTCGAGATAATCCTCGTAGCTGACGCCCTCGATCGGGGGCAGGGTCGGGATGATCTCGCGTTCCTCCAGCGCGCGCAGCCAGGCGGCGATCCGGGGATCGGCCATCGCATCATGGACGAAGTGGTGGCCCAGCAGCGCGGAAGGATAGGCGATGGCGGCGTGACCGCCATTCAGGATACGCAGCTTCATCAATTCGTGCCGGCTGACATCGGTCACGAATTCAGCGCCGACCTTTTCCAGCGGCGGGCGGCCCTGCGGGAAATTGTCTTCCAGCACCCATTGGCGGAAGGGTTCACAGACCACGGGCGCGGCGTCGATGATGCCGAATTTGTCCCGCACCAGCGCGCGTTCGCGGTCCGAGGTGGCGGGGGTGATGCAATCGACCATGGAATTCGGGAATGCCACATTCTGGCGGATCCATTCGGCCAGGCCGGGATCGGACAACTGCGCCAGTTCTGTCACGGTGCGCGCGCAGACATGACCGTTTTCGGGCAGGTTGTCGCAGGACATGACCGTGAAGGGCGCCTCACCCGCCGCGCGGCGCGCGCGCAACGCCGCCAGGATCATGCCGAAGACGGTGCGCGGCGCGTCCGGATTGTCGGCGTCGTGGGCGATATCGGGATGGGCCGCGTCGAAGCCGTCGGTCTTGGCATCGACGTAGTAGCCGCCCTCGGTGATGGTCAGCGACACGATCCGGATCGCGGGATCGGCCATCGCGGCGATGACCCTGGCCGGATCGACCTCGACGAAATCGACCATCGAGCCGATGACGCGGGCGCTCAGGCCCTTCGGGTCCAGTTCGACCACCGTCGTCAGCCAGTCCTGCGCCGCCAGTCGGTCGCGCATCGCCGCATCGCCCGGACGGACGCCCGCGCCGATCAACGCCCAGTCATGCCCCTCGCCGGTGTCGAACAGCCGGTCCAGGTAGAAAGCCATGTGCGCGCGGTGAAAATTGCCGATGCCCACATGCAGGATACCGGGTTTCAGCGCGCCGCGATCATAGCCGGGGCGCCCGACATGGTCGGGCAGATCGCTCAGCATGGATTGCGAAAGTGTGGCGGCCATGTCTGGACCTTTCTTCGAAAAACGCCCGCGGAGGACGCGGGCCTCGGGGCAGGGGGCAAGGCGTCGCGCGGATCAGCTCATCCATTGTCCGCCATCGACATTGTAGGTCTGGGCGAGGATGTAATCGGCCTCGTTCGAGGCGAGGAAGATGGCCATCCCGGTCAGGTCGGCAGCGGTTCCCATGCGGCCATGGGGAACGGCGGCGGCGACCTCGGCCTTTTTCTGGCCGGGCTCCTTGCCTTCGTATTTCGCGAAGAAGGCATCCACGCCGTCCCAGTGTTCGCCTTCCACGACGCCTGGCGCGATGGCGTTGACGTTGATGCCATGGCGGATCAGGTTCAGGCCCGCCGATTGCGTCAGGCTGATGACGGCAGCCTTGCTGGCGCAATAGACGGCGACCAGCGGTTCGCCGCGGCGCCCGGCCTGGCTGGCCATGTTGATGATGCGCCCGCCGCTGCCGCGACGGATCATGACACGCGCGACCGCCTGCATCATGAACAGGGTCCCCGAGACGTTGACGGCGAAGATGCGATCGTAATCGGCGCGCGTGATCTCGGTCAGGGGGGCGGCGGTGAACAGGGCCGCGTTGTTGACAAGGATGTCGATGCCACCAAAGGCCTCCTCGACCTCGGCCACGCAGGTGTCGATCGATTTCTGGTCGGTCACGTCCAGCCGCACCGCGATGGCGGCATCGCCAAGTGCCGCGGCGGCATCCGCCGCGGCCTGGGCATTGATGTCGCAGATCGCCACCCGCGCGCCCTCGGCCGCATAGGCGCGGGCGAATTCCAGCCCGATGCCGCGTGCCGCGCCGGTGATCAGTGCGGATTTGCCGTCCAGTCGCATCATGCGATCCGGTCTCCGGTCTTGTCGAACCGGTGAATGCGCTCTTCGTTCGGCGTCAGCCAGACGGTGTCGCCGTGCCGAAAGCCCAATTCACCGTCCGAGCGAACGGTGATGGTTTCGGTCAGCCCGGTTTCCTCGACATAGAAGAAGCTGTCCGAGCCCAGATGTTCGCTGACGCCGATCCGTCCCTTCCATTTCCCGCCCTCGGCCGAGATGGCGATGTGTTCGGGACGCACGCCGATGGTCTCGGCCCCGTATTCGGCGGCGGTCGGACCCGAAAAGAGGTTCATCCTCGGGCTGCCGATGAAACCTGCAACGAAGACGTTCCTGGGGCGCAGATACAGATCCAGCGGGCTGCCGACCTGTTCGATCCGCCCGGCCTGCAGCACCACGATCTTGTCGGCCATGGTCATCGCCTCGACCTGGTCGTGGGTGACATAGATCATCGTGGTCTTCAGCCGGTTGTGCAATTCGCTGATTTCCAGCCGCATTCCCACGCGCAGCGCGGCATCCAGGTTTGACAGCGGTTCGTCGAACAGGAAGGCCGAGGGTTCGCGCACGATCGCGCGGCCGATGGCGACGCGCTGGCGCTGGCCGCCCGACAACTGGCCGGGCCGGCGGTCCAGGTAATTGGTCAGGTTCAGCGCCTTGGCCGCGGCCTCGATCCGGCGGTCCTGTTCGTCCTTGGACAAGCCGGCCATCCGCATCGGGAAGGCGATGTTCTTCCTGACCGACATGTGCGGGTAAAGCGCATAGGACTGGAACACCATCGCCAGCCCGCGTTTCGCCGGCGAGGCATCCGTGGCATCGGTGCCGTCGATCAGGATGCGCCCGCCGCTGACATCTTCCAGCCCCGCGATCAGGCGCAGCAGGGTGGACTTGCCGCAGCCCGAGGGCCCCACGAAGACCACGAATTCGCCGTCCTCGATGGTCAGGTCCAGCGGCGGGATAACCTCGACCTCGCCGAACCGCTTGGCCACCTCTTCCAGGGTGATCTGTCCCATCGTGGTCTCCTATTTCACCGCGCCGAAGGTCAGGCCGCGGACAAGTTGTTTCTGGCTGAACCAGCCCAGGATCAGGATCGGGGCGATCGCCATGGTCGATGCCGCCGAAAGTTTCGCCCAGAACAGCCCCTGCGGGCTGGAGAACGAGGCAATGAAGGCCGAGAGCGGCGCGGCATTGGTGGTGGTCAGCTGGATCGTCCAGAACGCCTCGTTCCAGGCCAGGATGATGTTCAAAAGCAGGGTCGAGGCGATGCCCGGCACCGCCATCGGCGTCAGCACATACAGGATCTCGTCCCGCAGGCTGGCGCCGTCCATCCGCGCGGCTTCCAGGATCTCGCCCGGAATCTCGCGGAAATAGGTATAGAGCATCCAGACCACGATCGGCAGGTTCATCAGCATCAGCACGACGACCAGCCCGGTCCGGGTGTCCATCAGCCCGGTGCGCAGGAAGATCAGATAGATCGGCACCAGCACCGCGACGGCCGGCATCATCTTGGTGGACAGCATCCACATCAGGATGTCCTTGGTGCGCTTGGTGGGCGAGAAGGCCATTGCCCAGGCCGCCGGAATCGCCACGATCAGCGCCAGCAGCGTCGAGCCGACCGCGATCACGACCGAGTTGGAAAACGGCCGCCAGTAGTTGTTCTGGCTCTGCACCGCCTCGTAACTGGACAGGCTGAAGGAGGGGATCAGGTTGAAGCCGGAAATCGCCTCCTGCTCGGTCTTCAGGCTGGTGATGATCGTGTAGAGGATCGGAAAGAAGATGATCAGCGCCACCGACCAGGCGGCGATGGTCCAACCGATCTTCGCGTTTCTGGAAACCGCGCGTGCCATGATGTCCCCTCAGTCCAGGTTCCGGCCGACGGCGCGCATCAGGAAGATGGCGACGATATTGGCCAGGATGACGGCGATGATCCCGCCCGCCGCGGCGCCGCCGATATCGAAGTTCAGCCGGGCGGCGCGGTAGATCAGGAAGGTCAGGTTGGTCGAGGCGAAACCCGGTCCGCCATTGGTGGTCACCAGGATTTCCGCGTAGATCCCCAGCAGGAAGATGGTCTGGATCAGGATGACCACGGTGATTGCGCGGGCCATATGCGGCAGCACCAGATGGATGAAGCGGCTGATTGCGGGCGCTCCGTCCATTTCCGCGGCCTCCATCTGCTCGCCATCCAGCGATTGCAGCGCGGTCAGCAGGATCAGCGTTGCGAAGGGCAGCCATTGCCAGGCGACGATGATGATGATCGACAGCAAAGGAAATTGCGCGAACCAGTCCACCGGGCTTGCGCCAAAGAACTTGGCGATGTCGGCGAACACCCCGTAGCTGGGATGCATGATCATGTTTTTCCAGATCAGGGCCGCGACCGGCGGCATGACGAAGAAAGGGCTGATCACCAGGATCCGCACGATACCCTGTCCGAAGATCGGCTTGTCGATCAGCATGGCGATGCCGATGCCGCCGCAGACGGTGATCAGCAGGACGCCCAGGACCAGCACGATCGTGTTCCAGATCGATTCAAGGAAGGCCGGATCGGTGTAGAAATATTGATAGTTGAACCAGCCCGCCCAGCTTGTGACACTGGGATTGAGCAGGTTGTAGTTCAGGAACGAATAGTAAAGCGTCATTCCCAGCGGGATTACCATCCAGATCAGCAAAAGGATGATCGCTGGTGCGCGCATCAGCCGCGCGAGGCTGGCGGTCTGGCGTGTTGCCATGATCTTGCTCCTCCTCGGGCGGCGGGGCCACGCGGCCCGCGCCTTCCCCCCATTCCTTGTCGCGCCGCCCGGACGGGCCGGACGGCGCTATTTCAAAGCCTACTTGATGTAGCCCGACCGCGTCATCTCGCGGGTGGTATTGGACTGCGCAGCGGCCAGGGCGTCCTCGGCCGACATCTGCCCGGCCAGTGCGGCCGAGAATTGCTGGCCCACCGCCGTGCCGATCCCCTGGAATTCCGGGATCGCGACAAATTGCCCCCCCGTATAGGGAATATCCTGAACCGAGGATTTCTGCGTATTCGCCGAATCGATGGATTTCAGCGTCATCGCGGCGAAAGGCGCCTCTTTCTGGTATTCGGGATTCTCATAAAGCGAGGTCCGCGTGCCCGGAGGTGCGGCGCGCCAGCCATCCTTGCTGGCAACCAACTCGGTATAGCCCTTCGATGTTGCCCAGGCGATGAACTGCTTCGCCGCATCCTGTTGCTTCGACGAGGCCGGGATCGCCAGGCTCCATGCCCACAGCCAGTTGCCGTGATTGTCCACGCCTTCCTTGTTGGGGAATTGCGCGAAGCCCACGCTGTCGGCCACTTTAGAGTTTTCCGGGTCGGTCACGAAGCTGGCGGCGACGGTCGCGTCGATCCACATGCCGCATTTTCCCTGCTGGAACAGCGACAGGTTCTCGTTGAAGCCGTTGGACGAGGCACCCGGCGGACCGTAATTGGTCATCAGGTCCAGATAATCGGTCAATGCCGCCTTCCATTCCGCGCTGTCGAATTGCGGTTTCCAGTCCATGTCGAACCAGCGCGCGCCATAGCTGTTGGCCATTGCGGTCAGGAAGGCCATGTTCTCGCCCCAGCCGGGCTTGCCGCGCAGGCAGATGCCGTAGGTTTCATTGGCCTTGTCGGTCATCTTTTCGGCGGCGGTCTTGATATCGGCCCAGGTCGGGCTGTCGGGAATGGTGACACCGGCCTTTTCGGCCAGGTCGGTGCGATACATCACCATCGCGGATTCGCCATAGAAGGGGGCCGCATAAAGCGTGCCATCGACCGACAGCGCCTCGCGGACGGCGGGCAGCAGGTCGCCGGCGTCGTAATCGGCGCCCAGATCGTCCAGCGGCACCAGCCATTGTTGCTTGGCCCAGATCGGAACCTCGTAGGTGCCGATGGTCAGCACGTCATACTGGCCGCCCTGCGTGGCGATGTCGGTGGTTACGCGCTCGCGCAGGATGTTCTCTTCCAGTGTCACCCATTCAAGCTTGATGTCGGGGTTCTTCTCGGTGAAGTCGCTGGTCAGACCCTGCATCCGGATCATGTCGCCGTTATTGACGGTGGCGATGGTCAGCGTGGTTTCCTGCGCCGCGGCAATGCCGCCCACGGCGCAAAGCGCGGAAGCGCCCAGCAGGGCGCGGATGGTCGTCTTCATGTAGTTCCTCCCTTGGCGGTTGGGCATTTGCTCTACCGGTGGGCAAATATTCATCTTCCTGCCCGATTCTGTCAATACATTTGCAGGCAAGGTCCGGTCTTCCCGTGCAAATGGCCGATATGAATGGATTTTCTCGGTTCCGATCATGTCAGTAGTCGCTCTGCAGTGGCTTCCGAGGTGATCAGACCGTTGATCAGATGCCCGGTCAGGGCGGCGCGAATCGCGGGCAGCTTGGCCTCGCCTGTGGCCACCGCGATCACCGGGCGATCGGCGGCGCGTGGCAGCGGGGCCGAGGCCACGCGGGCGTTGAAATCGCAATCGATCACCTTGCCTGCCCGGTCATAGACCCAACTGGTGATCTCGCCCACGGCACCGGCGGATTTCAGATCCTCCATTTCGGCGGCACTGGCGAATCCATCCACAAACAGCGGTGCGCTGGTGTCCATCTGTCCGATCCCGACCAGAGACAGGTCCGCCTCTTCGCATTGACGCAGGGTGTTGCGGACTGCCTCTTGTTCGCGCATCGCAGCCAGTTCCGTGGCGCTGCGGGCCAGAACCGGCAGCGGATAGGGGTAATGGGCTGCGCCGATCCTTTCGGCCAGACGGATCGTCGCGTTATAGGGCGAGGCGGATCCGTCCTGCATCATGTTGCCCAGACGCGAGACGACGACGTGCTGCGGGCAGGACATGCGCGGCAATTGCTCGACCGTCGCTTTCAGCGCCCGCCCGGTCCCGAGGCTGACAACCCGGCGTTCGGACGATTTCAGCACCCGCTCAAGCTCGGCCGCCGCCGAGATGGCTATGCCGGTCAGCAGATCGGGCGCTTCGGGGTCCGAGGGCACCACCTCGCAGCTTTTCAGCCCGAAACGGTGTTTCATCTCATAGGCAAGGTCCATGCAGCGACCGATCGGATGATCCAGGCGCACCTTGACCAGCCGTTCGGCCACCGCCATTGCCACAAGGCGTTGCGCCGATTGGCGGCTGACGCCCAGCTTGCGCGCGATCTCGTCCTGCGTGTTGCCGGCCACGTAATACAGCCAGCCGGCGCGTGCCGCATCGTCCAGGCGCGTCGCCTCGGGGGTGAAGCGTCCATGGGTCATGGCCTGGCCTGTCCCTCCTCCAGCCTCATCAAGAGGTGCGCGAAATCGGCCCAGTTGTCAAAGCTTTCGGTCGGGCCATCGCCGGGGCCGGCGCCCGACAGATGGCTTCCGCCGGTATAATGCAGATGCGGCATCCCCGCCGCAGCCGCCGCCTGAAGGCCCGGCGCGCTGTCCTCGACCACCAGGCAGGCCGGGGGCGGGACGCCCATTCGGCGGGCCGCGAACAGGAACAGATCAGGCGCCGGCTTGCCGCGTTCGACCTGGCTTGCGGTAAAGACATCGGCGTTGAAAAACGCTGTCAAACCAAGGATTTCAAGTGTCTTATTCACCCGCGGCCTGCTTGAGGAGGTGGCCACGCAGACCGGCCGGTCCAGGGCCTCGATCATGCGCGCGAACCCCGGCGTCGGGCGTAGCTCGGTCTCGAACCGGGACAGCAGGCGGCTGCGGTAGTCGGCCTCGAAACCGGGCGGCAAGGCGCGGTCATGGCGGCGGCGTATGGTTTCGGCCACGGTGGGAAAGCTGCGCCCCAGGAAATCGCGGCGCACATCCTCGGCGCTCAGCGCAAGCCCTTCGGCGGCGAGTTGTTGGATGAGCACCTCGGCCGAAAGGATTTCGCTGTCGGCAATGACACCGTCGCAATCGAAGATGACCAGATCGACCTTCACCACGCACCCCTTGTTCGATGAGGGCGGCAGCATAGCGCCCGCCCGCCCTGCCGCAAGGGATTGCGAATTCTAAAGCCTTCGTCTTGCCCGCAGCGCAGCGCTGATCGTGCCGTCGTCCAGATAATCCAGCTCTCCGCCGATGGGAACGCCCTGGGCAAGGCCGGTCACGACGACACCGCTGCCCGCCAGCGCCTCGGCGATGTAATGGGCGGTGGTCTGGCCATCGACGGTGGCGTTCAGCGCCAGGATCACCTCGGTCACGCCATCGCGGCAGACACGATCCACCAGGGTGGGGATCCCCAGATCCTCGGGGCCAACCTCGTCCAGCGCCGACATCGTGCCGCCCAGGACATGATAGCGGCCGCCAAAGACGCGCCCCCGTTCCAGCGCCCACAGATCGGCCACGTCCTCGACGACGCAGATTTCGCCATTGGCGCGGCGCGGATCGGCACAGATCGCGCATTCGTCGCGATCGGTGATGTTGCCGCAGGTCAGACATTCGCGCGAATTGACCGCGACCCTGTCCAGAAGCTGGGAAAGCTGCACCATCTGGCCGCTGCGCTTGCGGATCAGCGCCAGAACGATGCGCCGCGCAGAACGCGGACCCAGCCCCGGCAGCCGCGCCATCAGCGCCACCAGAGCCTGAATGTCGTCGCTGCCCTCGGCCATTTCTGACAGGGGCCTAGAACGGAAGCTTCATGTCCGGCGGCAAGCCCAGTTCCGAGGTCATGCGCGACATTTCCGACTGCATCCTGTCCTGCGCCCGCTTCTGCGCATCCTTGATCGCGGCGAGGATCAGATCCTCGACCACCTCTTTCTCGCTGGGCTGGAAGATCGAGGGATCGATCTCCAGCGCGGTCAATTCGCCCCTGGCGGTGGCGGTCGCCCTGACCAGCCCGGCGCCGGATTCGCCGGTCACCGTCACCGATGCAAGATCATCCTGCATCTTCTGCATCCTGTCCTGCATCTCCTTGGCGGCCTTCATCATCTTGGACATGTCGCCCAAACCGCCCAGACCTTTCATCATCGTCTCAATCCTCATCCTCGAACGGGTCCCATTCATCGACTTCGGCGACGGGACCATCTGTGATTTCATGCGGGTTCGCCGCACCCTCGGCCGCGATTTCCGCCGCGTCCTCGGGCGGCCGAGCGATCTTCGTGACCGTTTTCAGTCTGGCGCCGGGAAAGGTTGCCATCACTTGCTGCACGATCGGCAATTCCAACGCCCGCTTGCGTGCCGCCTCCAATTCGGCCGCGCGGGTTTCTGCGATGGTGGGCGCACCGCCACTGCCGACGACGCTGACTGCCCAACGCTGCCCGCCGCACCAGCCGCGCAGGCGTTCGCCAAGCCTTTGCGCCAGATCGGCGGGGCCGTTGCCACGCGGCTCGAATTCGATCCGGCCGGGGCTGTAACGGACCAGCCCGACGTGATTTTCAACCTGCACCAGCAGCAGCATGTCACCCATGCGGCGGATCAGATCAAGCACCGAGGCAAAATCGGGAAAGGCGGCAAAGGCCTGGGGCGAAACCGCAAGAGCCGCCGCAGTCCCGCCGGCCCCGACGCCGATGGCAGGGGCCGGGCGGGCCGCCGCGCGCGGCGCCTGCTGATCGGTCCCGGCGGGCGCGGCCTGGCGCGCGAAATCGCCCGCCGCCGCCGATTGCTGGACCTTGCGGATCAGCGCCTCGGGGTCGGGCAGATCGGCCACATGGGTCAACCGGATGATCGCCATTTCGGCCGCCATCATCGCATTGGGCGCCGCCGAGACCTCGTCCAGCGATTTCAACAACATCTGCCACAGCCGCGTCAGGACCCGCATCGCCAACCGGTCGGCCAGATCCTTGCCGCGCGTGCGTTCATCCGGGGAAATGGTCGGATCCTCGATCGCTTCGGGCGTGATCTTGACGACCGAAATCCAATGCGTGATCTCGGCCAGATCGCGCAGAACCGCCACCGGATCGGCGCCGCCCGCATATTGCGACTGCAATTCGGTCAGGGCGGCGGCCGCATCGCCGCGCAGGATCATCTCGAACAGGTCGATGACCCGGCCCCGATCGGCCAGGCCCAGCATGGCACGGACCTGATCCGCCCCCGTCTCGCCGGCGCCGTGGCTGATCGCCTGGTCCAGCAGGCTGGTCGCATCGCGCGCGCTGCCCTCGGCCGCCCGCGTGATCAGCGCCAGCGCCTCATCGGTGATCTGGGCGTTTTCGGATCCCGCGATCCGGCGCAGGAGACCGATCATCACCTCGGGTTCGATGCGACGCAGATCGAACCGCTGGCAGCGCGACAGAACCGTGACGGGCACCTTGCGGATTTCGGTGGTGGCGAAGATGAACTTCACATGCGGGGGCGGTTCCTCCAGCGTCTTCAGCAGCGCATTGAACGCGCTGGTCGACAGCATGTGCACCTCGTCGATGATATAGATCTTGTAGCGCGCCGAGGCCGCGCGATAGTGAACGGATTCGATGATCTCGCGGATGTCGCCCACGCCCGTCCGCGATGCCGCATCCATTTCCATGACATCGACATGGCGCCCCTCGCTGATCGCCACGCAATGTTCGCAGACGCCACAAGGCTCGGTCGTCGGGCCGCCTGCGCTGTCGGGGCCGATGCAGTTCATGCCCTTGGCGATGATCCGGGCGGTGGTGGTCTTGCCGGTCCCGCGAATGCCCGTCATGATGAAGGCCTGCGCGATCCGGTCGGCGGCAAAGGCGTTCCTCAGCGTGCGCACCATCGCGTCCTGACCGACCAGATCCGCGAAGGTTTCCGGCCGGTATTTCCGGGCCAGAACCTGATATGCCTGCTTCGTCTCGGTCATCCGCCACCCGCTTCTGGAGCGCCACTCTAGCCTCGGTGCAGGGGGGCTACAACCGCCTCACGCGGCGTTGGGCGGCGGCGCATCATGCATGGCGCGGAACTTTTCCCAGGCCTCGTTCAGCCGCCGGGTCCGGGCCTCGGCCATGCGCACGGCCTCGGGGGGCAGGCCGCGGGCGATGGCACGGTCGGGATGAGCCTCGCGGATCAGGCTGCGCCAGCGTTTGCGGGCTTCGGGCAGCGGGGTATCCGGGGTCACGCCCAGGATTTCGCAGGGCGGACAGCCAGCCTTCGGATCGTGGCTTGCGCGGATCGTGGCGATGCGGGCGGGCGTCAGGCCGAAGATGCGGCCGACCTCGTCGATGAAGGCGATCTCGGATTCGTGCATCTCGCCATCGGCGACGGCGATGATGCACAATCCCTCGATCACGTCGGCCAGGACCGGATCGCCGGGCGCGAACATCGCGGCGATGCGCCGCGCCCAGGCGTCGAAGCCGGCCACGTCCTGCCGCGCCAGGTCGAAGACGCGGGCGGCGTTCTTTTCCTCGGCGCGCGGTATGATGAAGACACGGCGGAAGGCCGTCACCTCGGATCGGGCGACGGTGCCGTCGGCCTTGGCCAGCTTGGCGCCGAGTGCGATCACGCCGATGGTAAAGGCGACCGATCGTTCCGGCGCCACGGCGCGCGGGCTGCCCAGCAATGCCGCCAGCCGGTCGCCTATGCGCTGCCAGAAGCTGCGCGGCTTCGGCAGGTCGGGACAGGTCGGGTGATCGGCGCGAGTATCCATGCCACTCAGATTATCCGGGATCGCGCCGCGAGGGTAGGGGGCAGAGGTGAAGGAAACGTTACCCGCCCAGATCCTTGCCCATCAAAACCAGGTCGTGATAGCGGCCGAATTTCCAGCCCGCAGCCGGAATACGGCCCCATTCGGTATAGCCCAGCCGCGCGTGGAAACGCAGCGAACCGCTGTTCGTGGCCGTGATCGCGCCGATCATCAGCCGATGACCGCAAGCGCGGGCGTGATCCTCGATCGCCTGCATCAGCATCCGCCCGATGCCGCGACCGCGCGCGGCGGCAGCCAGGTTGACCGAATGTTCCATGCTGCGCGCATAGCCCGGCCCGCCGCGAAACTGGCCATAGCTGGCATAGCCCAGCAGCGCCCCATCTTCCTCGGCCAGCAGGAAGGGATGACCGGCGGCCTGCCGTTCGGCGATATGGGCGGCGATATCTGCCTCGCTGCGTTCGGCCGGCCAGAAGGTGACATCGGTGTCGCGGATCAGGGGGTTCCACAGGGCGCCTATGGCCGGCGCATCCTCGCCGCGTGCCTCGCGCAGCGTGATCACAGCCTGACCTCGCCCTGGGGCGTGGCGAGGCGCAGGGAGAAGGGGCCGCGCGACAGGCGCGGATCGGCGACAGGCAAGTCAATCGGCAGAGAAAGCCGCGCCAGCCTGATACCGTGATCGGGAAGGGTATCCGAGGGATGCGGCCCGCCGCCCCAGTCGATCCGCATCGGCGCGGCACCGTCATGCGGCATCTGCCCGCCATCGGGAACCGTGATCCGCCAGCGCAGCCCTCCGCGACTGGCCGCAAGGATCGTGGTGCCCCGTGGCGCGGTCAGCCGGCTTTGACGGATGACCCAGCCTGCGACCCTGGGTGGCCCGTCGAACCCGTCCAGCCCGAACCAGCGCGGTCGGTCCGGCGCGGGGGCCGCGGGGTCGATGGCGATCAGTTCCAGATATTCGCCCGGTCCCAGCGACAGCAATCGGTTCTGTGTGCCCATCTGCGGATGTTTCCCGCCCGGTTCCGGCGCCACGCCCAGCCTGGCCCGCAGCCATTCCGCGCCCTCGTCCAGATCGCGGGTGGCGATGGCGACATGATCGAAGGCGCAATCCTGGGCCGGCGGGTCCATCAGCCGCGATGCGCCCCGGCCGCCAGATCGGCCACGAATTGCAGGATCTCGGGCACCGGGCGTCCCGCGCCGATCATCTTCACGATGGCGCTGCCGACGACGCAGCCATCCGCGACCGAGGCGACGCTTTCGGCGGCCTCGGGCGTCGAAATGCCAAAGCCCACCACCACCGGCAGGTTCGCCGCTTTCTGGATCCGGGCAACTTCCGGTGCGACCTCGGCGGCGTCGGCGGCCGGGCCGCCGGTGATGCCGGTAACGCTGACGTAATAGACGAAGCCCGACGTGTTCCTGACCACGGCGGGAAGGCGGCGGTCATCGGTCGTGGGCGTGGCAAGGCGGATGAAGTTCAGTCCGGCTTTCGCGGCGGGGATGCAGAGTTCGTCATCTTCCTCGGGCGGCAGATCGACGATGATCAGGCCATCCACGCCGGCCTCGGACGCCTCGGCCAGAAAGCCCTCGACGCCGCCGGGACGGGCATAGATCGGATTATAGTAGCCCATCAGCACGACCGGCGTTTCATCATCCTCCTTGCGGAATGCGCGCAGCATCGCCAGCGTGCGGCTGACGCTGCCGCCCTGGGCCAGCGCCCGCTGGCCCGCCGCCTGGATGATCGGCCCGTCGGCCATCGGATCGGTGAAGGGCATCCCCAGTTCGATCACGTCCACGCCCGCGCCGGGCAGGCCGCGCATGATCTTGAGCGCCGTCGCGTCGTCGGGGTCCGATGCCATCATGTAGGCCACGAAGGCCTTCTTCTTGTCGGCCCTCAGCGCCTGAAACCGTGCGTCGATCCTGGTCATGTCCGTCCCCGTTCGTCCCGGCGCCCAGCACTAGCCCGACCGCACGGCTTTCGCAATCCGCGCGAGGCTGGACTTGCGGCCCCCATCCGCCTATGAGGACGCCGAAATCAGCAAGGGATGTCGCAATGGGCTTTCGCATGGGGATCGTCGGGCTGCCGAATGTGGGCAAGTCCACGCTGTTCAACGCCCTGACCAGAACCGCCGCCGCGCAGGCCGCGAATTTTCCCTTCTGCACGATCGAGCCCAACGTGGGCGAGGTCGCGGTGCCAGACCCGAGGCTGGACCGGCTGGCGGCGATCGCCCACAGCAAGCAGATCATCCCCACGCGGATCACCTTCGTCGATATCGCGGGCCTGGTGAAGGGCGCCAGCAAGGGCGAAGGGCTGGGCAATCAGTTCCTGGCCAATATCCGCGAGGTGGACGCCATCGCGCATGTGCTGCGCTGTTTCGAGGATCGCGATGTCACCCATGTGGAAGGCCGCGTCGATCCCATCGCCGATGCCGAGGTGATCGAGACCGAATTGATGATCGCCGACATGGAATCCATCGAGCGGCGGCTGACCAATCTGGCCCGCAAGCTGAAGGGCGGCGACAAGGAGGCGTTACAGCAGCAGGTGCTGCTGCAACGCGCGCTCGAGGCTCTGGAGGCCGGCCGGCCCGCGCGCAGCGTCGAGGTTGCCGAGGACGACCGCAAGGCCTGGTCCATGCTGCAACTTCTGACCGCGAAGCCGGTGCTGTTCGTCTGCAATGTCGATGAGGCCAGCGCGGCCGGCGGCAACAGCCAGTCGGCGCGGGTGGCGCGGATGGCCGAGGCGCAGGGGATGGGCCATGTGGTGATCTCGGCCCGGATCGAAGAGGAAATTAGCCAGCTTGAACCGGAAGAACAGCAAATGTTCCTGTCCGAGATGGGTCTGGCAGAGGCCGGCCTGGACCGGCTGATCCGCGCGGGATACGCATTGCTGGGTCTTCAGACCTATTTCACCGTCGGCCCGAAAGAGGCGCGTGCCTGGACCATCCGCCGCGGCACGCTGGCCCCGCAGGCGGCGGGCGAAATTCACGGCGATTTCGAAAAGGGCTTCATCCGCGCCGAAACCGTCGGCTATGACGATTATGTCGCCGGCAACGGCGAGGCGGGCGCGCGCGAGTCCGGAAAGCTGCGCGTCGAGGGCAAGACATACGAGGTCCGGGACGGCGATGTGCTGCATTTCCTGTTCAACGCCTGAGGTTTCGGCCCCGAACCGGATCTGTTCCTGGTTTCCGGAAACCCGCGTCGCCTGATTTGCCTGAAACCATTATAAAATCGTCCTCGGTTATCATTTTCGCGAGGAAAACACGCCGATCGCGCGCCGAAAAGCAATTTTCTTTGTGCAAATCATGCTGACCTTGGGTAAACTGACCGGGAACCGCGTGAAGCAGAGAGATATTCATGGCGCAGATTCCCGATGATCTCATTGTCGAAATGCGCCTGGCGCTCGACGATCTCGGCGAGGCGCGTCAGCAGGTTGCGGATCTGGTTGCACGGGAATGCGACCCCCATCTGGGGGCTGCCGTGATGCGGCTGATGATCGCGGCCGAACAATCGACCCGCAAACAGATGCAGCCACAGAATTCCCTTATCTGGGGCTGGCTGTTTGGCGGCGAAAAGGCTGCCGCATCCGCCGCGTCCCGCTGAGGCGGCGTTCCGTCGCGCGGTCATGCAGACCGGATCGAACCGCGTTTCTATCGGCAATGCCGAGCCGCGATTTCCCACGCGATTGATAAAACAGATGAAAGTCGCGGCCGCGTATTAGCATGACTCACATTACCGCGACAGTATATTAACGACACCTGCTAGCGCCGCAGACCGGTCTTTTTCAGCAGTCCCTTGCGTTTGGCTTCGTCATAATAGCCGCGCGAATACCACATGATCGCCGCGTCAGGATCGCCGCCGGCCACCAGCCATGCGCCGCGAAGGTATCTGACGCCGTAGCGCAGGTTCGTATCGGCATCCAGCAACCCATCCGCCGGACCGCGATAGCCCATGGTTCGCGCCGTCTGATACCGGATCTGCATCAGACCGTAATAGGCACCGTTGCGCGCGGTAGGGCGGTGGCGGGATTCGCGAATCACCACACGCTGAACGATCTGGGCCGGGACCCGGTAATGGCGCGCCCAGAAATTGATGCGGGATCGGATATAGGGGGTCTCGTTCGGATAAAGGCCGGTCCTGGTCAGCCCTGCCGGGGCGGTGCGGCCCGTTCCTCCGCCGCCGCAGGCGGCCAGGGCCAGGCTGGCCAGCACCATGGCGCGCCGCCCGACCAGGGGCAGCGCGCGCCGCGGGCGGTCAGGCATGGATCGCGCCGTCGCCGCAGGCCAGGGCGGCCTCTCGGACGGCCTCGGACGTGGTCGGGTGGGCGTGGCATGTCAGCGCCACATCCTCGGCCGAGGCGCCGAATTCCATCGCCACGCAGATCTCGTGGATCATCTCGCCCGCGTTCGGGCCGACGATATGGCAGCCCAGAATGCGGTCGGTTTCCGCATCCGCGATCATCTTGACGAAGCCGTCGGCCTGCAGCATCGCCTTGGCACGCGCGTTGCCCAGAAACGGGAACTTGCCGATCTTGATCTTGCGCCCGCTATCCTTCGCGGCCTCTTCGGTCAGCCCGACGCTGGCGACTTCGGGGGTGGTGTAGATGACGCCGGGGATCACGTCGTAATTGACGTGACCATGCTTGCCCGCGATCACCTCGGCCGTGGCAATGCCCTCGTCCTCGGCCTTGTGGGCCAGCATCAGGCCGGGGACGCAATCGCCGATGGCGTAGAGACCCTTGATGTTGGTCGCCCAGCGGTCATTCACCTTGACGAAGCCGCGATCGGTCATCTCCACGCCCAGCGTGTCAAGTCCCAGCCCTTCGACATGCGGGCGGCGCCCGGTCGAGACCAGGACGCAATCGGCCTCGATCGTCTTTTCGCTGTCGTCCTTTTTCAGCGCATAGACGACCTTCGCCTTGCCCTGAACGATCTCGGCGCTCTTGACCGCCGCGCCAAGAACAAAGTCCATGCCCTGCTTGAGCAGGATCTTCTGGAACTGCTTTTGCACCTCGCCATCCATGCCCGGCGCGATCGCGTCGAGATATTCGACGAAGGTCACCTTGGCGCCCAGGCGGGCATAGACCGAACCCAGTTCCAGCCCGATGATCCCGGCCCCGATCACGACCATGGATTTCGGTATCTTCGGCAGCGCCAGCGCGCCGGTCGAATCGACGATCACGCCGCCGGCATTGTCCACCTCGACCCCTTTCAGCGCGGCCGGGACCGAACCCGAGGCGATGACGATGTTCTTGGTCTCGTGGACCTCGTCGCCGATCTTCACCTTGCCGGCCTCGGGAATGCTGGCCCAGCCCTTGAGCCAGTCGATCTTGTTCTTCTTGAACAGGAATTCGATACCCTTGGTATTGCCCGCGACGGTTTCGGCCTTGTAGCCCTGCATCTTGGTCCAGTCGACCTTCACCTTGGCGCCGGTCAGGCCCATCCGGTCGAAATTCTCATGCGTCTCGTGCAGCATGTGGCTGGCGTGAAGCAGCGCCTTGGAGGGGATGCAGCCCACATTCAGGCATGTGCCACCCAGCGTTTCGCGGCCCTCGACGCAGGCGACCTTCAGGCCCAGTTGCGCGGCACGGATGGCGCAGACATAGCCGCCGGGTCCGGCGCCGATGACGATGAGGTCGTACATGTGGTATTCCCTTTTTCAGTGTTTGCGGCGATGCCGTCGCGAGATATATGGCCCGGCAGGCGATCAGAAAAGGCTCGCCAGGATCATGATCATGCTGGCCGCGAAGCCGACCGCCCAGATGACCGAGCGCCAGGGCACCCAGCCGAAGACGTAGGCCGGCACATAGAGGATGCGCGCCAGCAGGTAGATCCAGGCGCTGGTGGCGGTGAGGCCGCTGGACTGGCCCGGTACGGTGACCACCACCACGGCAAGGGTGAACAGGACGAGCCCCTCGAAATGATTGTTCAGGGCGCGCTGAAGGCGGCCCGCCGTTCCGGTCAGTTCGGGTTTGACGTCGCGCGTGCCCATCGCGACCCGCGGTCCGATCTGCCGATTCGCCGCCACCGAAAAGGCCGCGAACTGAAGGCCCTGCAAAAGACCTGCAAGGGCGAGAACGGTCAATTCGGCTGTCATCAGGCGGTCTCGACAAAGTGGAAGCTGGTCGCGGTCACGCCGCCCTGACTGTTGAAGACCGCCGCCGCGCCATCCAGATACTCGCGCGCCGTCCTGGCGTTGCCGACATCGAACAATGCCCAGGCGCTGCTGTCGCTTTCACGCCAAAGTTGCAGCAAGTTCAGGCTGTTGTTGCCACGATCCTCGGCATCGGCATCAAAGGCGGTCCTGAAGGCGGCATAGGACTTGACCGTGTAATGGGCGATCATCTGCATCGGGATCACTCCGTCGTCATGGCGTCGCGGATGGTCTGGAAATCCGCGGCGTTGATTTCGAAAAGCCCGCGCCGGGCCACGAGGCCCCAGTTGCTGCGGGTAAATTCCAGCCTGTCGCCCAACGGCGCAAGAAGGGTTTCGGTTGCCTTCCACCAGTCGATATCGCGGCGAAAGCCGGTCCGGCCCGGAGCCATTTCGGCCTTGTAGGGCTGGCTGTCCCGGACCGTGCCGATGGCGGTGAAGGCCTTGAGCGGCGGCCCGTCGGGATAGGAGGCTTTCGGCGAGTAACAGATCAGCCCGTCGCCCGGCGTCAACGCGGTCAGCGGACCCAGCTTGCCGTGGTTCAGCATGGCGAAGCCGCCGGCGACGCCCTTGCGGACATGATCGCGGCTGACGACGCCGATCCAGTGGCGGGGGCCGGTCACGCGGCGCCCCGGGTGTTGCGCAACGGCTGCGCGCGTTGCGCGGCGGGGCGGAATTGGGCCCTGCCGCGTCCGGCCCAGCAAATGCTGGCTTTCGGGGGGCACCGGACGGCCACCGGACAGGCACAGCGCGTGCACAGGGCGTGCACCGACAACGCACGATCCCCGATCGTTCCGTGCGCCCGCGCGCGTTTCCAACGGATCTCAGGTGCATCAGTGCATGAATGCACAGGCCGATCAGCCGTCACCCTTGCCGATCGGACCCCTGTTCCGTATCTGCAAGGGGCGTCGACCCGCCGCGAACGGGACGCGAAGCGCCCGCGCCGGGTCAGGCCCGAAACGGGAAGGTTCCGCCGGACCTGTCCGCCGCTTCCGGGCCGTGGCCCTGGCATCCCGGGACGCAAATCACAGATCCATCAGCAGCCTGCGCGGATCCTCCAGCGCCTCTTTCACCCGGACGAGGAACGTGACCGCGCCCTTGCCGTCCACGATCCGGTGATCGTAGCTCAGCGCCAGATACATCATCGGTCGGATCACGATCTGGCCGCCGACGACCACCGGGCGATCCTGGATCTTGTGCATTCCGAGAATGCCCGATTGCGGCGGGTTCAGGATCGGCGAGGACATCAGCGAGCCGTAGACGCCGCCATTCGAGATGGTGAAGGTGCCGCCCTGCATCTGGGCCATGGTCAGCTTGCCGTCGCGGGCCCTGGTGCCCAATTCGCCGATCTCCTTCTCGATCTCGGCAAAGCCCTTGCGGTCGGCATCCTTGACCACCGGCACCACCAGCCCGTTGGGCGTGCCCACCGCGACGCCCATGTTGACGTAGTGCTTGTAGACGACATCGGTGCCGTCGATCTCGGCATTGACCTCGGGCACCTCTTGCAGCGCGTGACAGCAGGCTTTCACGAAGAAGGACATGAAGCCCAGCTTGACCTTGTGCTTCTTCTCGAACGCCTCCTTGTATTCGCCGCGCAGTTCCATGATGGCCGACATGTCGGCCTCGTTATAGGTGGTCAGCATGGCGGCGCTGTTCTGCGCGTCCTTCAGCCGCCGGGCGATGGTCTGGCGCAGGCGGGTCATCCTGACCCGTTCCTCGCGTTCGGCATCCTGCGGCGCCGAGGGGGCGCGGGCGGATTGCGGCGCGGCTTTCGGCGCCGGGGCAGCGGCCGGGGACCCGGCCCTGGCCACGTCTTCCTTCATCACCCGGCCATCGCGGCCCGAGGCCGTCACCTGATCGCGGCCGACGCCCTTTTCGGCCATCGCCTTTCGGGCCGAGGGCGCGTCCTCGACATCCTCGCGCGGGGTCATTTCCTCGGGGCCGGCATCGGTGGCCTTTTCCTCGGGCGCGGCGGGGGCGGGGCTGCTTTCGGATCCGCCGCCCGCGGCACCCTCGGTGATCACCGCCAGCCTGGCCTTGGCATCGACGGTCGCGCCTTCCTCGGCCACGATCTCGGCCAGCACGCCGGCTGTGGGGCTGGGCACCTCGACCGAGACCTTGTCGGTTTCCAGTTCGCACAGCATCTCGTCGGCGGCGACCTGATCGCCGACCTTCTTGAACCAGGTGGCCACCGTCGCCTCGGTCACGCTTTCGCCAAGGGCGGGAACCATCACGTCCACCGAATTGCCGCTCATCTCTGTCTTTTCCTCCGGGGTTTCGGCGCTTGCCCTGACGGCGGCCTTGTCCTGTTTCGCGTCCTGTCCGGCGACCTGTTTCGCATCCTCTCCGGCGTCCTGCTTCGCACCCTTGCCGCCATCCTGCCCAGTGCCGTCCTGCGCGGAGGGCCGGCCCGAGTCCGCGCCCTTGGCGGATTCGTCGATCTGCGCCAGCAAGGCATTGGGCTCGACGGTCGCACCTTCCTCGGCCACGATCTCGGCCAGGACGCCGGCTGTGGGGCTGGGCACCTCGACCGTGACCTTGTCGGTTTCCAGCTCGCACAGCATTTCATCGACCGCCACGGTATCGCCGGCCTTCTTGAACCATGTCGCGATGGTCGCCTCGGTGACGGATTCGCCCAAAGCGGGCACGCGGACTTCGGTACTCATCGGATCATCCTTCGATATTCAGGGCTTCGTTGACCAGGGCTTGCTGCTCGGCCTTGTGGCGCGAGGCGAGGCCCGTGGCGGGCGAGGCCGCCGCGTTGCGCCCGACATAGCGCGCCCGGCCATGTTTCGCGCCCAGCCGTTCCAGCACCCATTCGATATAGGGTTCGACAAAGGTCCATCCCCCCTGGTTCTTGGGTTCCTCCTGACACCAGATCACCTCGGCCGACTTGAAGCGGCCCAGTTCGGCAACCATGGCCTGCGCCGGGAACGGGTAGAATTGTTCCAGCCGCATCAGGTAGACATCGGTGACGCCGGCCTCGTCGCGGGCCTTCAGCAGGTCGTAATAGACCTTGCCCGAACACAGCACGACGCGCTTGATCTTGCCGTCCTGGACCAGTTTGGTGTCGGAATTGCCGCGCTGCGCATCGTCCCACAGCACCCGGTGGAAGGTGGAGCCGGACTGGAATTCCTCGGCGCGGCTGACCGCCAGCGGATGCCGCAGCAGCGATTTCGGGGTCATGATGACCAGCGGCTTGCGGAAGCCGCGATGCATCTGGCGGCGCAGGATGTGGAAATAGTTCGCCGGCGTGGTGCAGTTGGCGACGATCCAGTTGTCCTCGGCGCACATCTGCAGGAACCGTTCCAGCCGGGCCGAGCTGTGTTCCGGGCCCTGGCCTTCGTAGCCATGCGGCAACAGCATGGTCAGGCCCGACATGCGCAGCCATTTCTTCTCGCCCGAGGAGATGAACTGGTCGAACATGATCTGCGCGCCATTGGCGAAATCGCCGAACTGCGCCTCCCACAGGGTCAGGGTATTCGGTTCGGCCAGCGAATAGCCGTATTCGAAGCCCAGCACCGCGTATTCCGACAGCATCGAATCGATGACCTCGTAGCGGGCCTGGTCCTCCTGGATATGGTTCAGCGGATAATAGCGATCCTCGGACTTCTGGTCGATGATCGCGGAATGGCGCTGGCTGAACGTGCCCCGCATGCTGTCCTGACCCGACAGGCGGACGCCGCGGCCCTCGACCAGGAGCGAGCCGAAGGCCAGGGCCTCGGCTGTGGCCCAGTCGAACCCCTTGCCGGTATCGAACATCTCCTTCTTGGCCGCCAGCAGGCGGCCCACGGTCTTGTGCAGGCTCACGCCGTCCGGGGCGCTGGTCAGCGCGCGGCCGATATCGGTCATCATCGCGGCCGGGATGCCGGTCTTGCCGGCGACATATTCCGCGCCTTCGCGTTCGAGGCCCGACCACTTGCCGTCCAGCCAGTCGGCCTTGTTCGGCTTGTAGTTCTTGCCGATCTCGAATTCCTCGGCGAGATGGGCCTGGAAGGCGGCCTTCATGTCCTCGATCTCGCCCTCGGGGATCAGCCCGTCCCTGACCAGCCGGTCGGTGTAGATCTGCAGGGTGGTCTTGTGACCCTTGATGTTGGCATACATGGCCGGGTTGGTGAACATGGGCTCATCGCCCTCGTTATGGCCGAACCGGCGATAGCAGAAGATGTCCAGCACCACGTCCTTGTGAAACTTCTGACGGAATTCGGTGGCGACCCTGGCCGCGTGGACGACGGCCTCGGGATCATCGCCGTTGACGTGGAAGATCGGCGCCTCGACCATCAGCGCGATATCGGTCGGATAGGGCGAGGTGCGGCTGAAATGCGGCGCGGTGGTAAAGCCGATCTGGTTGTTCACGACGATATGGATCGTGCCGCCGGTGCGGTGGCCGCGGATGCCCGAAAGCTGCAGGCATTCCGCCACCACGCCCTGGCCGGCGAAGGCCGCGTCGCCGTGCAGCAGGACCGGCAGCACCGCGGTGCGGGCCTTGCGGTCGCCCAGCTGGTCCTGCTTGGCGCGCGCCTTGCCCAGCACGACCGGGTTCACCGCCTCCAGATGCGAGGGGTTGGCGGTCAGCGACAGATGGACGATGTTGCCGTCGAATTCGCGGTCGGAGGAGGCGCCGAGATGGTATTTCACGTCGCCCGATCCGTCCACGTCCTCGGGCTTGAAGCTGCCGCCCTGGAATTCGTGGAAGATGGCGCGGTAGGGTTTTGACATCACGTTGGCCAGCACCGACAGTCGGCCGCGATGCGGCATCCCGATGACGATTTCCTTCACGCCAAGCGCGCCGCCGCGCTTGACGATCTGTTCCATCGCCGGGATCAGCGCCTCGCCGCCATCGAGGCCGAAGCGCTTGGTGCCCATGTATTTGACATGCAGGAACTTCTCGAATCCCTCGGCCTCGACCAGCTTGTTCAGGATCGCCCGGCGGCCGTTGCGGGTGAAGGCGATTTCCTTGCCATAGCCCTCGATCCGTTCCTTCAGCCAGGCGGCTTCCTCGGGGTTCGAGATATGCATGTATTGCAGCGCGAAGGTGCCGCAATAGGTGCGCTTCATCAATTCGCAGATCTGGCGCATGGTGGCGACTTCCAGACCCAGCACGTTGTCGATGAAGATCGGCCGGTCCAGATCGCCGGGACCGAAGCCATAGGTGGCGGGCTTCAATTCGCCATGATCGGGGACATGGCGCAGCTTCAGCGGGTCGAGATCGGCGTGAAGATGACCGCGGATCCGGTAGGCGCGGATCAGCATCAGCGCGCGGATGCTGTCCAGCACCGCCTGCCGCATCTGGTCGGTGGTCAGTTCGACCCCCTTTTCGGCGGCCTTTCCGGCGATCTTCCTCATCGCCTCGTCGGCCTCGGCCTTGCCGGACATCGGCCATTCGCCGGTCAGCGCGGCGGTGGTGTCGTCATGCGGCATCGGCGGCCAGTCGGCGCGCGACCAGGACGGGCCCTCGGCCTCGCGCAGCGCGTCTTCCTGGGCATCGCCGAGGCCGCGGAAGAATTCGTCCCAGGCCTGATCGACCGCGGCCGGATCCCTGGCCCACTGGCCATAGAGCTGTTCGACCCAGGCGGCGTTATGGCCTTGCAGGAAGGAGGAATCGTGGAAATCGGTGTTCTTGGGCTGGTCGTTCATCGTTTCGGACCTTTAGCGAGACATGAGAAGCCGGGATGCGGGTCTGGTCGGGGCGCGGCGCGACATGTATGCCGACGCAAATCGCGGGCCGCCGGCGGGACCGCAAGGCCGGATGTGAAAGGTGACGGGATGCAGAACTACATCTTCCTGATCGGGGCGCCCAAATGCGGCACCAGCAATCTGGCAGCGATGTTGGGCGCCTTGCCGGAGATCGCGTTGGCCCGTGGCAAGGAGCCGTGCTTTTTCACCGATTTCGCCGAGCGGCGCTGGTCCGGACCCGGCGCGCGCGCCTTTGCCCGCATCCCGCGTGATCTGGCCGATTACCACGCCCTGTTCGCGCACAAGCCCGCCGCGGCGTGGCGTCTGGACGCCTCGACCGACTACTTGTGGAACCCCGCCGCCGCCGGCCGCATCGCCGATTTCGCGGCGCGTCCGGACGTGGGCGAGATCCGGATCCTGGCCGTCCTGCGCGACCCGGTGGCGCGCATCATCTCTGAATATCAGCACACCCGGCGTGACCAGCTGGAGACGCTGGGGCTGACCGCCTCGCTGCGGGCCGAGGCGCAGAGGATCGCGGATGGCTGGCATCCGCTTTTCTATCACCGCCTGCGCAGCCGATATTCCGGCCAGATCGCCCGCTATGACGCGCTGTTCGGCGACCGGCTTGAAGTCCTGGATTTCCACGCCGCCCAGGGCGAGGCGCTGTTGCGGCAGGTCAGCCGGAACCTGGGCGTGGAACCGGTCGCAGATGTGCCTGCCGACCGGAATCGCAATGAAAGCTATGTCACCCAAAGCCGGACGGTGAAGGCCGCGCTCTACAACCCCGCGCTGAAGCGCGTGGCGCGCGCCCTGGTGCCGCGGGAATGGCGCAAGGCAGCCTGGGCGCGCATCGACCGCATGAACCGCACCACGATAGAGGTGAGCGAGCCGGACCGCGCGGCGATCCGAGAATCGCTGGCCGACGAGATCGCCGCCTGTGCCGCCGATCCGAGAATCCCGACCGTGAACTGGTCGCAGGCTTTCGCGACGCCGGCCTAGGACGGGGCCGGCGAGACAGCCGAAATCCGGGTGATGTCGGCGAGCCGTCACGCCGTCGCGCCGCATTTCACCACCATCACCGACACGCCCGGCATGGCGCTGGAGCCGCCGCCGGAATTGGTGCGGGCCGAGGCCACGCCCGCGTCGCCGCAGAGCCTGGCCGCCGCGCCGTCGACGCTGGCGGGTTCGGTCTGCTTCGGACGGAAGATCACCGAAAAGCCGCGATCGGCATTGCCCGAGACCGACACGACAGCGGACTGCCGCATGCCCGTGCGGCTGTCCATCGGTCCCGAAAAGCTGGGCGCGACCGGCGTGGGGGGCGCGATCTCGGCGGGCGGCCTGATCGCCGGCGGGGGCGTGCGGGGTGCCGCGGGCGCCATCGCATAGGGCGAGGTCGCGGCGGCGCTGCGGCCGGTGGTGGTCGGCGCGCCCGGCGGCGGCACGCAGCCCGCGAGCGCCAGCAGCCCCGCAACGGCAAGCGCCGGTTTGCGGATCGTCGTGATGGGGGTGAAGTTGACAATCATGCCCGATCTCCTCATGCGCAATAGATGTCGATGATACGTGCGCCGGGATCGGCAAGGGGGTCGATCCGCGGGATTTGGTCGATCCGCGCCACGGCGCGGCGTTCCAGCCCGCACAGGGCGCTTGCGGCGGCCGGTCCGGCATTGGCGGGCGCGCGGGCGGGCCGATAGATCAGCCGCCAGCCGAAGTCGCGGCGCGCGACGGTGCGCACCGAATCCGGCGGCAGGGTGCTGGCCTGATGCAGATCGGTGCGGGCGGGAATGCCGCCGCGCAGGATGTCTTCGGTCGCGCGTTCGCCGCAGCCCGACAGCAGCAGCGAACCCAGCAGCAGCGCCGGGCGCAGGTCCGTCATGCTGATGCCCGGAACCATCATGGGCGGGCCGGGCGATGCGCCGATCCGCGTCCGCGACCGGCGATCCCCGCCAGGGACATGTCCGGCCGAGGGATCAGGTCAAGCGGGCAAGATGCGATCGCCGCGCGCCGGTCGGGCAAGGCCGCGCCGCACGGGCCGCGCATCACGCCCGGAAGCGTTCCAAGCGAGGCGCCTCTGCGGTTGGCTGTCATTCACCCACTCCTTGCCCGTGCCATGCCATCGTCGCGAGGGCGGCGCCCGGTGTCAAATCATCAGCCCTTGATGGCCTTCAGCACCGCCTCGCCCAGCCCCGCGGGGCTGTCGGCGACGACGATCCCGGCCTTCTTCATGGCCTCGATCTTCGATTCCGCGTCGCCCTTGCCGCCCGAGACGATGGCGCCCGCATGGCCCATGCGCCGGCCCGCGGGCGCGGTGCGCCCGGCGATGAAGCCGGCGGTGGGCTTCCACTGGCCCTTCTTCTTCTGCCGGGCCAGGAATTCGGCCGCCTCTTCCTCGGCCGAGCCGCCGATCTCGCCGATCATGATGATCGATTCGGTTTCCGGATCGTCCAGGAACATGGCCAGCACGTCGACATGTTCCATCCCCTTGATCGGGTCGCCGCCGATTCCCACGGCGCTGGACTGGCCCAGGCCGACATCGGTGGTCTGCTTGACCGCCTCGTAGGTCAGCGTGCCCGAACGCGACACCACGCCGACGCTGCCGCGCTGGAAGATGTTGCCGGGCATGATGCCGATCTTGCATTCGCCGGGCGTCATGATGCCGGGGCAGTTCGGTCCGATCAGGCGGCTTCTGCTGCCCTCCAGCGCGCGCTTGACGCGCATCATGTCCAGCACCGGGATGCCCTCGGTGATCGCCACGATCAGCGGGATTTCGGCGTCGATGGCCTCCAGGATCGAATCCGCCGCGAAGGGCGGGGGCACATAGATCGCGGTCGCGGTCGCGCCGGTCTTTGCCACCGCCTCGTGGACCGAGTTGAAGACCGGCAGGCCGATATGCTCTTGCCCGCCCTTGCCCGGCGTGACCCCGCCGACCATCTGCGTGCCGTAGGCGATGGCCTGTTCGGTGTGGAAGGTGCCCTGCGAGCCGGTCAGGCCCTGGCAGATGACTTTGGTGGTCTTGTCGACGAGAATGGCCATCCCGCTTATCCTTTCACCGCTTTGACAATCTTCTCGGCCGCATCCGACAGGTCGTCGGCCGAGGTCACGTTGAGGCCGCTATTGGCGATGATCTCCTGGCCCTTTTCGACATTGGTGCCTTCCAGCCGCACGACCAGCGGAACTTCCAGGCCGACTTCCTTCACCGCGGCGACGATGCCCTCGGCGATGATGTCGCAGCGCATGATGCCGCCGAAGATGTTGACCAGGATGCCCTTGACGTTCTTGTCCGAGGTGATGATCTTGAATGCCTCGGTCACCTTCTCGCGGGTCGCGCCGCCGCCGACGTCAAGGAAGTTGGCGGGTTCGGCGCCATAGAGCTTGATGATGTCCATCGTGGCCATGGCCAGCCCGGCGCCGTTGACCATGCAGCCGATCTCGCCGTCCAGCGCGATATAGTTCAGGTCGAACTTCGACGCCGCCAGTTCCTTGGGATCCTCCTCGCTTTCGTCGCGCAGGGCCATGATGTCGGGCTGGCGGTACAGCGCGTTGTTGTCGAAACCCATCTTGGCGTCGAGGCATTTCAGGTTGCCATCGGTGGTCACGATCAGCGGGTTGATCTCCAGCATCTCCATGTCGCGTTCGATGAACAGGCGATAGAGGTTGCGGATCAGGGCCACGCATTGCTTGACCTGCCCGCCCTTGAGGCCAAGGGCGAAGGCCACGCGGCGGCCGTGGAAATCGGACAGGCCCGAGGCCGGATCGACGCTGAAGCTGACGATCTTGTCGGGGGTGTTGGCGGCGACTTCCTCGATATCCATGCCGCCCTCGGTCGAGGCGACGAAGCTGACGCGGCTGGTGCCGCGATCGACCAGCAGGGCCAGATACAATTCGCGCTCGATATCGCTGCCGTCCTCGATATAGATGCGGTTGACCTGCTTGCCGGCGGGACCGGTCTGGTGCGTGACCAGCGTGCGTCCCAGCATCTGGCGGGTCAGTTCCTCGGCCTCGGCCACGGATTTGGCCAGACGCACGCCGCCCTTCTCGCCGGCGGCGGCTTCGGCGAAATGGCCCTTGCCGCGGCCGCCGGCATGGATCTGCGCCTTGACCACCCACAGCGGGCCGTCCAGCTCGCCCGCGGCCGATTTGGCCTCGTCGGCCTTGGTCACGACACGACCGTCGCTGACCGGCGCGCCGTAATGGCGCAGCAGCGCCTTGGCCTGATATTCGTGAATGTTCATCGCGACCCCCTCATCGGTTCTGCAGATTTGCCGGTGTCTTGGCACAATCCGGGGGGGAGGCGAAAGGATTTCCAAGCCGCATTGCGAAAAACGGCCAGAAGACCGCGATTGTGATCACAGCCCGAAAGACTGTGATCACAAAGAGCTTTTCGTTAACGGAACCAGCGCGACCCCGGGGGCCGGCGCGGCGGAGTCCCGGGGTCGCGCGGCGCGGCGTGACGCGCGGGCATGACCACCGGCGGGGGAGCGGCGGGCAGGGCCAGGTTCGCCCCGTCACGCCGCATCGTCGCGCCGCGCGCAGGGGTTCACGCCTTTGTCGGCTTGATCTTCCGGGCGGCTGCGGTCAGGTTCGCCGCGATTTTGCAAAGGCCCCCCGGATGTCCAGCCCCGCGCCCTTTTCCCGTTACGAATTCCTGATCGCCTGGCGCTATCTGCGGGCGCGCCGGGCCGAGGGCGGGGTCAGCGTGATGACCTGGATCAGCCTGATCGGGATCGCCCTCGGCGTGATGGCGCTGATCGCGACGCTGGCGGTGCGCGCGGGGTTCCGGGCCGAGTTCGTGGACACGATCCTGGGCGCCAATGCCCATACCAGCGTCTATCTGTCCCCGCAGCAGATCCGGAACCCGCTGACCGACGAGGTCTATGTCACCCCCGGCCGGATCCGGGATTACGACGCGATGGCGGCCCGGCTGGCCAAGGTGCCGGGCGTCCTCCGGGCCGAGCCGGTCGTGCGCGGCCAGGTCATGGCCACGGCCAACGGATCGTCGAACGTGGCCGAGGTCTATGGCGTCACGCCGGACGATCTGAAGGCGATGCCACGGATCGTCGATCCGGCGACCTCATCGGGCAATGTCGATGATTTCGACAACGGCATCGCCATCGGATCCGGCATCGCGCGGGAATTGTCGCTGGGTGTCGGCGACAAGCTGCGCCTGATCGCGCCCGAGGGCGCGCGCACCGCCTTCGGCACGACGCCGCGGGTCAGTGCCTACGAGGTCGTCTATGTCTTCAGCGCCGGCCGCTATGACATCGACCGGACGCGGATCTACATGCCGCTGGCCGAGGCGCAGCGCTATTTCAACCGCGAGGGCGCGGCCGACGAGATCCAGGTCTATGTGACCGATCCCGAGAAGGTGGACGACTGGACCCTGCCGCTGATGCGGGCGGCGGGCGAGGGGGCGCAGGTCTGGTCGTGGAAGGATTCCTCGGGCTCGTTCCTGTCGGCGCTGGACATGGAGGATGACGTGATGTTCGTGATTCTGTCGGTGCTGGTCCTGATCGCGTCGATGAACATCACCTCGGGCCTCATCATGCTGGTCAAGAACAAGGGCCGCGACATCGGCATCCTGCGCACGATGGGGCTGACCGAGGGCGCGGTCCTGCGGGTCTTCTTTCTCTGCGGGGCCTTTACCGGCGTGATCGGGACCCTTGCGGGGGTGATCCTGGGTGTCACGCTGGCGCTGAACGTGGACAACATCATGGCCGCCATCAACGCGCTGAGCGGCGGCGGCGCCTGGCAGCCCGAGGTCCGCGGCATCTATCGGCTGCCGGCCGAATTGCGGGCCTGGGACATCTTTCGCGCCGTCGCCCTGTCGCTGGTCCTGTCCTTCATCGTCACCATCTTTCCCGCCCGCCGCGCCGCGCGGATGAACCCGGTGGAGGCGCTGCGCTATGAGTGACGTGTTGCGGCTGGAGGCCGTGTCCAAGACCTATGGCAAGGGCGGACCGGCCCCGGTCGAGGCGCTGCGCCCGATCGACCTGTCCGTCGCGCGCGGCGAGGTCGTGGCGCTGGTCGCGCCGTCGGGGGCGGGCAAATCGACGCTGCTGCATATCGCCGGGCTGCTGGACACGCCGGATGGCGGCAAGGTGTGGCTGAACGGGCGCGACATGACCGGCCTGCCCGACAGGGCCCGGACCGAGGCGCGGCGGCGCGAGCTGGGTTTCGTCTATCAGTTCCACCACCTGCTGCCCGAATTCAGCGCCGCCGAGAATATCGTGCTGCCGCAACTGGCCGATGGCCGGGCCGCGCGGGATGCGGCGGCGCGGGCGGAGGGCCTGCTGGACCGTGTCGGGCTGGCCCATCGGGCCGCCCATCGCCCGGCCGAATTGTCGGGGGGCGAACAGCAGCGGGTGGCCTTTTGCCGGGCGCTGGCCAATGCGCCGGCGCTGCTGCTGGCGGACGAGCCGACCGGAAACCTGGACCCCGGCACCTCGGACCGGGTGTTCGACATGCTGATGGCGCTGGTTCGCGAGACCGGGCTGGCCGCGCTGATCGCGACGCATAATCACGACCTGGCGGCGCGGATGGACCGGGTGATCCGGCTGACCGGGGCCGCCGGCGACACCCCGCCGGGCTGACCTTCGCAGGCCCGGCCGCGCCGCCCGGCCTGTTGCAGCAAGACCACATCCGCCGGCCCGATCACCTTTTCCGGCGATCCCTTGCGAATCCCGCGCGTTGGGCAGACATCGACGCAACCATTCGACAGCAAAGGAGAAATGGTATGAAATTCGCAATCATCTCCACCGCGGCGATCCTGACGGCCGGTGCGGCTTCGGCCGGGGGCTATACGGCGCCCGTCGCCGAAAGCAGCCCCGCCATCATCACCGCGCCCGTGGTCGAGCAGGGCCCGAACTGGGGCGGCTTCTACGGCGGTCTGCAATACGGCAAGGGCAATGCCAGCCTGTCGAACGGCGGCTTCGACGAAAATCTCGACGCCTATGGTCTGCACGGCGGCTATCTCTACGACATGGGCCGCTATGTCGTCGGCGGCGAGCTGGATTACAACAAGATCAATCTCGACAACAACGGCGGCGATGGCGACCTGGCGCGTCTGAAGGGCCGCGCCGGGATGAAGTTCGGCAGGTTCATGCCCTATCTGACGGCCGGCTATGCCCGGATTTCGACCAACCAGGACGCGGGCGACGTGTCCGAGGGCGCCTTTGCCTATGGGCTGGGGGCCGAATACATGGTCAACAACCGGTTTTCGGTCGGCGCCGAATACACCCGCCAGGACTTCAAGGACGTGTCCAACGTGAACGGCCTGGATCTGGACACCGACATGGTGCAGATGCGCGCCTCGTATCGCTTCTGATCGCGGACGGGTTTCTGCGACAGGACGGGCGGCCCCTGCGACCGCCCGTCTTTTCATTCACCGGAAGGGATGTTCCAGGCGCGTCGCGGCGCATCGCGGCGCGGCCCGCGCGGAAGGCGCGGTCAAACGGGCCGATGGCGGGATTTTGCAGGAATGCGCGGCGATCCGTCGCCGTTGACCCCGGTGGCCCGCAAGGCTAAACCGGCCACAGCCAACCCGTCGCGGGCAGCCACCGATCCCGCGGCCGAAAGGGGGATTCGCCCGTGGAACCATTGTTGCAGGAATATCTGCCCATCCTCGTCTTCGCGGCGATGGCCTCGGCGCTGGCGCTGGTCCTGATGCTGGCGGCCATCGTCATCGCCGTGCGCAATCCCGACCCCGAAAAGGTCAGCGCCTACGAATGCGGTTTCAACGCCTTCGACGACGCGCGGATGAAGTTCGACGTGCGCTTCTACCTGGTCTCGATCCTGTTCATCATCTTCGATCTGGAAATGGCATTCCTGTTTCCCTGGGCTGTCAGCTTCGCCGGGCTTTCGGATCCGGCCTTCTGGTCGATGATCGTGTTCCTGATCGTGCTGACAATCGGCTTTGCCTATGAATGGAAGAAGGGGGCGATGGAATGGGCGTGATGACAGGCGCGAACACCGCCGGCCCCGACCGCGAGGTCGCGACGCAGACGCTGAACCGCGAATTGCAGGACAAGGGTTTCCTGCTGACCACGACCGAGGACATCATCAACTGGGCCCGCAACGGGTCGCTGCACTGGATGACCTTCGGTCTGGCCTGCTGCGCGGTCGAGATGATGCAGGTCTCCATGCCGCGCTATGACCTGGAACGCTTTGGCACCGCGCCGCGCGCATCGCCGCGCCAGTCGGATCTGATGATCGTCGCGGGCACGCTGACCAACAAGATGGCGCCCGCGCTGCGCAAGGTCTATGACCAGATGCCCGAGCCGCGCTATGTCATCAGCATGGGAAGCTGCGCCAATGGCGGCGGCTATTACCATTACAGCTATTCGGTCGTGCGTGGCTGCGACCGGATCGTGCCGATCGACATCTATGTTCCCGGCTGTCCGCCCACCGCCGAGGCGCTGCTATACGGCATCCTGCAACTTCAGCGCCGGATCCGGCGCACCGGCACGCTGGTGAGGTAAGCCATGTCCGTCTATCCCGATCTCGACGCGCTGGACCAACTGGCCGATCACATCAAGCTGCGCCGCTCGAACGAGGTGCTGGATACCGCGATCGCCCATGGCGAGCTGACCGTCGCCTCGACCGTCAGCGGCGTCCTGGATCTGGTCGAATTCCTGCGCACCGATTCGTCCTGCCGCTTCTCGACGCTGGTCGACATCACCGCCCTGGATCACCCCGAACGGCAGCAGCGTTTCGACGTGGTCTGGCATTTCCTGTCGATGTATCAGAATCACCGTATCCGCGTGAAGGTCAGCGTCCGCGAGGATGAGCTGGTGCCCTCGATCATCGGCATCTTCCCCAGTGCGAACTGGTTCGAGCGCGAGATCTTCGACATGTTCGGGATCCTGTTCTCGGGCCATCCCGACCTGCGGCGGCTCTTGACCGATTACGGCTTTCGCGGGCATCCGCTGCGCAAGGATTTCCCGACCACGGGCTATGTCGAGGTGCGGTATGACGAATCCGTCAAGCGCGTGGTCTACGAGCCGGTGAACCTGACCCAGGAATACCGCCAGTTCGATTTCCTGTCGCCCTGGGAGGGCGCGAAATACGTCCTGCCGGGCGACGAGAAGCAGGGGGCGAAGTGATGGACGGCGATATCCGCAACAATGTCTATGACGACGGTTCTTCCGACACGCTGACCGGCGAACAGCGCATCCGCAACTTCAACATCAACTTCGGCCCGCAACACCCTGCCGCGCATGGCGTCTTGCGGCTGGTGCTGGAGCTGGACGGGGAGGTGGTCGAACGCTGTGACCCGCATATCGGGCTGCTGCATCGCGGCACCGAGAAGCTGATGGAAAGCCGCACCTATCTGCAGAACCTGCCCTATCTGGACCGGCTGGATTACGTCGCGCCGATGAATCAGGAACATGCCTGGTGCATGGCCATCGAACGGCTGTCGGGTGTCGAGATTCCGCGCCGCGCCAGCCTGATCCGGGTGCTGTATTCCGAGATCGGCCGCATTCTCAGCCATTTGCTGAACGTGACCACGCAGGCCATGGACGTGGGCGCGCTGACCCCGCCCCTGTGGGGCTTCGAGGAACGCGAAAAGCTGATGGTGTTCTACGAGCGCGCCTGCGGAGCCCGCCTGCACGCGGCCTATTTCCGCCCCGGTGGCGTGCATCAGGATCTGCCGCCCGACCTGATCGACGATATCGAGGCCTGGTGCGATCCGTTCCTGAAGGTCGTGGACGATCTTGACGGGCTGCTGACCGAGAACCGGATCTTCAAGCAGCGCAATGTCGATATCGGCATCGTCCATGAACAGGACGTGCTGGACTGGGGCTATTCCGGCGTGATGGTGCGCGGTTCGGGGATGGCCTGGGATCTGCGGCGGTCGCAGCCCTACGAATGCTATGACGAATTCGACTTTCACATCCCGGTCGGCAAGAATGGCGATTGCTATGACCGTTATCTGGTCCGCATGGAAGAGATGCGCCAGTCGGTCCGCATCATGCGGCAGGCGATCGACAAGCTGCGCGAACCGGCCGGGCAGGGCGACATTTTGGCGCGCGGCAAGCTGACCCCGCCCCGGCGCAGCGAGATGAAGCGCGACATGGAAAGCCTGATCCACCATTTCAAGCTGTATACCGAGGGTTTCCGGGTTCCCGCCGGCGAGGTCTATGCCGCGGTCGAGGCGCCCAAGGGCGAGTTCGGCGTCTATCTGACCAGCGATGGCACCAACAAGCCCTATCGCGCCAAGCTGCGCGCGCCCGGTTTCCTGCATCTTCAATCCATCGACTGGATGGCCAGGGGCCACTTGCTGGCCGATGTTTCCGCAATTATCGGCACGATGGATATCGTGTTCGGAGAGGTTGACCGCTGATGCTTCGCCGACTGAGCCCCGAACAACCCGACGGCTTCGCCTTCACGCCCAAGAACCGGGAATGGGCCGAGGCACAGATGACCAAATACCCGCAAGGCCGCAGGCAATCGGCGATCATCCCGATCCTGTGGCGCGCGCAGGAACAGGAAGGCTGGCTGTCGCGACCGGCCATCGAATATTGCGCCGATCTGCTGGATCTGCCCTATATCCGGGCCCTGGAAGTCGCCACATTCTACTTCATGTTCCAGCTTAAACCCATTGGATCGGTTGCCAATATCCAGATATGCGGCACCACGACCTGCATGATCTGCGGGGCCGAGGCGCTGATCGAGGTCTGCAAGCGCAAGATCGCGCCCAATCCGCACATGGTCTCGGCCGACGGCAAGTTCAGCTGGGAAGAGGTCGAATGCCTGGGCGCCTGCGCCAATGCGCCGGTGGCCCAGATCGGCAAGGATTACTACGAGGATCTGACGCCCGAAAAGCTTGAACGGCTGATCGACGCCTTTTCCGAAGGTCAGGTGCCGCTGCCCGGTCCGCAGAACGGCCGTTTCGCATCGGAACCCGCGTCGGGGCTGACCAGCCTGACCGAACGCGAGGGCAATGAGCTGAATGCCAGCGCATCGCTTGCGCGGCGTCATGGCGACACGGTGAAGCGGATCGACGGGACCGAGGTTCCGATCCTGACGAAATGGCTGGATCGCGACCGCCCCGCCGCGGCCGCGGATGATCAGACCGGGCTCGATGCCGGGCCCCGGCACGACCCGCGCCCCGCCAATGGCCAGCCCGCCGACAAGACCGGCGTGACCGAACACGAGGCACAGGCCGCCTCGGCCGCCAATCCGCCTTCCGACCGCGAACCCGAGGGCGTGCGCGCGCAGGAAGATGCGGTCGAGAAAGACGACCGCGGCGATGCCCGCAAGGCTGACGGCGACACCGCCGCACCCGCCGATGCGGGCCGCCGGCCCGAGGGGCTCGATGCCCCGAGGGACGGCTCTGCCGACGATCTGAAATTGATCAAGGGGGTCGGGCCGAAGCTGGAGGAGATGCTGAACGGAATGGGCTTTTACCATTTCGACCAGATCGCCGCATGGGGTCCCGAGGAACTGGCCTGGGTCGATGCCAATCTGGAAGGTTTCAAGGGAAGGGCCGGCCGCGACGACTGGACCGGACAGGCCAGGGCGCTGGCCGATGACGGCGAGACCGGATCGTCGCGCCGCGCCGCGCAGGACGGAGGCCGGGACGGCGAGGAGTCAGGCAAGGATTGACCTGATACGGGTCTGACACGGGGACAGGCACATGGCGGATGCGAACTGCAACAGAAATTGTTGGATTGCCGGGGCCGGGCTGGGCCTTCTGGTCTGGATTTTCAGCGCGGGCATCGGCTCGGCCGGCTGGCTGGGGGGATTGTTTCTCGGCATCATCGCCGGTGTGCTTCTGGCGCTGCTGCTGATCTGGGCGCTGTGCCACGGACACGCGGCGATGGACGGTTCGCACTGGCATCCCGGTTCCCGGCCCACCCGCGCCGCCGATCCGGTCGAGACGCCCCGTCCGCGTGGCAGCGAATCCGAGGCGGCGATGGCCTTCGCGGGCGCCGCCACCGCGTCACCCGTTCCGGCCGCGCAGCCCGACCACCCCGCGCCGCAGGCCGATCCTGCGCCGCAAGCCGATGTCGCGCCCTCTGGCGAGGCGCAGGCCGGCCGTGGCGGCCCGCGGCCCGAGCCCGAGAAGAACGACATCCATTCCTCCGCCAGCGATCCGGCACGGGCAACCGATGCCGGCGCGGCCGCCACCGGACCGACGGACGCGGATCCTGCCGCAGCGGATGATCTGAAGCAGATCAAGGGCGTCGGACCCAAGCTGGAGGAAACGCTGCACGAACACGGCGTGACCCGTTTCGCGCAGATCGCCGCCTGGGACGAGGCCGAGATCGACCGTTTCGCCGAGATCCTCGGCCGCATGGGAACGCGGATCCGCAGCGAAGACTGGGTCGATCAGGCCAAGGTGCTGGCCTCGGGCGGCGAGACCGAATTTTCCGCCCGGGTCGAGAAGGGTGACGTGTATTGATGGCGGGACGGCCGGACCGCGACACCGCCCAGATCCGGCAGGCGGCCGTGGTCATCGCGGTGGCGATGACCGCCTGGATCGTCGTGCAATGGCTGGGCGCGCGCTATGGCTGGGCGGCGCGGTGGGCATTCCTGGCCGATCTGGCCGCGATCGGCGCTTTTGTCTGGTCGCTGATCGTGACCTGGCGTATCTGGCGGCGCAGGAACGACTCCTAGCCCGTGGATGAGAGGAACAAGAGTCTGATGCTGCAAGACCAGGACCGCATTTTCACCAATCTCTATGGCATGGGCGATCTGGGCCTCGATGCCGCGAAAAAGCGCGGCAACTGGGACGGCACCGCCGATCTGATCGGGCTGGGCCGCGACAAGATCGTCGAGATCGTCAAGGCATCGGGGCTTCGCGGGCGGGGCGGCGCGGGCTTTCCCACCGGTCTCAAATGGTCCTTCATGCCCAAGGAAAGCGATGGCCGGCCCGCCTATCTGGTCATCAATGCCGACGAATCCGAACCCGCGACATGCAAGGACCGCGAGATCATGCGCCATGATCCGCACACGCTGATCGAAGGCGCGCTGATCGCCAGTTTCGCGATGGGCGCCCATGCCTGCTATATCTATATCCGCGGGGAATATATCCGCGAGCGCGAGGCGCTGCAGGCGGCGATCGACGAATGTTATGACGCGGGGCTGCTGGGGCGCGATGCGGCCGGTTCGGATTGGGATTTCGACCTCTACCTGACCCACGGCGCCGGTGCCTATATCTGCGGCGAGGAAACGGCGCTGCTGGAAAGCCTGGAAGGCAAGAAGGGGATGCCGCGCATGAAGCCGCCGTTTCCGGCGGGCGCGGGTCTTTATGGTTGCCCGACCACGGTGAACAATGTCGAATCCATCGCCGTGGTGCCGGCGATCCTGCGCCGGGGCGCGGAATGGTTCGCGGGTTTCGGCCGGCCGAACAATGCCGGCGTCAAGCTGTTCGGCCTGACCGGGCATCTCAACAATCCCTGCGTCGTCGAGGAGGCGATGTCGATCCCGCTGAAGGAACTGATCGAGAAACATGGCGGCGGCGTGCGCGGCGGCTGGAAGAACCTCAAGGCGATCATTCCGGGCGGGGCGTCCTGCCCGGTCATCACCGCCGAACAGGCGGAATCCGCGATCATGGACTATGACGGGATGCGGGATCTGAAATCCAGCTTCGGCACCGCATGCATGATCGTCATGGACCGGGACACCGATGTGATCAAGGCGGTGTGGCGGCTGGCGAAGTTCTTCAAGCATGAAAGCTGCGGGCAATGCACGCCCTGCCGCGAGGGCACGGGCTGGATGATGCGGGTCATGGAACGGCTGGTGACGGGTCAGGCCGAGGTCGAGGAAATCGACATGCTGCTGGACGTGACCAAGCAGGTCGAGGGCCACACGATCTGCGCGCTTGGCGATGCCGCCGCCTGGCCGATCCAGGGCCTGATCCGCAATTTCCGCGGCGAGATCGAGGACCGGATCAAGGCGAAACGCACCGGACGCATGGGAGCGATGGCGGCGCAATGATGTCCGCGCGTGCATATGCTCACGCCGCGCGCACGGGGTCGTGTGGGGAAACCCGTGCAGGCGGCTGTTATGGCAGGGGCCATGACAGAAGAAGGGCACGGATGATGAAACGACAGAACCGCAACCGCGTGGCGACCGCTCTGGTCGCGATCCTGGGAATGGCCGCGACGCAGGCCGCCGCGCTGGAGCCGCTGGCGCAGGAAAAATACATCAATGACCGTCTGATCGCGGCGCGGATCGCCGATCGCATCCGCCGCGAATGTCCCAGCATCGACGGGCGTGTCGTCTTTGCCTTCATGCAGGCGCGCGCGCTGAAGAAATACGCGCGCGACAAGGGCTATTCCACGGCCCAGATCGAGGCGTTCCTGGACAGCCGCGCCGACAAGGACCGCATCTATGCCGTGGCCGAGGATTATCTGGACCGGAACGGGGCGGCGGCCGGGGATGCCGACAGCTTTTGCCGCCTGGGGCGGCAGGAAATCGCGAAGAATACGGTCACGGGATCGTTGCTGAGCGCAAGGTAAGGAAAGTGATGATGGCCGATTTGCGGACAATCAAGATCGACGGCGCCGAGATCGAGGTCGATCCCAATCTGACATTGATCCAGGCCTGTGAACAGGCGGGGATCGAGATCCCGCGCTTCTGCTATCACGAACGTCTCTCCATCGCCGGCAATTGCCGCATGTGCCTGGTCGAGGTCGTGGGCGGCCCGCCCAAGCCCGCCGCCTCCTGCGCGATGCAGGTCAAGGATCTGCGCCCCGGTCCCGAAGGCGCCCCGCCCGAGGTCCGCACCAACAGCCCGATGGTCAAGAAGGCGCGTGAAGGCGTGATGGAGTTCCTGCTGATCAACCACCCGCTGGATTGCCCGATCTGCGACCAGGGCGGCGAATGCGATCTTCAGGACCAGGCGATGGCTTACGGCGTCGATTTCAGCCGCTATCGCGAGCCGAAACGCGCCGCCGAGGAACTGGATCTCGGCCCGCTGGTCGAGACGCACATGACGCGCTGTATCTCGTGCACGCGCTGCGTCCGCTTCACCACCGAGGTGGCGGGCATCAGCCAGATGGGGCAGACCGGGCGCGGCGAGGACAGCGAGATCACCAGCTATCTGAACGAGACGCTGGCCTCGAACCTTCAGGGCAACATCATCGACCTGTGCCCGGTGGGTGCGCTGGTTTCCAAACCCTATGCCTTTACCGCGCGGCCCTGGGAACTGACCAAGACCGAGTCCATCGACGTGATGGATGCGATGTGCAGCAGCATCCGGGTGGATACGAAGGGCCGCGAGGTGATGCGCATCCTGCCGCGCAACCATGACGGCGTGAACGAGGAATGGATTTCCGACAAGACCCGCTTTGTCTGGGACGGGCTGCGCCGGCAGCGGCTGGACAAGCCCTATATCCGCGAGAACGGCAAGCTGCGGCCCGCGACCTGGCCCGAGGCCCTGACCGCGGCCGCGCGCGCCATGCAGGGCAAGAAACTGGCCGGGCTGGTCGGCGACCTGGCACCGGTCGAGGCGGCCTTCAGCCTGAAGACGCTGATCGAGGGCCTGGACGGCCATGTCGAATGCCGCACCGACGGCGCCCGGCTGCCCGCCGGCAATCGCAGCGCCTATGTCGGCACCGCGCGGATCGAGGATATCGACCACGCGAAATACATATTGCTCGTCGGGTCGAATCCGGCAGTCGAGGCGCCGGTGCTGAACGCACGCATTCGCAAGGCGTGGTCGCAAGGCGCTCGGATCGGCGTCGTGGGCGCGGCGGTGGACCTGACCTATCCCTATCACCACGCCGGGACCGATCGTGCCGCCTTGCAGACTATCGTCGACCGCGATCACAGCGACGTGATCGATCATCCGTCCCTGGTCATCGTCGGGCAGGGGGCGTTGCTGGGCGATGACGGCGCGGCCGTGCTGGCCGCTGCCATGGCGGCGGCCGAGGCATCGAAAAGCGGCCTGCTGATCCTGCACACCGCCGCCGGACGGGTGGGCGCGATGGATGTGGGCGCGGTGACCGAGGGCGGTCTGCCGGCGGCGCTGGAGGGCGCCGAGGTGGTCTATAATCTGGGTGCCGACGAGGTCGAGATCGCGGATGGCGCCTTCGTCATCTATCAGGGCAGCCATGGCGACCGGGGCGCGCATCGCGCCGATATCATCCTGCCGGGGGCCTGCTATACCGAGGAAAACGGCCTTTTCGTGAATACCGAGGGCCGGCCGCAGCTTGCCATGCGGGCCAATTTCGCACCCGGCGAGGCGAAAGAGAACTGGGCGATCCTGCGCGCCCTGTCGGCGGAACTGGGCCAGCAATTGCCGTGGGACAGCCTGGCGCAACTGCGCCGCGCGCTGATCCGGGCGGTGCCGCATCTGGCCCGGATCGACCAGGTGCCGGCGAATGAATGGCAGGCCGTGCCGAGGGCCGATCTGGACAGCGCGGCCTTCGTCTATCCGATCAGGGATTTCTACCTGACCAATCCGATCGCGCGTTCCTCTCCGCTGATGGCGGAATTGTCGCGGATGGCCGCGGCGCGGCAGGCGCCGGCGATGGCGGCAGAGTAACCCCATGCGGCCAGCCCTTCGCCAGCCGCTTGTCCGCGCTGCAGCCCTTGCGGGGCTGGCGGCGCTGACGGGGTGCGGCGCGAAGACCGAGGCGCGTCCGCCCGCCAAGCCCGCATCGCTGAGCGCAACGATCGCGGCGCCCGGCGCGGCGGGCGACAGGGCCGCGCTGACGACGGCCCGGATCTCGACCAAATCGGGGCAGATCCTGATCCTCGAACCCGATGGCAGCGTCACCAGCATGGATCTGGATTCGGCGGCGGGGCGCAGCGCCTTTGCCGTCAGCGATGCCGATCTGGCGGCGCTGGACGACAAGCCGCGGCCGGATCCGGCCGGCGCAGGCGCGACAAGGCCGAAAGGCCCGACCGCGCAGCAAAGGGCCATCGCCGCCTTTGCCCGGCGGACCCGACCCGCGCTTCCGGACCGCAAGGAAGGCAGCGAAATTTCGGACAAGGATTTTCTGGGCGCGCGGGTGAAGCCTCTGGGTGACGGCAAACGGTCCGATCTGGTCGAAGTGACGGCGAATCTGCGCGAGGGGGTGGACGCCGATATCGCCTTTTCGTATGCCACCTGCGCGCTGGCAGGCTGGGCAAAGGCGAATGGCGCCCGTTATGGCCGTCACATCCGCACGCTGCAGGACACGCGCGATGGCAAGTTGCTGATCGGGGCCGCCTTCACGATCTCGGACAGCAAGCCGCTGGGCCTGCGGGTGATGGAAACGAATGAGACCTTGCGCGAATGCAAGGCACGCGGCATTCCCGCGGCGTAAGCAGAAGGACGGGCGTCATGGACGGATTTTGGTCTTCATCGCTGGGCATCGCCATCATCCTGCTGGCGCAGGGTCTGGCGCTGATCGTCTTCGTGATGCTGTCGCTGGTCTACATGGTCTATGGCGACCGCAAGATCTGGGCAGCGGTGCAGATGCGGCGCGGCCCGAACGTGGTCGGACCCTGGGGCCTTCTGCAAACCTTCGCCGACGCCTTGAAATATGTCGTCAAGGAAGTGGTGATACCGGCCGGCGCCGACAAGTTCGTCTTCTTCCTGGCGCCGTTCCTGTCGATGATGCTGGCGCTGACCGCCTTCGTGGCGATTCCCTTCGCGCCCGGCTGGGTGATGGCCGACATCAATGTGGGCATCCTGTTCATCCTGGCCATCTCCTCGCTCGAGGTTTACGGCGTCATCATGGGCGGCTGGGCCTCGAACTCGAAATATCCGTTCCTGGGTTCGCTGCGCTCGGCCGCGCAGATGATTTCCTACGAGGTCAGCCTTGGCCTGATCATCATCGGCGTCATCATCTCGACCGGTTCGATGAACCTGACCGATATCGTCGAGGCGCAGCGCGGGATGGGGCTTCTGTCCTGGTACTGGCTGCCGCATCTGCCGATGCTGGTCCTGTTCTTCGTCAGTTGCCTGGCGGAAACCAACCGCCCGCCCTTCGATCTGCCCGAGGCCGAATCCGAATTGGTGGCGGGCTTCATGGTCGAATATTCCTCGACCCCCTATCTGCTGTTCATGGCCGGCGAATACATCGCGATGTGGCTGATGTGCGCGCTGATTGCGCTGCTGTTCTTCGGCGGCTGGCTGTCGCCCATTCCCGGCATCCCCGACGGGGCGCTGTGGATGTTCCTGAAGATGGTCTTCTGGTTCTTCATGTTTGCCATGGTGAAGGCGATCGTGCCGCGCTATCGCTATGACCAGTTGATGCGCATCGGCTGGAAGGTGTTCCTTCCGATGTCGCTGGGCTGGGTCGTGATCGTCGCCTTCCTGGCGAAATTCCAGGTCTTCGGATCGTTCTGGGCCCGCTGGGCGGGGATGTGATCGACATGGCCTATTCGAACAGGATCGCGGAATCGCTGGCCAGCGCCTCGGAGCAGGACAAGATCGAATTCGCGCATTTTCTGGCCAATAATCTGGACAGCGCCGAAAACGCCCGTGACGGCGCGCGTATCCGCGACTATGTGGCGGCCTTCGACCGCTTTTCCGCGCCCAAGCAAGGGGAGCATTTCTGATGGCTTTCGATATCGCCCGCGCCACCAAGTATTTCCTGATGATGGATTTCATCAAGGGGTTCGGCCTCGGCCTGAAATACTTCTTCGCCCCCAAGGCGACGCTGAACTATCCGCACGAAAAGGGGCCGCTGAGCCCGCGTTTTCGCGGGGAACACGTGCTGCGCCGCTATCCCAACGGCGAAGAACGCTGCATCGCCTGCAAGCTGTGCGAGGCGATCTGCCCGGCCCAGGCGATCACCATCGACGCGGAACCGCGCGCCGACGGATCGCGCCGGACCACGCGCTATGACATCGACATGACCAAGTGCATCTATTGCGGGTTCTGCCAGGAGGCCTGTCCGGTCGATGCCATCGTCGAGGGACCGAATTTCGAATTCGCCACCGAATCCCGCGAGGAACTGTTCTACGACAAGCAGAAACTGCTTGCCAACGGCGACCGCTGGGAAGCCGAGATCGCCCGCAACCTCGCCATCGACGCGCCCTACAGATGACCGACGCTTTTCAGAAGATGTTCCAGCAGATGATCCAGTCCGGTCATGAAATGGCGCGGGTCTTCAATCCGGCGCTGGAACATGTCGATACCAAGGCATTCGAGAAGCTGATCCCGACCATGCCGTCGGACATGCTGGAAATGTGGTTCGGCAAGACCTTCAACCGCGACGGGCTGGATGCCAGAACCCGTCTGCTGGTCACCATCGCCGCGCTGACCGTGCAGGGTGCCCAGGCCGAGCCGCAATTGCGCCTGACCATCCGCCATGCCGTCGAGGCGGGCGCCACCCCGCGCGAGATCGCCGAGGTGATCTATCAGATGGGCATGTTCGCGGGCATCCCGGCAATGCAGAAGGCGCTTGAGATCGCCCAGGGCGTCTTTACCAAACCCGAGGAGCGCGAATCCGAATGATGATCTTTTCCTTCTATCTCTTCGCCATCAGCGTCTGCGTCTCGGGATTCATGGTCGTGCTGGCGCGCAACCCGGTCCATTCGGTTCTGTGGCTGATCCTGGCCTTTCTCTCTGCGGCCGGGCTGTTCGTCCTGCAAGGCGCCGAATTCGTCGCCATGCTGCTGGTCATCGTCTATGTCGGCGCGGTTGCGGTGCTGTTCTTGTTCGTGGTGATGATGCTGGATGTCGATTTCGCCGAGCTGAAGGGCGAATTCGCACGCTATCTGCCGCTGGCCGGGCTGATCGCGGTCGTGCTGCTGGCGCAGCTGGGAATCGCTTTCGGGGCCTGGCAATCCTCGGACCAGGCCGAGGCGATGCGGGTCGTGCCGATCGACGCCGGGGCGCAGAACACGAACCTGATCGGGATCGTCCTCTATGACCGCTACATGCTGCCGTTCCAGCTTGCGGGGCTGATCCTGCTGGTGGCGATGATCGGGGCGATCACCCTGACCATGCGGCATCGCCGGGACATCAAGCGTCAGGATGTCCTGACGCAGATGTATCGCGATCCCGCCAAGGCGATGGAATTGCGGGACGTGAAGCCGGGACAGGGGCTGTAGCCGACCGGAACGGCCGCCCGGATCGCGGCAAGGGAATATTTTCAACGGGTGAGCGACCCGGAGGGACGGATAAGATGATCGGTTTGACACATTACCTTGTCGTAGGGGCGATTCTGTTCGTCGCCGGGGTGTTCGGCATCTTCGTGAACCGGAAGAACGTCATCGTCATCCTGATGTCGATCGAGCTGATGCTGCTGGCGGTCAACATCAACTTCGTCGCCTTCTCGGCCCATCTGGGCGATCTGGTCGGGCAGGTCTTTACCCTGTTCATCCTGACCGTCGCCGCCGCCGAGGCCGCGATCGGGCTGGCGATCCTGGTGGTGTTCTTCCGCAACCGCGGCACCATCGCGGTCGAAGACGTCAACGTGATGAAGGGGTAAGGGACCATGGCGCAATTCATTCTCTTTGCCCCGCTGCTGGCCGCGATCGTCGCAGGTTTCGGCTGGCGCGTGATCGGGGAACAGGCCGCCCAATACGTGACCACGGGGATCCTGTTTCTGGCCTGCTTCCTGGCCTGGATCATCTTCCTGACCTTCGGCGGCGAGACGCAGCTCGTGCCGGTGCTGGACTGGATCGTCTCGGGCGATTTCGTCAGCGAATGGGCGATCCGGCTGGACCGGCTGACGGCGATCATGCTGATCGTGGTGACGACCGTCTCGGCGCTGGTTCACCTGTATTCGATGGGCTACATGGCCCATGACGACAACTTCGCCCATGACGAACATTACAAGGCGCGCTTCTTCGCCTATCTGAGCTTTTTCACCTTCGCCATGCTGATGCTGGTGACGGCCGACAACCTGCTTCAGATGTTCTTCGGATGGGAGGGCGTGGGCGTCGCCTCGTATCTGCTGATCGGTTTCTACTACAAGAAGCAATCCGCGGGCGCAGCCGCCATGAAGGCGTTCATCGTGAACCGGGTCGGGGATTTCGGCTTTCTGCTGGGCATCTTCGGGCTGTTCTGGATGACCGGCTCGGTCCAGTTCGACGCCATCTTCGGGCAGGTTCCCGAACTGGCGCAGACGCAGATGCAATTTCTCTGGGGCGACTGGAATTCGGCCGAGGTTCTGGCGGTGCTGCTGTTCATCGGTGCGATGGGCAAGTCGGCGCAGCTTTTCCTGCATACCTGGCTGCCCGACGCGATGGAGGGCCCGACCCCGGTTTCGGCGCTGATCCATGCCGCGACCATGGTCACCGCGGGTGTCTTTCTTGTTGCCCGGATGTCGCCGCTTTACGAATTCGCGCCCGACGCCAAGCTGTTCATCACCGTGATCGGCGCGACGACGGCCTTCTTCGCGGCGACCGTGGGTCTGGTGCAGAACGACATCAAGCGCGTGATCGCCTATTCGACCTGTTCGCAGCTGGGCTACATGTTCGTGGCCGCCGGCGTCGGCGTCTATTCGGTCGCGATGTTCCACCTTCTGACCCACGCCTTCTTCAAGGCGCTGCTGTTTCTGGGCGCGGGTTCGGTCATCCACGCGATGCATCACGAACAGGACATGCGGAATTATGGCGGCCTGCGACAGAAAATCCCGCTGACCTTCTGGACCATGCTGATCGGCACCCTGGCGATCACCGGCGTCGGGATACCGCTGACCGATATCGGATTCGCGGGCTTCCTGTCGAAGGACGCGGTGATCGAAAGCGCCTGGGCGGGCAACACCTATGCCTTCTGGCTGCTGGTCATCGCCGCCGCCTTCACCAGCTTCTATTCCTGGCGGCTGATGTTCATGACCTTCTGGGGCACGCCGCGCGGAGACCGGCACACGCATGAACACGCCCATGAAAGTCCGCGCGTCATGACCGTGCCTCTGGTCGCCTTGTCCGTGGGCGCGATCTTTGCCGGCATGGTCTTCTACGAGCCCTTCTTCGGCCCCCGCGAAGAAGTCTCGCGCTATTTCAACATCGCCGGCAGCGAGGCTTCGGCCAGCGCCGAGGGCGAAGCCGGCGCCGAGGCTCCGGCCGGGGAGAATTCTGCCCAGGCCACGACCGAAGGCGCGGCAACCGGGGCCGCGGCCCCGGCCCAGCCGGCGCAGGCCGCGCCCGAGGGTGAACAGGCGGCACCCGGCGCCGCCGAGGGCGGCGACCAGGCGGCAGCGACCGATTTCCCGCCCCCCGTCGGCGGCGCGATCTACATGCGGCCCGACAACGAGGTTCTGGACGAGGCGCATCACGTCCCGGCCTGGGTCAAGCTGTCGCCCTTCATCGCCATGTTGGGCGGGCTGCTGGTCGCGTGGCTGTTCTATATCCGCTATCCCGAGGCGCCCGCCCGGCTGGCCGCACAACAGCCCGCGCTGTATCGTTTCCTGCTCAACAAGTGGTATTTCGACGAGATCTACGACTTCGTCTTCGTGCGTCCGGCCAGATGGCTGGGGCGTGCCCTGTGGACGGGCGGGGACGGAGCCGTTATCGACGGCGCCATCAACGGGGTGGCCATGGGAATCATTCCCCGGCTGACCCGTTTCGCGGGCCGGGTTCAGTCCGGCTATCTGTTCCATTACGCCTTCGCGATGGTTCTGGGCATCGTGGGCTTGCTGATCTGGGTGATGATGCGGGGCGCATACTGACATGACGAACCTTCTTTCGATCATCACCTTCCTGCCCATCGTCGCGGCAGCGATCCTGGCCCTGTTCCTGCGCGGCGACGACCCCGCCTCGCGGAAGAACGCGAAATGGCTGGCGCTGATCGCCACCTCTGCGACCTTCCTGATCTCGCTGTTCCTGCTGGCGGGGTTCGATTCCGGCGATACCGGCTTCCAGTTCGTCGAGGATCACGCCTGGATCATGGGCCTGCGCTACAAGATGGGTGTCGACGGCATCTCGATCCTGTTCGTGCTGCTGACCACCTTCCTGATGCCGCTGACGATCCTGTCCACCTGGGAGGTCGAGACCCGCGTCAAGGAATACATGATCGCCTTCCTGGTGCTGGAGGGATTGATGATCGGCGTCTTCACGGCGCTGGATCTGATCCTGTTCTACCTGTTCTTCGAGGCCGGGCTGATCCCGATGTTCCTGATCATCGGCATCTGGGGCGGCGCGAACCGCATCTATGCGGCCTTCAAGTTCTTTCTCTATACCTTCCTGGGCTCGGTGCTGATGCTGGTCGCGATGATCGCGATGATCCGCACCGCCGGCACCACCGACATCGCGCAACTGCTGCAATTCGACTTTCCCTCGCAGACCACGCGCGTGCTGGGCTTTACCGTGGTCGGCGGGATGCAGACGCTGCTGTTTCTGGCCTTCTTCGCCAGTTTCGCGGTCAAGCTGCCGATGTGGCCGGTCCATACCTGGCTGCCCGACGCGCATGTTCAGGCGCCCACCGCCGGTTCCGTGGTTCTGGCCGCCGTGCTGCTGAAGATGGGCGGCTACGGGTTCTTGCGCTTTTCGCTGCCGATGTTTCCGGTGGCGTCGCAGATGCTGCAGCCTCTGGTCTTCTGGCTGTCGGCCATTGCCATCGTCTATACCTCGCTGGTGGCGCTGGCGCAGACCGACATGAAGAAGCTGATCGCCTATTCCTCGGTCGCCCATATGGGCTATGTCACCATCGGCACCTTCGCGGCCAACCAGCAGGGGCTGGATGGCGCGATCTTCCAGATGCTGTCGCACGGCTTCATCTCGGGCGCGCTGTTCCTGTGCGTGGGCGTGATCTACGACCGGATGCACACGCGCGAGATCGACGCCTATGGCGGTCTGGTGAACCGGATGCCGAAATATGCGCTGATCTTCATGTTCTTCACCCTGGCCAATGTCGGCCTGCCGGGCACCTCGGGCTTCGTGGGCGAATTCCTGACCCTGATGGGCGCGTTCAAGGCCAATACCTGGGTCGCCTTCGTGGCCACGACCGGGGTGATCCTGTCGGCGGCCTATGCGTTGTGGCTGTATCGCCGCGTCACGCTGGGCGCGCTGATCAAGGAAAGTCTGAAGACCATCGGCGACATGACCCCGCGCGAGCGCTGGATCTTCGCGCCGCTTGTCGCCATGACACTGCTTCTGGGTGTCTATCCGCGGCTGGTCACGGACATCACCGGCCCCGCCGTCGAGGCGCTGCTGGTCAGCTACAACGATGCCCTGCCGCAAGAGCCGCGCGACGGGCTGGCCGTGACCGCGCAGGCGGAACCGGCCGAAGCCAGCCAGTGAGGGACGCAAGATGACCGCGCTTGATATCTCGACCATCCTGCCCGAGCTTTTGCTGGCGATCTATGCGATGGCCGCGCTGATGGCCGGCGCATGGTTCGGCAAGGACGATCTGGCCAAGGCGATACTCTGGGCCAGTGTCGCGGCCCTGCTGATCGCGGGCTTCTTCATCGGCTTCTCGAACCGGCCGGACGGCACCGCCTTCTTCGGCATGTTCCGCGACGATGCCTTCGCCCGCTTCGCCAAGGTCACATTGCTGGTCTCGGCCGCCGCTGTCCTGGCGATGAGCGTCGATTACATGGGTCGGCACGGGCTGATGCGGTTCGAATACCCGATCCTGATCGTGCTGGCCGCGACGGGAATGATGGTGATGGTCTCGGCCGGGGACCTGCTGTCGCTGTATATGGGGCTGGAGCTGCAATCGCTGTCGCTCTATGTCGTGGCCGCGATGCGCCGCGAAAGCGCCAAGTCCTCGGAGGCGGGGCTGAAATATTTCGTTCTGGGCGCGCTCAGTTCCGGGATGCTGCTCTATGGTGCCTCGCTGGTCTACGGTTTCTCGGGGACCACCAATTTCGACGGCATCTTCGCCACGATCGGCGCGGGCCAGATGTCGCTGGGCCTGCTGTTCGGCCTGGTCTTCCTGCTGGTCGGCCTGGCGTTCAAGGTCTCGGCGGTGCCGTTCCACATGTGGACGCCCGATGTCTACGAGGGCGCGCCGACGCCGGTGACGGCCTTCTTCGCCACCGCGCCCAAGATCGCCGCCATGGCGCTGATCGCCCGGCTGATGTTCGGCGCCTTCGGCAACGTCCCCGGCGATTGGGGCCAGATCATCGCCGCGCTGGCGGTGATGTCGATGTTCCTGGGTTCGATCGCCGGGATCGGACAGCGCAACATCAAGCGGCTGATGGCCTATTCCTCGATCGCGCATATGGGCTTTGCGCTGGTCGGGCTGGCGGCCGGAACCGCCTATGGCGTGCAGGCGATGCTGATCTACATGGCGATCTATGCGGTGATGAACGTGGGCACCTTCGCCTTCATCCTGTCGATGGAGCGCGAGGGCCGTCCGGTCGTGATGCTGGACAGCCTGAACCGTTTCGCCGCGACCGAGCCGCTCAAGGCCTTCGCGGTGCTGTTCCTGATGTTCAGCCTTGCCGGCGTGCCGCCGTTTCTGGGTTTCTTCGCCAAATACGGAGTTCTGTCGGCGGCGGTGCAATCGGGGATGAGTTGGCTGGCCGTCGCGGGCGTCGTCGCCTCGGTGATCGGGGCGTTCTATTACCTGCGCATCGTCTATTACATGTTCTTCGGGGCCGAAAACGAGGGCGTGGAAAGCCGCATGGGGCTGGTGCAGTTCACGGCGCTGGTCGTGCCTGCCGCAATGCTGCTGCTGGGCGCGGTGACGATGCTGGGCGTGGACAATGCTGCCGCCACCGCCGCGCAATCGCTGGTCGGGACCGAGGTGACCGATCCCGGCGTCGGCGAGGGGGGGCCGGTCGTGTCCGGCGAAGGGCCAGCCGATCCGACACCAACCGAGCCTGCGGGTGACTGACGTCATCATTCCCTCCGCATGGCCAAGGGACGTGGCCCGGCATGTTCTGGACCGCGTTGACAGCACCAATGCCGAGGCGATGCGGCTTGCGGACCGGATCGCCGGTCCGGCCTGGATCATGGCGCGTCGGCAAGAGGCCGGGCGCGGCAGGCGGGGCAGGGCCTGGACCGACCCTCCGGGAAATTTCGCGGCAACCCTGCTGATCCGGCCCCAGGGCGGGCCCGCGGACGCCGCGCGACTGTCCTTTGTCGCGGCCCTGGCGGTGCATGATGCGCTGATGACCCTCTGCGGGCCGCAACTGAACCTTTCACTGAAATGGCCCAATGACCTGCTGCTGAACGGCGGCAAATTGTCGGGGATCCTGCTGGAAAGCGCCGGCTCGGGGCGTCAGGTGACCGCGCTGGCCATCGGCATCGGCGTCAATCTGGCCTGCGCCCCCGAGATTGCGGCCGACCAGTCCATCCGGCCCGTCAGCCTGAAGGGCGAGACCGGCCTTGCCGTCACCCCGGACGAATTGCTGGACGCGCTGGCAATCGCCTTCGACCATCGGCAGCGGCAGATGCGCGATCACGGCTTCGGGCCGATCCGCGCCGCCTGGCTGGCCCGCGCCGCGCGGCTGGGCGAGACGATCACCGCCCGCACAGGCGGGACCGAAACGACCGGCGTTTTCGAGGGCATCGACGAGACCGGCGCGCTGATCCTCTCGACGCCGCGTGGACGCAAGGCGATTCCCGCCGCCGACATCTATTTCGGCGGGGCGTAAGCCATGCTTCTGTGCATCGATACCGGCAATACGAACACGGTCTTCTCGATCTGGGATGGCGGCAGGTTTCTGGCACATTGGCGCATCGCGACCGATCACCGGCGCACGGCGGACGAGTATTTCGTCTGGCTGTCCACGCTGATCGAGGTGCAGAAATTCAGGCTGGAAATCGACGCCTGCATCATCAGCGCGACCGCGCCGCGCGTGGTCTTCAATCTGCGCGTCCTGTGCAATCGCTATTTCGATACGAGGCCGCTGGTCGTGGGCAAGCCCGACTGCCTGCTGCCGGTTCAGCCCCGCGTCGATGTCGGCACGACGGTCGGCCCCGACCGCCTGGTCAACACCGTTGCCGGGTTCGACCGCCACGGCCCCGACCTGATCGTGGTCGATTTCGGCACCGCGACGACCTTCGACGTGGTCGATGTGGACGGCGCCTATATCGGCGGTGTCATCGCACCCGGCGTGAACCTGTCGCTGGAGGCTCTGCACATGGCCGCCGCCGCGCTGCCGCATGTCGATGTCACCATGCCGGCGAAGGTGATCGGCACGAATACCGTCGCCTGTATTCAGTCGGGTGTCTTCTGGGGCTATATCGGTCTGGTGCAGGGGATCGTCGGCCAGATACGTGCGGAACGCGACCGTCCGATGAAGGTTATCGCGACGGGGGGGCTTGCGCCGCTGTTCGATCAGGGGTTTGACCTCTTCGACGCGATCGAGGACGATCTGACGATGCACGGTCTGCGTCTCATTCACGATTACAACAAGGAGGCGGGCCATGGCTGAACGTCTGATCTATCTGCCGCTGGGCGGCGCCGGCGAAATCGGCATGAACGCCTATGTCTACGGCTATGGTGCGCCGGGCAAGGAACGGCTGATCCTTGTCGATCTCGGGGTGACCTTCGGCGATATGGACAGCAGTCCCGGCATCGACCTGATCATGCCCGATCTGACCTGGCTCGAACAGAACCGCGACCGGCTGGAGGCGATCTTCGTCACCCACGGCCACGAGGATCACATCGGTGCCCTGGGCCATCTTTGGTCGCGTCTGGACGTGCCGATCTACGCCCGCCAGTTCACCGGCACGCTGTGCCGCCTGAAACTGGAAGAGCAGGGACTGCCGGGCGAGGCCGTGAACATCACCGGCCCCCGTCCCGAAGTCACGCAGGTCGGTCCCTTCACCGTGCAATTCGTGCCGGTCAGCCATTCGATCCCCGAAAGCGCGGCGCTGATCATCGACACGCCGGCGGGACGGATCGTGCATACCGGCGACTTCAAGCTGGACGGCACACCGGTCGTGGGCGATTCCTTCGATCCGATCCTGTGGCATGACGTCGCCAGCGAGGGGCAGGGGATCAAGGTTCTGACCTGCGATTCGACCAATGTCTTCTCGACCCATCCCGGCCGGTCCGAGGCGCTGCTGGCCAACCCGATCCTGGAATGGGTGATGGCGCAGAAGAACATGGTGGTGGCCACGACATTTGCCAGCAACATCGCGCGGCTCAAGACCCTGTCCGAGGCCGCGATCGCGTCGGGGCGAAAGGTCTGCCTGCTGGGTCGGGCGATGCGGCGAATGGTTTCGGTCGGACTGGAAACCGGCGTCCTGACCGATTTTCCCGATACGATCGGCCCCGACGAGGCCGCGAACCTGTCGCGCGACAAGGTGATGCTGATCGTTACCGGTTCACAGGGCGAACGCCGCGCCGCCAGCGCGCAATTGTCGCGCGGCCGCTATCTGGGCCTGTCGCTGAAAGACGGTGACAGCTTCCTGTTCAGTTCAAAGACCATTCCGGGCAATGAACGCGCCGTCGGCCGGATCATGAACGCGCTCAGCGAGTCGGGCGTCAATGTCTATGACGCCGATGACGGGCTGTTCCATGTCTCGGGCCACGCCAACCGCCCCGATATCGAGGCGCTGCACGATCTGCTGAAGCCCGAGATCGTGATTCCAATGCATGGCGAGCATCTGCACCTGCGCGAACACATGCTGCTGGCGCGCGACAAGGGCCTTGGCTCGACGATCGCGGTAAACGGCACGATGCTCGATCTGACGGGCGAGCGGCCGAAAGTGGTCGATCAGGTCGAGACGGGGCGGCTCTATCTTGACGGCACGGTGCTGATCGGGGCGATGGACGGGATCGTGCGCGACCGGATCCGCATGGCGCTGAATGGACATGCCCTGGTCAGCGTCATCGTGGACGAGGATGACAATGCGTTGCCCGATGCCTGGGTCGAACTGATGGGCCTGCCCGGCCGCACCCGCAGCGGCGACGATCTGGCGCGGCATATCGAGGGCGAACTGGCCGATTTCCTGGAAGGCGCCGATGCGCGCGTGGTCCGCGACGATGCCAAGATGGACGAGGCATTGCGCAAGATCACCCGCCAGGTGGCGATGGAAGAGATCGGCAAGAAGCCCGAGGTAACGGTCATCATCAGCCGCCTCATGGCCGACTGAGCCGCGCGGGCCGCTATTGTGTAACTATTAATTCTGGCATGTAACCAATTATTCTAGCGTTTGATGTGCGAAGACCCATGAATTTCTCGCGCTTATCCGATATCGTCAGGGGCCGTCGCAAGATGTGTCAGCGGCGTTTCTGCGCCCAATGGTGGACGGTGGCGTGGCTGATGTGGCGCTCGGGCGGGAAGTGTTCGGCGATGGCGGCGGCGATCTGATGATAGGTCAGCCGGTCGAGGCGGGCGAGGATGAAGGCTTGCAATTCGGGGTCGGTGTCGATGATCGGCGGGCGGCCTGAGCGGTGGGCGCGGCGGCGTTCGGTCGGCGGCACATCGCATGCCGGAAGTTGTGACAGGGAATGTTGCAGGGCCGCGCCGCGCAGCCGTTCAAGAGAGGTTTCAAGCCGGGAGAGCGTGCCGCGCAGGACCGATAATTCGGCAAGGGCGGTGTCGATCCCGGACAGATCGTCGGCCGTCACGCGGCCCTGACCGGGCGATTGAACGGGCGCGCCCGTCACAGAACGTCTTCCATGCCGGCGACCACCAGCCGCTCGATCTCGTCGCGGTTCTCGCCGGAGAAGCCGAGATATGGACGCGCCGGCGTGCCGTCACCGCCGGACTGATGAACCGCGCCATAGACCAGGTTGGTGCCGATGGCCACTTCATCGCCGCGCAGCTGCCAGCCGATACTGTCCCGAAGGTGGCCCTCGTTTTCCAGAAGCGAATGTCCGCCAGAGCGTGACCGCGCATAGTCCAGCGACCAGGGTGCCCAGGACCCACCGTCAGGTGCCCGCTTCTCGCTGTCGATACGGTGAACGGTCTGGCTTTTGATCACTGCGCCGATGGCTGCGAGGATGCCGCGAATCTGGCTGTCGTTCAGCCGCGCCAATGCGGCGCGCGCCTCGCTGGCGTCAATATCGGTCGTGACAGCGGCTCCGCTCATGACTTTCTCCTTTTCAGATCACCGCCCCGCATCGGCCCTCGACCGGGACAGAGAAGCCCGAACCGTTGCGGGGCGGTGGCTGTGCGGCCCGTCATCGCTACCCAACCGGGCCGCACATTCCTATTTCAGATCTGTGGGCGTCAGGCCGAGCTGTTCGCAGATCGCCCGTTCATCGGCGCTGGCCGGTCTACGTCCTTGCGCCTCGTGGCCGACATCGTGCAAGCGGCTCGGGCGACGAAGGTGAGCATAGGCCGGCGTGGAGGTCGCGATGAAACTGTCGAATCTCGCTTCGTCCTGGGTGCAGAGGGCGACGGCCCAATCGCGCATCGTCGGTTGGCGAGTGAGCCGCACTGCCAACGCCGGCTTTGTTCTGGATGCTTTGGAACAAGCCATCCACCAACGCAGGCCAGCGCAGGACCAACTGGTGCACCACTCGGACCGCGGATCGCAATATCTGTCGAT